>CAYZEZ010000498.1:0-1513 GCA_964477295.1 uncultured Bacteroides sp. | reverse complement strand
TCCATCGGTTTGTCACACCCCTTTCCCAGAATATGCTGCTCTTGCCGGCAAATACAGTTGAGAACAGCAAATTTTTTATGGACAGCAACAAGTTTTATTGCCTGCTCATGAGCCAGTATTTCTGTCCATGCCTGAATGCTCTCTCCCACAGGTATTGTTCTCAACTGAGGAACTTTTTGCCATGTATCAAGGTTAACAAAAACTGGTAAATACTCTTCGAAATCCCGCACAAGCTCAGGTGTCAGATGGTTAACCTGACCTTCCCAGAAACCCACAATAAATTGATCGATCCGGTATCTCAGCGGTTTGTTCCGGATTTGAACGCTGAAAATCAGACCTTTTTTGTCCATTTCATACAAACGCCTTTCAGCCTCCTCAACGCTTATTCCTGCTCTGTAAGCGATAACAACGGGCTTTTCAGGAATCAATGTCAAATGCATTGCCAGTTCGGCGTCTTCAGGTGTAAAAAGCCGTTTCAGAATACGAAGTTCCACACCGCTCTCAGTCCGTCGATATCCGGCGGGTAATGAATCAAGATAGTCAGCCAGTTTTTCGTAAACGTCTGCAAGCATATTACTCCGGTTCTGAGAAATATTCATCAAATTTTATCCAAAATAGAAAAAACTATTCAAATTCCAGCTTGCAGGGACTATTTTTGCCGATCATTTCAAGATGCCTATCCCGATACCTGCAGTTGGGAAAACCCCCGAGAAATCTATATTATACCAGTCTTTGTACTTTGTCAATCCGGCTTCCTTATCATATTTGCTTAACCTGATATTACCACCCACAAACACATCTACGAATAAAACTTTCATGAATGGTATCCTGGCTCCAAGCAATGCTCCTGCTGAGAATACATTCAAACGTTGTTTTATCTCTTTTTCTTTCCATTCCTCATCAATATATTCCATGGTTTCACCGGTAATCAGAATTCTCCTGTATAATAACTGTGGTGCAGCATATAAACCCAGTGGAGGCCGTTTTCTTGACGTATAATCAGCCAGGAGGTAGTCCCTGCATTGCAGGATGATCCCCCCACCAGCAATGGATTCACCCTTATAATCCAGATAAGAATCATCCGCCGCATTGAAATACATGAATTCCTGGTTGGTAAAAAAATAACTGGTCATTCCCTGTTCTGTCGCGTACGTTGCCAATCCAGATAAACTGACAGAAAATCTATCAGTTAGTAACCGTTCATACGATAATTGGAATGTCCCTTCGAACAGACGAACAGGATCCATCATGATAGTGGATTTGTAATCCTTAAAGAATTCCAGTTCTTTTTCCTGAAAAGCCGGTTCCTGGATGACAGGTGGAATCCTGGATTTTCCCATTTCACGGATCATAGAATCAATTTTATTAAACCTTGAATTCAATTCCCCGGGATTAAAAGCCAGCTCCTTAATCTGATCATCTATTTCATGCAACCTGATATCTAATTCTTCCGGTTTCGATTCCCACAATTTGATTTTCGAATCCAACAAATCCAGTTTGGAATCCAGTAACT
>CAYZEZ010000497.1:381-1516 GCA_964477295.1 uncultured Bacteroides sp. | reverse complement strand
TCTTTAACCGGCCCTCCCGGGACAGACCAAACCTTATTCCATTTAAACTGCTTGGGTGCATAAAATTCCAGCATAAGAGAATCCCACTCCTCAGGCTCATCTCCTAATCCCTGGGGTTGATAAAAGAAGCTCAGATAAATATCGTTCCTCCCGGGGTAATCCAGATTGATTGGGTTGGATGTTAAGAAGTCTGATTTAAATGGAGTATCGGTATCTCCATTTAGTTTCCCCTCATAGTTTATTGCATCGAGTGTAGCCATACCAATAGTCACGGGTGTATTTGAAAAGGAATTATTTACAAATGCCATTCTGTCGGCCCATATTGCTGTGTCGGGAAATCCTGTAAGCTTTGAGAAGTCATCTACAAATGGAATGTCAATGGTGTCTAAAACAGAAGCTTTCAGCCTGCTTGCAGACGTCAGGTTGCCCCCGGTTTCCGGGTTGTAAGGTGGGGCTGAAATAAGGACTTCCTGGGAATATGCCGGGGAAAAGGTAAGCCAGAAAAAGATAAGGCAAGAGAATATCTTCATGCTATTTTCCATCTTTCCCCACAGGTATTTCCTCTTCCGGAATAACAAAATCAGGGAGTTTGGTTGAATCGACCGTAAGCCAGATATCCACTGCAGATCCAAGATTAAGCAGGGACTCGCTATCAAATACCGGTCGTTGTTTCCAGATAAACGCATCTAATGAATCTTCTTGTGTTTCCACTGTACCATCGTAAATAATCGCTCCAAGGTTAAGATATCTGACAGTGATCTTATCGATGGCGGTATTCAGGTGTAATCCAATCAGATCGGGAGCCGCTGTTTTGTCATCACTCAGGCCACGGCCCAGGACCAGGTCAATCACTGCTCCCTTAGGAATGGAATCGCCTTCTTCAATAACGTCACCTTTGTATTTTTGTTGTAATACATTATTTACAGCAATATCAGGTACATAACTGAGCCTGCCGATTTTCAGGCCGGCCGTTTCGATGATTGCCCTCGCTTGCCGAAGGCTGATTCCGACTACATCAGGCATCCGGGTCATCTCAGGTATAATGGCATTGATCGTAAGGAAAATGGTACGGCCTTTTTTAACCTGTAATTCGGGCGGGGGATTCTGATCCACAACAGTTCCCCTTTCATATTCA
>CAYZEZ010000497.1:0-371 GCA_964477295.1 uncultured Bacteroides sp. | reverse complement strand
GAAATCTATGAGAAATTAAAATGTTAAAAAGGAGTAAAAAACTAACAAAATACCTCGAATTTCTTCACGAAGTATTTCCAACACTTTCCTTGGATCAGTGTGAGAAGCTATTTAGGTATTTTTTTATTCCCTTTCATATTAATTATTGTAAACAGAATCGACAATCCTATACTTTAACTCCTTTGCATTAAGTATATCTGTGACTTCTGTTTCATATTTACCCCGGAGGTCAGGTACACTCAGGGCTTGTCCGTGCCTGGTATAAATTCTTAATGCCAGGAAAGTGATCAGCAACAGAAAAAAGGATATAACAATGGCAAGGAAAAGGTGTTTGTAAAACAGTTTGCTGATCAGAAATTTTAAAAAATCCA
>CAYZEZ010000496.1:0-1530 GCA_964477295.1 uncultured Bacteroides sp. | reverse complement strand
GTATGAAGTGCAGGGGGAGACGGCGCAGGCCATCGAAACGCTGCGTGCGGCGGCCCGACGCCGCCAGGGATGGGAGTGGGCAATCCTGAGCCTGACCGACGCTACCCTGCAGGCCGGGCAGCCGGAGGAAGCGGCGCAGGCTGCCGACCGGGCCGAGGATACCCTGCCGGACATCGCCGAAGGAAACCTGACCAACCCGGCGATAGTGTCTCCCTATGAAGTGCTGGACGTTGCCCACGCGGCGGGGTGTGAAGTGCGTGAGGACGTGTTCCTGGTAGGCTACGCGGTGAAGGAACGGAACGCAGATTATTTACGAATCACGTTGTACTGGTGGAACACCTCCCACCTGTTTGCCGGTGGAGACCTGCGGGTTGCCGTGCAGGTTCCTGTCGGTAAAGTTAAAGTATCAATTGTAGAAGGAAAAGAAAATATACTGTTTTGGCAGGAAGGGAAAAAACTGAATCCTTTATTTAAGGAAGAAGGAGGGGGAGAAGAAAAAAAGATAGTGCCATATTATGAATATGATGCAAATACAGGCGTAGAAAAGGAAATCTTTTTAGAAGGTGTCAAGCCTGGAAGAGTCATTCTGGAAGCTATTTATCAAGAGTCTTCTGATAGTGGCCCTGCAAGGGACAGGGTATATTTAACTGTTATGCAAACTGAAATAATTAGTGGAGAAAATGTATGCGAATTAAAAGGAGCGGAAATGTCAGATTCAAATCCAATTTTTATCAATCAAGGGATTCAGCTTGGATATGTATATTGTAAAGTGACACCTTTCTTAGGATCTGGAGAAATAATATGGGAATTAAAACCAGCAAATAAAGATTGTATACGAGGATTTACGTTTTATAGCTCTTATTGGCAGCAAGCGAACAAATATGGATTAAGACAATGGTTTCCAGTAATATTTGATCCTTGGAGTAATCCTGGAGAACCTGCAAGGGTAACAGTGAGCGTAAGACCGAAATGCATGAAAAATCCATTCAACTGGAATTGGGCAGTAAGAAAGTATACGAATGACCAGGATATGACTGGAACGAATGAATTGTTCCAAGAAACGGTTGGTGGTGCTAGTGCAATGAGAGAAGTATATTTACTTCAACCAAAGAAAGTCAGTATTTGCTATAATAAAAAAATGGGTAATGTGATTATATTTGAAGATGACAAAAAAATTGAGAAACCAGTAACAAGGGAATTAGTTCAAAATTATTTAATGAAAGCAAGTGCAATTATTTTAAACGATGATGATGATATCTTTGAAGGAAATCATATTCATGAAACAGGAAAAGGTGGCGACTGTGATGATGTAGTTATACCTATTGATTTTAATTTAAATTGGAAGAATTATATTGTTGGTAAATATGCAGCAGATAAATACAATATAATCACCAATCTTACTGATTTAAGTGAATTGATTCACTGGCAAGATGTTCGAGTTAAATTTGTTCAATCCAGTTTTAGTCTTGGCCGTGCTGCTGTAAATAAAAAGGGAATAGTATTAGATTCCACTACTTTCAATAGTCCTTC
>CAYZEZ010000495.1:0-1537 GCA_964477295.1 uncultured Bacteroides sp. | reverse complement strand
AACCGATAATAATAAATGATTTAAAGAAAGCCATGATGAGCGGAAAGCTAATCTTTATCTTCCTTTTATAAATGCGATTATAATTTAATAACTGCTGCCGTAACCTTTTATAATACGGCTTGGTAGTATAGATATTACGAATAATTTTTCTGTATCCATCCAATAGTTCTTTGTAATTCATTTTAGGGATAAAATTCATTGAAGAGTCAGTGTTGTTACCGGTTGCTTCGATTGTTAACCTGTTTTCTGTACTCAGTCGCTTGTATAGCTTTGTATTTTTTGGTGCATTCAACAGCCCTACCATAGCAGATACGATTCCACTTTGCTGAATAAAATCAATTTGCCGTTGAAAGACAGAAGGCGAATCGCTGTCAAAACCAACGATGAATCCTGCTGAAACCTGTATACCGGCTTGTTGCATTTTTTTTACACTCTGGAGCATATCCCTGTTTCTATTTTGAATCTTATTGCAATTTTGGAGAGATATTTCATCAGTTGTTTCAATACCGATAAATGTTGAGTTAACACCTGCTTCAATCATTAATGACATTAGTTCATCATCGTCAGCAAGATTTATTGTGGACTGGGTAGTAAATTCAAATGGATATTTATGTACCTGCATCCACTTTCTCATGGCCGGAAGCAGGTTATATTTTACTTCTTTTTTGTTTCCGATAAAATTATCGTCAACAATAGATATCGGACCACGCCAATTAAGATTATAAAGCGTTTCAAGCTCTTCTATAACCTGATTGGTTTCCTTCATCCTGACCTTATGACCCAAAAGGGTTGTAATTTCACAAAAATCACATGCATAGGGGCATCCGCGGGAAACCTGGATATTCATATTGGCGTATTTTCCTCTCTCTAACAAATGGTAATCGGGCACCGGTGTCAGTGAAATATCAGCATATTCACTGGTCATGTATAATCTTCTGGGCTGCCCGGCACGTAAGTCATTCAAAAATAGTGGCAAGGTGATCTCCGCTTCATTCAGGATAAAATGATCAATTTGAGGATAGTTGCGGTATTCCTGTGTGAACAGGGGGCCCCCGGCAACAATTTTTTTGTCAAGCTTTTTACATTTATCAATAACTTCGTTTAATGATTCTTTCTGGATATACATGGCACTTATAAACACATAATCTGCCCATTGAATGTCGCTTGTCTTAAGTGTTGCAATATTCATATCCACCAGTCTTTTTTTCCATACCGAGGGGAGCATTGCCGATACAGTAATTAATCCAAGCGGTGGTATTGCTGCCTTTTTAGAAATAAACTTCAAAGCATGTTTGAAACTCCAGAAGGAATCCGGACACTGGGGATAGATTAATAATATTTTCATCATCATAAAATTGACCTAAAGTTATGAAAGTATAAAACGCAAGTCAAATAAAATCATTCCATCCGGAAATTAAATCAGATGGATGGGATGCTTCAACATAAAGAGCGATCAGAATAGCTATTTCACCTTTAACCCACGTGTTAGTAAAATAGGCACCTCCGTTTTGGCTCCAGATCCCTTCAAGAGTTGAAG
>CAYZEZ010000494.1:0-1567 GCA_964477295.1 uncultured Bacteroides sp. | reverse complement strand
AAATCAGAGTCATATAATTTTATTGCTGTTTGAAAATTAACCATGATCCAGTTAGAATAAATATACCACATTAAATAAAATGAGTTCAAATAATCAACGAAACAGACGATTATCTTGCACAGCAGTACTGCTTATGAATCTCATTTTGATTTCAGGTCAGCCCCGGGATCCGGTAATGCAATGGGATTTTGACCAAATTATTAACAGACACCTGGTAAATGGCAGTGGTTGTATGCTGGATACCATCGAAGGTAATTTTGAACTTGCTCCCGGAGTAAAGGGTAATGGTCTCAGGTTCGATGGCTTTACTACCTGTGTAAAAGGTAATAGAAAGGATCTGGCATCTGTCGGAGGTGAATTTACAGTTCAGGCATGGATTGCACTTGGCAGTTATCCATGGAACTGGTGCCCGGTTCTGACCACTGAATCAATCGAAACCAAAGGCTTCAGATTGATGATTGGTCCGTTGGGACAGGTGTCCTTTGAATGTGCTATAGGAGAACAATGGATTTCTTGTACAAGTATGCCCGAGATTATACCCCTGAGGGAGTGGGTACATATCACAGGAGTGTATAAGGATCATATGCATATGGATCTTTATATAAATGGCAGTTTAAGGGTTAGCATACCGGTTAACGGGAAAATCACTCATGCTCATTCCGGATACAGGATAGGTATGGTTGCCGCGAAATCAAAACCCTCTGATATTCACCGGACCTGGGGAACGATCGCGTCTTATTTCGGTATTGATGGCATAATAGCTGAATTGTCGGTATTTGATCAGGAGTTGTCTGCCCGGATGATTAAGACAATTTTTGACTCATATGAAGTACCAGCTGCAGATATACAACCGAGGAGATTACCTGGTATTGAACGGAATCCGGGACGGTTCGGAGCCTTTTATACAAAACTTAAATACTATCCCGGATGGGATCACCTCTGGCCTGTTGATCAAGACCCTGATATTGTTATATGTTTTGACAGATCTCCTATAAAAATAGTTTTCTGGAGGGGTACAAGGTACGGAGCATCCTGGGTCTCGGAAAATGAAAACTGGATGACAGACCAAAGCGTGGAAGCCTGGGAAGAAGGAGTAAAAGATAAAGAAGGGTGTTTTGAGCATATGCAAGACAGACACTGCAGGTTTTCTCATGTTAGGATTATTGAAAATACAGAAGCCCGGGCAGTAGTTCACTGGAGATATGCTCCGGTAAGTGTTTATAATAATACCTGGCATCCTGATGAAAAGACAGGCTGGGAATGCTGGATCGACGAATATTATTATATCTACCCGGACGCAACAGCCATCAGGAAAGTATCCTGGAAAAAAGGTTCCCTGGGATATCCAAGACAGTTCCAGGAATCACTCGCAATCTTGCAACCCGGCCAGGTTATATCAGACCTGCTCGAAAGAGATTTTGTGTATGTTTCGGATTATAGCAGTAATATTAACAAACAATCGTTTGTTGAAGATCCGGAGAAACCGCCACTAGGTCCCTTTTCCTGGAATATGACTTATGATTATACTGTACAGCAGTATAATTTCAAATCCGAAAATAAACCATTC
>CAYZEZ010000493.1:0-1571 GCA_964477295.1 uncultured Bacteroides sp. | reverse complement strand
ACATGGGCAAAGAGATAGATAAACAGGGGATTCATCCCGACAATGGCAAAGAACAGGGCCAATTTTTTGCGTTTCTTCATATCCACCAGCCAGTAAGAGAATGCAAGTGATAGGAAAGTCCAGCCACCACTGGCAAGCACGAAGGAACTTGTTGAAATTCGCTTGATTATCGGTGTTATGGGATTCAGGCCATACCCCATAACCAGTCCAGTCACGCCGGCGATAACCAGTATTTTGATCTTTTGCCAGGGACTGCGGTCACTCATGAGTAATTTGCCTGCCAGGACACCCCATATAGTATGTGCCGTGGTTGGTATAGCGTTGAAAGAGACCCAGTGGCCTCCAAGATCCTCGCCGCCGTATGCCATATCAAGCCATGTCCCAAAATTTTGATTTGCCACGAAAGGGTGGTTAAAGCCCTCAACCGGGAAAAGCCTGTAGATAAGCTCAGTGGCGGCCAGTAGTGCAAATGAGACGATGATCTGGGTTCTAACGGACTTATTTGCCAACAAAAAAGCAATCAGGTAGGTAATAGAAAGCTGTGCTAATACATTCTGGAACCTGAATTCGATCTTCCCGGGATTGATACAATACAATCCCCAGCCGAGTAGCAGGAGAATAACCGATCGCACGATGGCATGCCGCAGTAACTGTGGGTATTTCAGTCCCTGTTTGATTCGCTTATTGATAGACAGTGGTATGGCCACCCCTACGATAAACATGAAATAGGGCTGAATAAGGTCCCAGAAATGGAGCCCGTTCCATGGATGGTGATGCAGCTGTTTACCGATGAAATGAAATATTGTCCCATCCAAGGAGGGATCCAACAGGTAACCAAAAAGATGGGTAAACTCTGCAATTAATAAAAACATAGTAAAGCCTCGAAAAAAATCCAGCGATAGTAAACGTTCTTGTACTGTAGCTTGCTGTTTTGTTGTATCGGACATGATTATTCTTTATTTGAAAAATTCAATTTATTTTACTGGTACTGATATGATTTTCACCAATGCTTGCCGGGATGTTTATTTCATGTGGAGTCTGGTTAAAAGAGACCGGCATTTCATCAACCGTAAGTAACAGGTCATCCCCCATATCCTGTTTTAACCAATCTGATATTCTCAGTTTCCAGCCGGAAGAATTATTCCCGAAAAAGGAACAGAAATGAGCATTGTATTCCACATTTAATTTCATGTTCATGTTTTTGCCCTGAATGAACTCCCCTGAACTCTGCACATGCAGGTATGCTATATATTCATTAATGCTGATAAACCGTTTTCCAGGATATTTTTCAAAGACAGTGGCTTGAATAGTAGTTAAATAACCACGAGGACATAAATTTTACCAGTGACATTTGAAAACCAGGAGTAAAAAAGGACCTAGATAGTGTCTAAATCCTTTAAAATTAATTTTATCCAACAAATAAATAAAGTCAATATCAAATAATGACAAAATAATTGTGCCCAGGACAAGAATCGAACTTGCACGACCTAATTCGGTCACCAGGCCCTCAACCTGGCGCGTCTACCAATTCCGCCACCTGGGCTTTTCTATGTATACTGTATTAAAAGAAC
>CAYZEZ010000492.1:0-1585 GCA_964477295.1 uncultured Bacteroides sp. | reverse complement strand
AGCAAGCTGTGAAAGGAGTGATTCCTGGTCCCATCTGGCCGACCAACCGCTTTTTGAATGAACAAACTTACCTGCGTGATTAAAAGCACCCATGATCACATCATAGAATCCGCTAGAATTATTCCATTCAGCAAGTTCGGCCATGTTCCTATGCGTTGAAAATCCACATGCCCTGATCTTGCCACTATTTTTTGCCTTTGTAAAAAATTCCATAAGAACCTCGTTGTCAAGCTCTTCTGTCTCTGTTGCTCCATGCAAAAGCATGATATCGATATAATCGGTTTGAAGAGCCTTCAGGCTTTCATTCAATGATTCCTCCATGGCAGACGGATCATTTTTCCGGAATTTAAGTTTTGATTGAACTACCACCCGGTCCCTGATCCCCTTGATAGCATTACCTATCATCTCTTCATTTTTCCCATTGGCATAGCTGCGACCCGTATCCAGGAAATTAACTCCCTGGTCGATGGCTGCTCTGACGATTGATTCCTCCATGGTTCGGGTTGCTCCCATCCCTATTGGTGAGACTTTTATTCCGGTCCGCCCCAGGGTCCTGTATTCGATATTAAAGGGCTGGCAATGAGGGAATACTTTCTTTTTGCCAAGAAACGCCATTCCTGCCATTCCGGCCGCAGATTTCCTGATAAAATCCTTCCTGCTGATTCCCTTTTTCATAACCAAATATATGAAGATCTTTTTATTAATAATTCCATTTAACCTCTGAATTCAGCCTGGATTGCAAGGGAGTGATCATGGAATAGATATTCCTGATCATACTTTTTTCTATCTCGGTTAAATCGTTTGAAGTTATGACGTTCTTCGGGATTTCGTTATTCAGAATAGCAGCCAACTGGTTCCTGTAACGGATTTCCATCAGGAAATTATATGAATGATTGATCTCATCAAATTCTGATTTGGATATCTCATTCCGATGAAACATCCTGAGCAGCCTGGATATTGTATTTGTTTCTTCAAACCTGTTATACAGACAATAGATGCGGGCAAAATCGGTGATCGGCATGATCCCTGTTTTAATATCCATGGTTTCAGTGATCGCCCCGGAAGTGTCTCCCTGTCCGTTCTTAAAAATATTCACCGGGAGTTTATATTTGGATGTTTCCCTGGAAAGGACCTGGAAGAACCTGGCCTGGTTGTCGGAAACCTGGTTAACATGTTTCCTTAGTTCATCTGCATAGGATTGTTCCCCGTATACCACCCTGAAATCGAAGAATATGGAAACCCCCAGCGAGGAATCCTCGGTTGGCTCAGTTATCCACCGGGTAAAATATTGTTTCCACCTGTCCAGGGATTGACACCACTGCGGATTCCCGGCCATAATCTCACCTTTACAATAATTATACCCGATACGATCGAGCCAGAGATTTACCTTTTTCCCAAGGTACAGGAAATATTTATTGACATCAGAAAACGTATCGTTTGAAATATTTTCGAAAATGATCGCATTGTCCTGATCCGTTACAAGGGTTTGTTCCCTTCTTCCTTCACTTCCAAGTACCAGGAAAGCAAATTTTGCAGGGGGTTCTCCCATTTCTTCAATGGCATATTCAATTACCCTTTCCGTAAT
>CAYZEZ010000491.1:0-1628 GCA_964477295.1 uncultured Bacteroides sp. | reverse complement strand
GCTGCCATCCAACTTAAATCTACCCCTAAATTCCCCATGGGGGACTTTTTATTTGTACCGTAGAGCTTCGACAGGATTCCTCGTTGCTGCCCTCCAGCTTAAATCTACCCCTAAATCCCCCATGGGGGACTTTTTATTTGTACCGTAGAGCTTCAATCCCGCTACGCTTCGCTTGCGAGGATCTTCGCTCTCCTCATTACTCATATCGTAGAGCTTCTACAGGGTTTTTTGTAGCTGCTTTCCAGCTCTGCCAGCTAACAGTCAATAGTGCTAATCCCATGGCAATTATCCCGGCCAGTAAAAAAATCCACCAGCTGATATCTGTTCTATAAGCAAAATTTTGAAGCCAGTTATGCATTGCGTACCAGGCTATGGGACAGGCCATGATAAATGCGACAGCAATCCACTTAGTAAAATCTTTATTAAGCAGAGCCATCACTTCAACTGTTCTGGCACCATTTATCTTCCTGATTCCAATCTCTTTAGTTTTTTCTGTTGTAGTGTTAAATACAATCCCAAGAAGTCCAAAACAGGAAATAAGGATTGCAATCAGGCAAAATAAACCAACAGATTGTTTGACATCGGCCTCTTTCTTATAAAGAGCGGCAATATTGTCTTCAAGGAATGAGTAATCTAAATATTCATTGCCTGTAATTTCATTCCAGACTTGTATTATTTCGGAAATTAGCCTGATTCTATCTGACTTTGTTCCTTTGATTTCTATATAACGCCACCAGTCATCCTTTTTTAAAGGGATGAACAGAAGTGGTTCCACGCTATGATGAAGGGATCGGAAATTGAAATTATTTACAACTCCTATAACGTGATATTTATTTGCGGGAGAAACAAATTCATAGAATTCCTCATTAACAGGATCAGTCAACCCCATTAACTTAACCGCTGCTTCGTTAAAAAGAATTGCAGTCCTGTCATCAAAGGACTGCCCTGAGAACCATCTTCCATCCAGCTGTTTGAAATTGAATACTTTCTGGAAGTCAGAATCTACCCTGAAATATTGAAAAGGATAAGGAGTCTGATCCGGTGAATTAGCATGGATTAAACTACTGGTTGACATCGAGTTGAAAGGATAGGAATTGGAACATGAGACCGCACTGATAAGCGAAGATTTTTTAAGTTCGTTTTTAAAAGCTGTATAATGATCTCTTATCTTGTTACCGTTCTTTACAATAACAATATTGTGTGTATCAAGTCCTGTATCATAGGCCGATATGTATTTAAGTTGTTTTAATATCACTATAATACAGACAATAAGAATTATTGATGAAGCCATTTGCGAAATGACAATAAAACGGTTTAGCCAGAAACGCGAGAATGAAGTTGTTTTTTCGGTTTTTGTTTTAAGATTTATTGAATTAAAAAAGGTGCCGGTAACATAGCCGGATAAAATTGCAATCGCTACAGCGAGCAGGAATAGTGTTGTAATAGGTAAAACGAATTTTGATGATGGAACAGTGACCAGGTCAGCCAAGATAGGAGGTTTATAACTCCAGGTTTCGTATGTTATTATTAATGCCAGTATAAAAGAGATAAAAGTGTAGATCAGGTTTTCCATAATGAAAGCTTTGATCAGTCTGTTCCGGGAAGCTCCTAAACATCGTTTTATACTT
>CAYZEZ010000490.1:0-1662 GCA_964477295.1 uncultured Bacteroides sp. | reverse complement strand
TGAATAACAGCCACTTATGATTTAGTCAATTACACCTATTTTAAAACTGTAAAACGACTAGGTCATTGAATATTAATATTATAACTAGCAACTAGTACCCAGTACCTGGCAACTTGAATTAACTAACTCCACCTATGACTGTTGATGAAATCAGGCGATTAATATTGCAGGGGATCCCGGATAAAATTCCCCCGGAAAAGGAATATCAGAATGATGTCAATCATGCCCCACGGCGAAAGGACATCCTTACACCGGATGAAAAGAAACTGGCACTTAAGAATGCACTGCGCTATTTTAAGAAGGAACACCATGCCCTGCTTGCACCAGGTTTCCTTAAGGAGCTTGAAGATTATGGACGCATATATATGCATCGATATCGTCCGGATTATGAGATTGTTGCACGGAAAATCGATGATTATCCCCATACATCGCGACAGGCTGCAGCCATTATGATGATGCTCAGCAATAACCTTGACTGTGCAGTGGCACAACACCCGCATGAATTGATCACATATGGCGGCAACGGGGCGGTATTTCAAAATTGGGCCCAGTACTTATTGACGATGAAGTACCTGGCCATAATGACTGATGAGCAAACCCTGGTATTGTATTCAGGGCATCCAATGGGTTTATTCCCATCGCACAGGGAAGCTCCGCGGGCTGTGATTACCAATGGTATGGTCATTCCCAATTACTCAGGTACCGATGATTATGAGAGGATGAATACGCTGGGAGTTTCTCAGTATGGACAGATGACGGCCGGATCATTTATGTATATCGGTCCCCAGGGGATCGTTCATGGCACTACCATTACTCTTTTGAATGCCGGAAGAAGGTCAGATCCAGGGGTGAAGGATGATTTAAGCGGTCAGGTATTCGTTACATCGGGGTTAGGAGGCATGTCGGGTGCACAGCCCAAAGCCACTGTGATTGCTGGTGGGATATGCCTTGTTGCAGAGATCAATCCAAAAGCAATCGGGGTCCGGCAAAGCCAGGGATGGGTCGATGAGGTGTACGATAGCCTTGATGAACTCATCGGCCGAATGAAATCAGCCAGGGAAAAGAAGGAAGCCGTTTCACTGGCCTATGCAGGAAATGTGGTTGATCTGTGGGAAAAACTGGCCGGATCGAATATATTCGTTGAGCTGGGTTCGGATCAGACCTCCCTTCATAATCCCTATGCAGGTGGTTATTACCCTGCCGGCCTGAGTTTCGGGGAGGCCAATGAAATGATGGTGAAAGATCCTGAAAAATTTCGTAACCTGGTTCACCAATCGCTTAAGCGCCAGGTGAAAGCCATCAACCAACTCACTGCAGGAGGAATGTATTTCTGGGATTACGGTAATGCCTTTTTGCTGGAGGCGGGAAGAGCTGGGGCAGATGTTTTTGCCGGCGATGGCCGGTTCAGGTATCCCTCATATGTGGAGGATATCATGGGACCTTTGTTTTTTGATTATGGTTTTGGCCCGTTCCGGTGGGTCTGCAGTTCCAATGATCCCACTGACCTGGAGAAAACCGACCGGATTGCCATTGAAGTGCTGGAAAAGCTGGCCATGAATTCACCAGAACAGATCCGGCAGCAAATGGAAGACAATGTCCACTGGATCAGGGAGGCTGGTAAAAATAACCTGGTGGTAGGTTCCCAGGCCCGGATCCTCTATG
>CAYZEZ010000489.1:0-1666 GCA_964477295.1 uncultured Bacteroides sp. | reverse complement strand
ATTCATCATCGCCCGGAGCCCCCTGTGGCATCTTTTCGAAAATCTCCAGAAATACAGGATGTTCCATTTTATTTTTATCCTTAAATTTAAAGATCAATAGATATCCTGCTTGATATATCGATTATATTGCATGAATAATTAATACTGTAAAGATGAAGAAAAATATCATAATAACAGGAGCTGCAGGGAACCTTGGGAAAGCAGTTACTCAAAAATTTCTGGATATTGGATATACTGTTCATGCGGTCATTTCGGGACGGGATGACCAGGAATTCATGAAAGGCGACCACCTATTCGTTTACATTACAAACCTGATGTATGAACCGGAGGCAGAAAATACCGTTCATCAGATTGTTAAATCAGCCGGGAATATCGACATGGCTGTGATGATTGTCGGCGGATTCCAGATGGGAAACCTCCGGGAAACCTCCCTGGATAATTTTGAAAAAATGTACCGGTTAAACTTCGTTACGGCTTATAACACAGCCCGGCCTGTTTACTTGCAAATGGAAAAACAGAGTGGGGGAGGACAACTGGTTTTTATCGGTGCCCGGCCTACCATGAACGCTGGAACAGCAAAGAGCATGGTGGGATACTCGCTTTCCAAGTCGCTGGTATTCAGACTGTCGGAGATTATCAATGAAGATGGAAAAGACAAGAATATATCATCCGCCGTGGTGGTGCCCAGCATTATTGATACACCGCCAAACCGAAAAGCAATGCCGGATGCCGACTATTCTAAATGGGTCAGGGCTGAAGAGATTGCTGAGAATATTGCTCACCTTGCTTCCCCTCCCGGCCAGAAGCTCCGGGAAACCATTCTCAAAATCTATGGGGATTCCTGAAAGAAGGGATCAATAATTGCCGATTGCAGACCGGAGATTGAAGACTCTTAAAATCGTATTCCTCCGTTTATCCCAACCCAGATCTTTACATGGGTCTGTTCGGCATTGTTTGACGTTGTGTTTAGAATTGCCCATTTGGGACCGATCTCATAGTATCCGAAACGTCCGGTCCCGGGATTGGATTCTGCCACAGAAACATTCAATGTGGGACCAAAGAACATGGTCACCTTATCGGAAAGGATCATCCCAAAATTGGTCTTCACCTGGTTCAGCATATTTAGCCGGTCGAAGGCCAGAAACCTCCCGGTCCTCGAATCTGCAATCCATAGTTCCTGGTGGGCCACTGCTTCTATATTCAACAGCATCCGGTCACCCATATCCCGCTCATAGCCAAATCCTGCTCCAATGATCCAGCGGGAGCCGTCTTTTGGTAGTTTCCCGATAGTATAGATATTATATAATCTCCTTACTCCCATTTTGTAAGAAAAATTGGCATAGGAAACTTCGCTGCTCGAAAATTCAAATTTCCTGTAACCGTCATGCCTGACATAGCTGATAAATCCCACCGGTATACCGTCGATCGAATCACACATATTCAGGAAGCCTGATACCTGCACTCCTTTAACATAACCTGCTGCGTTTGTAAAGCCTGCAGCCTGTACCCCATGAATTTCTTCAGACCTGTTGAAGAAGCCACCAACCTGGGCCCCGCGCATTGTATCTCCCGATAGATTAAAGAATCCTGAAGCCTGCACCCCGGTTACCGAACCACCGGATATATTGCCAAAGCCGGCTGTTTGTAATCCCTTGGTGAACCCTCC
>CAYZEZ010000488.1:0-1673 GCA_964477295.1 uncultured Bacteroides sp. | reverse complement strand
AGAGAAAGCAAATGCAGTTCATCCTGGTTACGGCTTCCTCGCTGAGAATGCCTATTTTGCCAGCAAATGCAACGACAACAAAATAATATTTATAGGTCCATCACCGGATTCGATCTATAAAATGGGTAATAAAACCATTGCAAGAAGAATTGCCCTGGCAAAAAAAATTCCGATGGCGATGGGTAGCGAAGGCAATATATCAGATGAAGAGGAGGCCGTTGTAGTTGCGGAAAAAATCGGCTATCCGGTAATAATAAAAGCAGCTTCAGGAGGCGGGGGAAGAGGAATGCGGATTGTAAGGAAATCTGAGGACATGGAGAAAATGTTCATTATTGCCAGTAAAGAAGCTGAAAAAGCATTCAATGATCCATCTGTGTTTATAGAAAAATATATCGAAAACCCAAAACATATTGAATTCCAGATCCTTGGCGACAAAAAAGGTAATATTATCCATCTTGGTGAAAGAGAATGTTCAATCCAGAGAAAACACCAGAAACTTCTTGAAGAAGCACCTTCAGGTGCCCTGGATAATAAGCTCAGGGCGGGAATGGGCAGGATAGCAGTCACCATAGCGGAAGCAGTAGGATACTACTCTGCCGGTACAGTGGAATTCCTTCTCGATTCTGAAAAGAAATTCTATTTCATGGAAATGAATACCAGAATCCAGGTAGAACATCCTGTAACTGAAATTATAACAGGGATAGATCTTATTGAACAGCAGATACGGATTGCTAACGGAGAAGAGCTTATGATGAAGCAAAAAGACGTAAAGCTTGATGGCTGGGCAATCGAGTGCAGAATAAATGCAGAGGATGTACAGGCAGGTTTTGCCCCTGATCCCGGTAAAATTGAAAAGCTCAGCTTACCTGACGACCCTTATGTCAGAATTGACACAGGAATACAGGCAGGATCAGCTATTGTTTCAAGCTACGACTCCATGATAGCAAAACTCATAGTAAGTGGAAAGGATCGCAAAGAGGCTCTTCAAAACTGCAAGAAAGCACTCGATAAAGTATGGATCAAGGGAACAAAGACAACACTACCCTTTTTCAGGATGCTTATGAGACATCCAAAATTCCAGTCAGGAGATTTCACAACTGCATTCCTTGAAAAAGACCTTGAAAAATATCATTACAATAGTGAATATGAAGAGATGCTTGCAGCCTGGCTCGCAACCAAACTTTTCATAGAGGAAAATCTAAGTGAAGACAGCATAAATATAGATTTCAGAAAGACCAGGGAAATAAGTCCATGGCTTTTAAACAAGAGGATAAGTCAACTTTAAACAGTTATCATCATGCCAAAAGATAAACTCAACATAAACAAGCTTCATGCACTTTCATCAGAGAACAGGAAGTTCAGTTTTCCTCTTCCCCTGAAGCACTCCATCAGGATCGGGAACAGGAATTACGAAGTCAAGTTAAAGCAGGATGATAAATACGGCACATATATTCTGTGGAAAAACAGGAAATATCCTGTTGAGGTGATAAGATCAAGGCAAAACAAATACGAGATACTATTTAACGATATCAGCTACACTTTCACTATTGAAACACCATTTTCTCTCCAAAGGATGAAAGTGATTAACAAACAAAAGGGGAAAATAGATAAAGAATTTGTTAAGGCTCCGATGCCTGGAAAGATCATCGACGTGCTGGTAAGGGAGGGAAGTC
>CAYZEZ010000487.1:0-1675 GCA_964477295.1 uncultured Bacteroides sp. | reverse complement strand
TTACCGATGAGTAAAAAACTGCATATTAGAAAAGGAGATACGGTAGTGGTCAATGCGGGAGACTATAAAGGACAGCAGGGAAGAGTGCTGGAAGTGATGGTTCATGAGGAAAAGGCCATCGTTGAGGGTATTAATATGGTATCGAAACATACCAAACCAAATGCCCAGTACCCGCAGGGAGGGATCATCAGGAAGGAAGCCCCGATCAGGATTTCTAACCTGAATCTGGTCGACCCTTCAACTGGTGAGCCCACCCGAATAGGAAGAAGGCTGAATGATAAAGGGAAATTAGTCAGATATGCAAAAAAATCCGGCCAGGAGATTTAATAGTGAAACGAGCATGGTTTTTATTAATCATAAAATAACAAAAATGCATGATAAGAAAAATCATGCGAGAGCGAAGCGGTTGTCCCGGGTACTCGGGAGTCTCAATTTTTTAATTATTTTATTTTCAAATAATTATACAATTTTAAACGGATGAAATATATTCCTGAACTACAGAATAAGTATAAAGAAGATATTGTTCCTGCCCTGATGAAGGAGTTTGGTTATAAATCTGTTATGCAGGTTCCCAGGCTCGAGAAAATTGTATTGAACCAGGGAGTAGGGCAAGCCGTTGCTGACAAAAAATTAATTGATATGGCGCAGGAGGAAATTACCCTGGTGGCAGGTCAAAAAGCAATACAGTCCTATTCAAAGAAAGACATTTCAAATTTTAAACTCAGGAAAAAAATGCCCATCGGTACCAAGGTTACCCTGCGTCGCGAACGGATGTATGAATTTCTTCAACGTCTGATTAATACAGCCCTTCCCAGAATCCGTGACTTCAAAGGGATCGGTACCAAACTGGATGGCCGTGGTAATTATACACTGGGTATTACAGAACACATTATTTTCACTGAGATTGACATTGATAAGATCAATAAGATCCTGGGTTTGGAAATTACATTCGTTACATCAGCAAGGACCGATGAAGAGGGACTGGCCCTGTTGCGTGAATTTGGATTACCTTTTAAAAAATAAAAATATGGCAAAGGAATCAATGAAAGCCCGCGAGGTAAAAAGACAGAAACTTGTGGATCAATATTCGGAAAGAAGAGCAAAGCTGAAGGCTGATGGTGACTATGTGGGATTAAGCAGACTCCCGAGGAATTCTAATCCCGTCAGGATTCATAACCGGTGCAAGCTTACTGGCCGGTCCAAAGGATACATGCGTCAGTTTGGAGTCAGCCGTATCACATTCCGTGAGATGGCATCAAAAGGATTGATCCCGGGTATAAAAAAGGCCAGCTGGTAATAGTTTTAAAGTAGAATTAAAGAAAAAATAATAAACACAATGCCTACAGATCCTATTTCAGATTATTTGACAAGAATCAGAAATGCCATTATGGCACGTCATAAAGTTGTTGAGATCCCGGCATCCAATATTAAAAAGGAAATGACAAAAATTCTTTTTGATAAAGGATATATACTGAGCTATAAATTCGAAGAGGATGACAAGCAGGGGACCATTAAGATAGCGCTTAAGTATCATCCCGAAACAAAAGCTCCGGCCATCAAAGCACTTAAAAGAGTGAGCCGTCCGGGTCTCAGGAAATATGCTAATGTTAGCGAATTGCCGAGGGTATTGAATGGTTTGGGAATCGCCATTCTTTCAACATCACAGGGTATTATT
>CAYZEZ010000486.1:0-1683 GCA_964477295.1 uncultured Bacteroides sp. | reverse complement strand
CGAATTTGTGCTTAATATTGATATAGCTCCTACCATTGTTGCAGCTGCTGGTCAGCCAGTCCCCGAAGCGATGCAGGGTGAAGATTTTTCAAGGTTGTATTTGTCAGCAAAAAAAGAAGCCTGGAGACAGGATTTTTATTACGAACATCCTTTTGTGACAAATGAAAAGCGTATCCCGTCATCTGAAGCACTTGTTACTCATACAGATAAGTATATCTGGTGGCCTTTTTATAAATATGAGGAATATTTCGACCTGGTTATGGATCCCTTTGAAAAACATAATGGCATCAATGATCCTGAAAATAGTGCCAGGATCCGGGAAATGAAAATACGATTTGCTGAATTGAAGGGAATGGCTTTATAATGCAGGGAAGACCAGCCAGTCTTCCCTCCAACAGAAATCATGGAGATTTTAACATTAATCAATAAATAAAATATATATGAAAAATTTATCACGCAGATCATTTATTGTAAAAACTACAGCAGTGGCAGCCGGGACATTGTTGCTGCCTGCATTTACCCGCTGCAAAGGGGACGGAAAGATAAATATTGCCATAATTGGTGTTGGCGGCCGGGGCAAGGCCAACTGGAGTGAATGTAAGAATGAAAACGTTGTAGCTTTATGTGATGTAAGCGAAACTGCTGCTGCCGAGGGATTTAAAACTTTCCCTGAGGCTAAAAGGTATAAGGACTTCCGAAAAATGTTTGACGAAATGTCGAACCAGATTGATGCAGTAATGGTTTCCACCCCTGATTTCACTCATTTTCCTGCAGCTATGGCGGCCATGCAGCTTGGCAAACACATATATGTTGAAAAACCTCTTGCGCACAATGTATGGCAGCTCAGGACATTGCGAAAAGCAGCCCGGCACTATAAGATTATTACGCAGATGGGTAACCAGGGACACACTACAATGGGAATACGATATGTTAAAGAGTGGTACGAAGCAGGTGTCCTGGGTGAGGTTAAGGAAGTACTTGCCTGGTTTGACGGACCCGCTTTCACTGAGACAGGATACTTTCTCAAGCCGGATACCTATCCTCCATCAGGGGAACCTGTCCCGGAAGGCCTTGACTGGGATTTGTGGTTAGGTCCGAAGGAAAACCGGCCATACAGCCATTTTTACCTGCCCCGTTTCTGGAGGGGATGGTATGACCTGGGTAACGGTGAGCTGGGTGACTGGGCCTGTCATACCCTGGATGCTCCTTTCTGGTCGCTTGATCTCGGTATGCCTCTTTCCGTTGATTCTGTATTTAAATCTCCGACACCGGAGGGATTTGTATCGGACCAGTCAATCCTTCAATTTGAATTTGCAGCAAGAGGGAATAAACCTCCTGTTACTCTGAAATGGCATGAAGGGGGGCTAAAGCCTGAAAACAGACCGGAATGGGGTCTTGATGAATTGCCGGGATCAGGCATGATAATGGTTGGTGACAAGGTCTCACTTATGACAGGAGGAAGACCGAATAATCCCAAACTTCTTCTTCCTGATGATGCCTGGAAAGCTTTTACCAGTGATCTGCCACCCGAAACTATTCCACGTGTCAGGGAGGAGGCTCCTCAGGCTGAGTGGCTGGCTGCTGTAAAAGGGGAAGGTCCTCTGCCGGGATCAAACTTTGAATATTCAGCACGGTTGACCGAGATGGCATCAATCGGAGTGCTGGCACAGAGAACGAATTCGA
>CAYZEZ010000485.1:0-1729 GCA_964477295.1 uncultured Bacteroides sp. | reverse complement strand
CCCAAACATTCTTGAGGAGAACATTTTATAGAGTTGTTCCTGAGATTTTCTGTCACCCTCAAGACACCCTTTGATTATATTATCCAAATGGTCCACCAAGTCTCAATAAAATATAAGCAAGCATAAAATTATGACAAATATCTGGTGGACAAAAAGTTTGCCAGCATTTACCCTTCAGATGAATATTTACCGGGAAGGGTTGCGTCGCGGAAATTATATGTTCTATGGCGCAACCAAAAGGTTTGCCACTGCATCATATATCGGAAGACAGTAGTCAGTAGTCAGTAGTCAGCAGATAGTTTAGATCTTAGTATAAATTCTTAAATACGAAAACGATGTATAGAGTAATTCTTTCAATTATAATGCTTGCCGGTTTATCCTTTGCCTGTGAATTAAACAGGAATCCCGATCAGGGAGTGCTCGAGGAGATGGTTCTGACCAGCCAGTCCATTGAGCTGATCGGGTCGGACAACCTGTTTGGATTGGAGCTGTTCCAGACTATCCTGGAAAATGATGATTCTAAAAATGTTATGATCTCGCCCCTGAGTGTGGCGCTGGCCCTCGGGATGACTTACAACGGGGCGGAGACTACCACCGAAGAGGCTATGAAGGAAACCTTAAAACTAGGCGGACTTACCGATGAGGAGATCAATGCTTCCTATAAAAGCATTATCGACCAGTTGGTCAAGCTTGATCCAAAGGTTATCCTGAACATAGCCAATTCTATCTGGTACAAGCTGGGCTACCTGGTGGAGGCCGACTTTATCCGGGTGAACCGGGATTACTATTATGCGGAGGTGAATGAGCTCGATTTTGCGCGCACCGATGCAGTCGATATCATCAATGGATGGATCGATACGAAAACTAACGGTCTAATACAGGATATGCTTGATCAGATCCCGACCGATGCCGTTATGTACCTGATCAATGCCATCTATTTTAAGGGGATATGGCAATATGAATTCAAAAAAAGCGATACCCATGATGCTGATTTCTACCCGGCACCGGGTGAGACCATCGAAGTTTCCATGATGCAAATTGAGCAGGACCTGGATTATTACAGCCATGAAACCTTTTCAGCCATCGAACTGCCATACGGGGATGGAGAGTTCAGCATGGTGGTCATGCTGCCAGGGGAGGACAAGACAACGGACGATATTGTAGAATTGATGGACAGTGAAAACTGGCAGGAGTGGATGGAAGGATTTCACACAACAGGGATCAAATTAAAACTTCCCAGGTTCAAATTTGGTTTTAAAAAGTTACTGAACAATGACCTGACCGATATGGGTATGGGAATCGCTTTTACAAGGGGTTTAGCAGATTTTTCAGGCATTAATCCGCAAAAGTTACTTTATATAAGCCGTGTGATTCACCAGACCTTTATCGATGTCAATGAAGAAGGTACAGAGGCTGCCGCTGCAACCATCGTGGAGATGAAGGAGAATAGTTCGGCCGGGGGCGGATCACCTATATCATTTATTGTCGACAGGCCTTTTATCTTTGTTGTAAGAGAAAACAGTTCGGGTGCATTGCTCTTTATGGGCAAGGTTTCTGATCCGTCATATAAATAATGAATAATGAATATCGAATAATGAACAAGGAATAATGAAGTGAATATCCCTTCGAAATTCTAAATTCGTTAATCGATATTCAATATTTAGAGAGGTTACCGGTGTAGTAAATTTCTATATTATGCGATGCGATATTCATGTTTCATAGGGCTTTT
>CAYZEZ010000484.1:0-1744 GCA_964477295.1 uncultured Bacteroides sp. | reverse complement strand
ATATTATATGATGCCCTCCAGTATTCCGGACCATCCTGGTCATTATCCGGATCAACATCGGTGGGTACCAATGAGTAGCCGTTACCATCAGGTGATTCTGGCCATCCGTTAATGTCTTCATAATTAATCGAGCATAAAGTGTCTCCCAGGGAACTTACCAGGATTATTTTTTCACCACTGTTATCGAGTGATCCTGCAAATTCATCAAATGGTGCAAAGTGATAGAGATCATAGAAATAACGACTGTTAGCTGCAAGTACAATAAACTGTTTCGGAGCTAATTGAGTTTCGGGAGGAAATTCAAATTCTATACCATCTGTAAACCTGATCCCTCCAAGATCCAATGTTGATGTGCCCGTATTCTTAATTTCAATGAATTCAAATTCACCATTGCTTACGGTACCTATGTCAAGAGGATGATAATGTATTTCAGTAATTTTTAAATCATGTAAGTTTTCAGGGATTACCAGGAACTGCTCCTTCATGGCACTCCATTCCTGATCATGGAAAGTCCTTGCTTTAATATGAACCGACTGAGTTATCGAAACTGGTCCGGAGTATAAAATCGCTGATGATGAAATAGTTGCAGAAGAAATATCGCTGGCTTTCAGTTCAGCATTGATAATAAAATCGGTACTTGTTGTATTTGTATTCAATCCATGAATTGCTAAAAGATTTTCCCCGGCAACCAGCTTGTTTATATAATCAGAGATATTAAATGATGAACCAGTGGTACCGGCCTCATGACTTCCTGATGAAGCTGAATTCCAAAGTAATGTTGAAGGGGCATTTGCCGAGGCTACTTTCTCCCCGTTTAAATAGGCCACGAAGCCATCATCGTACCTGATTGTGAGTAACAGGGACCTAATATTCGAAAGGTCGTAGGAAGTTACGTTAAACGGAATGCGTATATAACAGGAATTATTTGGATTTACACCGGTGCTGTGCATATCGTTTCCAACATCGAGGGTAATAAGGTTTTCATACCCTGTCCCCTTTTCATAGCCCACACCACCCGGCGATCCGCTGCATGATTTCCATCCGGAGGTGTTATATCCGGAATCCGTATACCAGTTATTTCCTATATCTGATTTAGGAACAATAACCAGTTTGGGGCTACTCTCTGCAATAAGGACTTTCTCGTAGGAACCCTGTGAAAGCTCCCATATAACAGGGTCACTACCATCGGTGGTATAATAAATTGCTCCTTCATCTGAAGTCATAGTCATAATATCGCCCTCTGAGACTGTCTTTTGGGCGATCGGATTGCCATTAATGAGCAATGAGGGGGCATTGATACCCGGAAACATGCCAGCGTTTCTCAGTTGGCTTAAAAAGGCATCTGTACGTTCCGGAAAATATGTATTGAGCATAAAATCCATCTGTGGAAGCCAGTAAGCCTCTTTGGTGTAAAGATCATATGGTCCTACCTGCCATGGATGTACATCACGACGGTAATCACCCCACCGTGCCGATTCGGCATTAACGGCCTTATCTATCTGGTTGGCTCTGTTCCTCCATCGTTCTGCTGCTGATCCAGGAGTCAATATACTGTTTTCAAAACAATATTTCTGTACCCTGTCTGCAAACAGACGACGAAATTCACTGTTTTGAAGCAGTTGCTGAAAAATGCGACTGGGACAGTTATCATTGTTTTCGTTAAGCTCATTTGCACTAACGTTTTCCAGGATATGCTCAGCATCCCAGCAAAAAAACTTGAAGCCGGTGCCAGGCCTGACACGGT
>CAYZEZ010000483.1:0-1757 GCA_964477295.1 uncultured Bacteroides sp. | reverse complement strand
GTCATAACGTGTTTAGAGGAGACAAATTAAAGGAAATCTAAAAACTTAGGCAACACCTGAGTCCAAATGATTGAAAACCTGCCGGGGATGGCAGGTAGGCCGGATCGATGGTAAAAGTCAGGTCATCGGACACATCGTAATCGACAAAGTGGGCATCGACGATGGCATCGATGATCTGCAAACCGTAGAATCCGGCGGAAATAATAATAAACAGATCGTGGTATCTTTTATGGAAATCTTTATATACTTCAGCCTGTTTTATGGTAACCCCTCCCCATTGACTCAACTGGTTGTCCCTCATGTATTTATACAGGTCCTTGTTCGTCCGGTAGTGGTTCCCCTCATAGATTATTCCGTAAACCAGTCCTCCAAAACCGGCGTACACAATGGGTACCTTCCAGTATTTCCTGTTATATATCTGGCCCATTCCGGGAAATACGGCAGAGTACATTCCGGCCTTATTGGGTGAGTGGGTAAGAATAAATACACTATCGACCTCTTCAATGTTGCCTGTGACGATCACCGTGTCGTGATAAGTATTTACAGGATCTGTTCCCTGGCAGAGAAGGGATGGGCAAATCAAAATAAGGAAGCAGGTATAGATGAAGGCTCTGATCCTGGTCAATTGGTAATTATTATTAAAACCGGTTCATGCCTTTAATTTATCAAGAATTGCAATAATTCTTTCAAGGTCGGCATCGGTTTTAAATGGTATAACGATCTTCCCGATCCCCTTATTGTTGCGTTTAAATGCCACATCTGTTTTGAAAACATCGGAGAGCTGGTTCTGAAGGGCATCATAGGGAATTTCACCTGGCTTTTCATTTGCAGTTTTATCTGTTTTGTTACCTGCCCTGCTCAATCTCCTGACCAGGTCCTCCACTTTTCTTACGGAAAGATCCTCTTTAATGATATTTTCATATACTTCGAGCTGCAAATTGGGATCGGGGATATTGACGATAGTACGGGCATGTCCCATAGAGATTAGCCGGTCGCGGATACCCAGCTGGATTTCAGCCGGAAGCTTTAAAAGGCGCAGGTAATTTGCAATGGTGGATCTTTTCTTTCCGACCCTGTCGCTCAGGTTTTCCTGGGTAAGGTTACATTCTTCGATCAGTCGCTGGTAACTGATAGCTACTTCGATTGAATCCAGGTCATCTCTCTGGATATTCTCCACAAGGGCCATCTCCAGCATGTTCTGGTCATTAGCCTGGCGAATATAGGCAGGTATCCTTTCTAATCCGGCCTGAACTGCGGCTTTGAACCTCCTCTCACCGGTGATCAGCTGGTACCGGTCGCCATTGATCAGCCGTACTGTTATGGGTTGAATAATCCCTATCTCCCTGATGGAAGCAGTAAGTTCACGCAGTGTCACCTCATCAAAATTCTTCCTGGGCTGGAAAGGATTGACCTCAATTTTTTCAATCTCTATTTCATTTATGGAGGCCCCACGCGGCCTGTCATCATTGGCGTCTTCAATCAGCGCGCCCAATCCTTTTCCCAAAGCTTCTTTTTTAACCATTTGGTAGTATTTTATTCCAGTATCTTCTCAACATTCTTAATTTTTGTTTTATCATTTTTCTGCAACAGTTCCCGTGCCAGGTTGAGATGATTAATTGCACCTTTGCTGTCGGCATCATACAGGATGGCAGGTTTGCCATAGCTGGGTGCTTCGCCAAGCTTAATATTCCGCTGGATAATTGTATCGAATACAATTTGCTGGAAGTGTTTCCTGACCTCATCGACCACCTGGTTTG
>CAYZEZ010000482.1:0-1758 GCA_964477295.1 uncultured Bacteroides sp. | reverse complement strand
GAACTCTACATCCGTTCCATATGCGGGATTAGAAGAAAGATAGAATAATTAACCTAAGTTGCTGGTTACGAGTTGCTAGTTACCAGGTGTCTGAATAACAGTCACTTATGATTTAGTCAATTACACCTATTTTAAAACTGTAAAACAAATAAGTCATTGAATATTAATGTTATAACTAGTACCAAGTATCTTGCAAATTGAATTAATTAGTCATTAATCTTTACCATTTACAAACATTTCATGCAAGAAAACACGGGTCCCGTTTTAAGAAATCCGAACCTTCATATCATTTTCCTGATCACATTGATGGCTGTCATGGGTGTTGCCAGCATCACGCCTGCCTTTCCAATGATAATCAAAGAGTTGCAGATCACCCCGAGGGAGATCGGGTTGCTGATTACGGCTTTTACCATTCCAGGTATTTTTCTGACTCCCTTTATTGGGATCCTGGCAGACCGTTATGGAAGAAAGACCGTATTGGTGCCGATGCTGGTGATGTTCGGCGTTTTCGGGTTTCTTTGCACTTTCACCAAAAGCTTTGAAATCATTATAATTCTTCGCATCCTTCAAGGTGTTGGCGGATCGGCACTGGGATCGATCAACGTCACATTGATCGGGGATATTTTTTCGGGAAACCAGCGGGCAGCAGCTATGGGATACAATTCGAGCGTGCTGAGTATCGGTACTGCTGCTTATCCGGCTATCGGCGGAGCCATTGCCCTGGCAGGCTGGAATTATCCGTTTGTCCTTCCGATTCTTGCGGTACCTGTAGCATTGCTGGTTATCTACCGTTTAAAAAATCCGGAACCCGATCGTCCGAAATCAATGAAGGAATACCTCAGGAGTACCTGGAAAAACGTCAATCAATCCAAGGTTTGGGGATTGTTCACCATTAACATTCTCATATTCGTTGTACTGTACGGTTGCTTATTGACCTATTTCCCGATATATCTTGCGCATAAATTCAATTCCTCCTCCCTTGTGATTGGCCTGGTGATGACAGTGATGAGTTTATCCACTGCCATTACCGCATCCCGTGTTGGATACATGGTTAAACGAATTCAACCAAAGTTTCTATTGATCTTCAGTTTTTGCATCTATGCGGTATCTTTTTTTCTTTACCCCCTTGCATCGGGCTGGCCCCTAATCATAGTCGCTGCCATAATAGCCGGTATGGCACATGGCATTTCGATGCCAAATATCCAGAATTTACTTGTGGGTATGGCCCCGATCCAGGAAAGGGCTGCGTTCATGTCGCTTAACAGTATGGTACTGCGGATAGGACAAACGCTGGGTCCGGTTTTTATGGGATTGGTATTCACCCTGTTTGATATCCAGGCCACATTTTACGCAGCTTTTGTCATCGCCCTGATAATGGTAACCATTACCATTGTTTTTATCGATTAATTATAATAGCTGAATCAAGAACAATTGATCCTCAGACCTGTTGGCTGAAGCAACCGGTAATTGATCGGCAATTGATCCTGAAACTTAATTATTTATTGCTACTTTTAACTTAAATTATTACCACAATGAAATCAATACATCAGTACTTCAGGGGGATCATAATCATCCTCATTCCATTTGTTTTTGTCCAATCCAATGCACAGAAAACCGGCATTGAATCTATCACTATTCCCGACCTGGAATCTCATATGTATTTTCTTGCATCGGATGAGTTGCAGGGAAGGGCAACAGGTGAACCCAGTCTGATTATTGCCGGGAAGTACCTGGCAACCCAGGCCAAATTGCTGGGAT
>CAYZEZ010000481.1:669-1759 GCA_964477295.1 uncultured Bacteroides sp. | reverse complement strand
ATACTAACCGATGAAAATTTTGGCATCATGAAAGAGAGAGATGTCAAGATAGCAGAACATATCGTTAAATCTTATAAGGACGGCGGCTATCCCCGCAAGCTATATTACTATTCCGCAAAGATTATTAGCGATTATGTCTTAAAGGTTGTTGAGATCCTGTCGCCGATCGGTGAATTCGGGATGAGCTTCCAGACGTTAGATGAAAATGTATCAAAGGAGATCAAGCGGATAAATATAAGCTACGAGCAATTTTTGCAATACGTTAACTGGGCCGCGGAGCGAAAAATAATGACTTCTACGGAGATGATTTTTGGTTTCCCGGGCGAAAAGGTGTATTCCTATGTGGCCGGCGTTGAACGGTTGATGAGGTCGGGGGTTGACAGGATTTACAGTTATAATCTGCGCCTGTTCAACGGGATAGATTTAGCTACCAAAGAAAATCGAGATAAATATGGTTTTAAAACTTTATACCGCCTCCCAGAGCGCACCTACGGTTGTTATGACGGCGATTTTGTTACGGAAACAGAAGAAGTAGTGGTTGGTTCAAATAGTTTTGACTATGAGGATTATCAGACGGTTAGAAAGTATGGTTTATTTCTTGAATTGTCAACGGGGAGGGGTTACCTTACGGAATTGATAAGGATTATGATTAAATTGGGATTACCTGGAGAAAAATTGATTACGTTTCTCGCGGGGTTTGAATATAATAATTTCCCGAGGTTATTTTCTATTGTGAGCGAATATGAAGAAATGGCAAAGAGAGAACTTTTCGAAACACCTGAGATGTGTATAGCAAATGCTTGTAAAATATTCTCAAGCGGCAAAGCCATACCAGAAGTAAAATTAAATTTAATTTATACGGGCAAGATTATATTGAATCCTGAGGCGAGAAAAGAATTCTTAGACGTTATCAAGAAGTTCATCTGCGGGCATTGCCGGTTAGCAAAACAGATCGATTTTTTTAATGAATACCTGGATAAAATATTTATGAATCAAATTATTTCATTTTGCGCAAATGAAAAAACATCCATTACTGTTCAAACGAAGATTCGCTTGAATGAAATCGATCAGAATAGTTATAATTCAGTCG
>CAYZEZ010000481.1:0-659 GCA_964477295.1 uncultured Bacteroides sp. | reverse complement strand
TATTAAGTTTGATTTTCACGAAGACACTATTAATTTTTTAAAAAATAGAGGTTTGGCAAATGTTGATAGCGACGCGATGCTACAAGATATTTATATGTCAGTTTCAAGATTCGGTCTTTTGCGACAGCGTAGGATAAATAATTGATACATTGGTCTTCCCCCGAAAAGTGGACATACGGGAGAATTGGTGGTAGCATAAACGCTAGGTTGTAATTATGAGGCATATGTCAGGCTCATACAACAAATATAATAATGAGTGAAGTATATGTTAAATAACAAAACAATCCTCATTACTGGCGGCACTGGTTCTTTTGGGAAAAATTGTACAGGAATTATTTTAAAGAAATATAAGCCCAGAAGACTTATCATTTTTAGCCGAGACGAACTCAAACAATTTGAAATGGCTCAGGAATTTCCAGACTCAAAATATGAATGTATTCGTTATTTTATTGGCGACGTAAGAGATAAAGAAAGATTGTATAGAGCATTTCGTAATGTTGATTATGTCATCCATGCTGCTGCCTTGAAGCAAGTTCCTGCAGCGGAATATAATCCTTTTGAAGCAGTCAAAACCAATATACTGGGGGCACAGAATGTCATTAACGTCTCTATCGACAGGGGAGTGCAAAAAGTTATTGCTCTCAGCACCGATAAAGCTG
>CAYZEZ010000480.1:0-1774 GCA_964477295.1 uncultured Bacteroides sp. | reverse complement strand
TAGGTGGGAGCTATGAATTCTATCATTGCACTGTAGCAAATTACTGGGGGCTGTTCACTACCCGGAGCACACCCTCGGTGGTGCTGAATAACTATTATGAAGATATAAACGGAACAATACAGGTCAGGCCCATCGAGAAAGCTATGTTTGGCAATTGCATTATATACGGGAGCCGTGAAAGCGAGTTTGAGATTGACCAGTACCCCGGATCTGAATTAAATTTTAAGCTTTCCCATTGCATATCCAAAATAGATGCTGAAGAATTTGACCTGCAGGATGAGGAAAAATTTGTAAACTACTATAATTACGAAGATCCAAAATTTATCTCTGTCAGGGACCAGAATTATCAGCTCGATACCCTCTCACCTGCAAAAGATAAGGGGTCACTCAATTTTGCCTATCCCTTCCCGGTTGACCTGAAAGGAGACAGCAGGCTTTCGGACGACGGGCCCGATATCGGGGCGTACGAACGGATCGAAGCGGACAGCCTCGCTCAATAAAAAGTACCTCCTTTGGTACCGATATTCCATCATTTTCCGGATTAATAGAAAGTTGCGAGGTGCGAGTTGCGAGGTATATAACTTCATCGTATGATCTTAATCCGGAAAATATTGGTGTTTTCGTTGTTGGTCACTTCAAACAATGCATTTCCGCAGGCCGCTGACAATAATTTCAGCATACTGTTTTATAACGTGGAGAACCTGTTTGACACGTATGATGATACGCTGACGGAGGATGATGAATTTACGCCATATGGGGTGCGAAACTGGACGTATGAAAAATTCCAAAACAAGCTGAATAGATTGTACAAGGTGCTGGCTGTGGCAGGTGGATGGGATCCTCCGGACATAATTGCCCTGGCTGAGATCGAGCACCGGTGGATTGTTGAGAAACTGGTTAAAGATACACCGCTATCGAAATATGAATACCGTGTTGTACATAAGGAATCGCCTGACAGGCGTGGGATTGACCTTGCAGTTCTGTATCGTGAAAGTTGTTTTACTCTTTTAAGTGATACTTTTATAACTGTAGAACTAAAACCATCGGTATTTACACGCGATATTATTCATCTGCAGGGAGTTGCCAGGGATTCCGACACCCTTCACATTCTCGTTAACCACTGGCCATCGAGATACCAGGGGCAAATAAATTCTGAATGGAAAAGGATTATCGCAGCAGGTATATTGCGACAGAGAGTGGAAGAAATTATTTCGGAAGGGCAGGGGCGTGGTATTATTATTACAGGAGATTTTAACGATGAACCGGATGATATCAGCCTGGCAACTCATCTTGGAGCCATGATTTCATGGGAAGACACATCAGGCCAGGATATTTATAACCTGTCAGCAATTCCGGGACAATCAAGGCTTGGCACACATAAATTCCAGGGAAGGTGGTATGTGTTTGACCAATTCATTGTTTCAGGGGAAATCCTTAAATCAACCGCCTCCTGCAACGCTAAAATACTGGATTTTAATTTTCTCCTGGAGAAGGATGAGGCCTACCTGGGAGTGAAACCATTCAGGACTTACTATGGATACAAATACCAGGGTGGTTTCAGCGATCATCTTCCGGTATTGCTGGAACTAAACTTCCATCATCCTGAAGCACAGAACTCAGGAACTGAGATTCATAATTAATTGACATCAGATCATTCCCCCGAGTACTCGGGACGGGAATGATGTCATTAGCAACTTGTTTCAGCATGACTACTCCTGAGGCTCCAGACCAATCTCTTTGGCTTTTTCCAGCATGAACCTGTAAGCAGCGTCGT
>CAYZEZ010000479.1:0-1800 GCA_964477295.1 uncultured Bacteroides sp. | reverse complement strand
GCAAAACAGGTAATACCCATCTGGTGGGCAACGATGATCTCAGGAACGGTTGACATACCCACGGTATCACCGCCTATGTTCCTGAAATAGGCATATTCCTTTGGTGTTTCAAGAGTTGGCCCCGTTGTTGCCACATAACAACCTACCTGAACTTTTATGTTGTTCCTGGCTGCAATTTCCTGTGCCCGCTCAATTAATCCTGAATTGTAGGTCTCACTCATATCAGGGAAGCGGTCACCAAATTCGGGATAGTGCTTACCTATAAGCGGGTTGGGTAAGAGGTTGATATGGTCATCAATAATCATCAGGTCACCGATTTCGTAGCCGGGATTTACACCACCGCTGGCATTGGATACAAACAGGTATCTGATCCCGAGATATTTCATCACACGTACCGGAAAAGTAACTTCCTGCATGGTATATCCCTCATAATAATGAAACCGGCCCTGCATAGCTACCACCTTTTTCTCGTTGATGGTACCGAAAATAAGGTTGCCATGGTGACTTTCAACTGTTGATACCGGGAAATTTGGGATATTCTCATAATCCAGGAGGTACTCCTGCTTTATCTCTGAAACCATTCCCCCCAGGCCCGTGCCAAGAATGATCCCGGTTTCCGGCTCGAACCCGGTTTTATTTTTTATGAAGGATACTGTCTCTTTTATTGTGTCTAACATAATTCAGAATGTGATGATTAAAGTTCTCTGTGTCTTCGTTCAGGAAATCAATAACAATCGGAATATAATACATTTTTGGTTTTATGGCAGGATCAATATCAGGAAATCCTTGAAGTCGCATGGCATCCTTTTCGGTGGTCATGATCATTTTTTCTTCCCCTTCCATTTCCTTAAATGTCTGGACAATCTTTTGTATATCCTTTTTCCTGAATGAATAATGATCGGGGAAAATAAGTTCGGTTATTTTGGTTGAGTAGTTACGAATATATTTTTTGAATGACCTGGGATTAGCTATTCCCGAAATCATCAGAATATGAGGCTTGATATCTTTTATCAAATTACGCGACAACGAAGATTCAATATCAGAAAATACCGGTACAGGATCCATATCGTGAAGCCGGGTAAAATAAAGATTCTGAAAGGGATATAACCGGAGGTCTTTAACGACCAATCGCCTTTCGATAGGTTTGATCCTTTCGGGGCATCTGGTAATAAGGATAATATGGGCCCTTCTTTTCTCAAAAGAATGTTCCCTCAGGCGGCCGGCTGGTAAAAGAAGATCGGTTGAGATGGGACGGTGATAATCGATCAGCAGGATCGACAGGCCGGGTTTAACACGCCTGTGCTGGTATGCATCATCCAGGAGGATCACATCCAGGTCGGAGATCTCTTTCATGAGGTTTTTTATTCCATTCACCCTTCTTCGGTCAACCGCAACAAGGATTTCCGGGAATTTGCTTTTTATCTGGAGCGACTCGTCCCCAATCTCATCGAGTGTGGAATCCTGGTCTGCCAGGATATATTTCCTGGTTTTTCGCTTATATCCGCGGCTCAGGGAAGCTATTTTAAATTCATCTTTTAAAAGGCGGATCAGGTATTCCACATGGGGGGTTTTGCCTGTACCTCCAACAGTGATATTACCGACCGATATTATTGGCATCTCAAACTCTTCAGAAGCGATTAATTGGTAGTCAAACAGAAAATTCCTGGTATAGACAATTAGTCCATAAACCAATGAAAATGGATACAGTAATATTTTCCATGTATTTTTTGGTGAGGTCAGCATGATCATTACAAGATTATCATAACTGAAAACTAAGTCATCCTGAACTTGTTTCAGGAT
>CAYZEZ010000478.1:0-1812 GCA_964477295.1 uncultured Bacteroides sp. | reverse complement strand
CCGGATATCCAGAATCCGTTTTATGTTGAGGTATTCAGAGGCATTGAAGATGTGGCATATAATAATAATTATGCGATCATAACATGTAATTTCGACCAGGATGAAAAAAAAGCAAAATTTTACCTGGATATTCTGCAGTCTGAATCCATTGATGGACTTATCGCTGCACCTACCAATGTGCATGACCAGAATGTTGTAAATCTGGTTAAAGCAGGACTTCCAATCGTATGTGTTGACAGGGGTTTGGTTGATGTGGATGTGGATGTGGTGGTAGTTGAAAACCAGGCAGGGGCATTTTCGGCCATCAACCACCTTGCCCAGTCCGGATATAAAAGGATTGCTTATATATCAGGACTGCCACAAATACCATCGAGCCAGCTGCGTGAAACAGGGTACCTGGAAGCATTACAGGCAAATAATCTACCCCTTGACGAAACGCTCATTAAACGTGGAGACTCAAGTCACATCAGTGGTGTAAGGCTTTGCAAAGAACTGTTAGACCTCCCATCTCCTCCTGATGCCATCTTTACCGGAAATAATCTGATCACCCTCGGTGCCCTTGAAACCATTCATAGCAGGGGGCTGTCAATTCCCGGTGATGTTGCCATACTGGGTTTCGATGATATGCCCTGGGCCATTTCCCTTAATCCTCCCCTTACTGCTGTCAGGCAGCCAGCATACGAAATTGGCAGACGGGCGGCGGAACAACTGATCCTGCGGATAAATGATCCCGACAGATTAACAACGAGTATTGTTTTAAAAACTGAACTAATCATTCGAAGTTCCTGCTAAATTTTACCAATAAATGAAGAAAAACAATATCACCGGGGTTATTGTACCAATGATTACACCTTTGGATCAAAAATTTTCCATTGATGTCACTGCGGTTAAAAAAATCCTGGATACTTTTCTTAAAGCAGGAGTCTCTCTTTTTCTTCTCGGAACCACCGGTGAATCAGTTTCGATTTCAAACGAACAAAAGGAATTATTGGTAAAGACTGTTTGTTCCCATGCAAAGGGACAACTAACCATATTTGCAGGCATTTCAGGAAATTGCCTCAGTGAATCTGTTCATAACGCCGGTATCTATTCGAACCTTGGCGTGGATGCTGTTGTGGCTCATTTACCCTTCTATTATCCTGTTTCAGCCTCCCAGATGCTCCGGTATTTTGAGCAACTCGCCGACTATGTCAATGTTCCCCTGATCCTGTATAATATACCAGCAACGGTCAGGGAATCCATCCCGGTTGATATCATTGATCAACTGAGTCATCACCCAAATATTGCCGGAATTAAAGATTCAGAAAGGGGAATGGAACGACTTGACAAGTCAATTGAACTATGGAAAGATCGTACTGATTTTGCGCATCTGCTGGGTTGGACAGCCAAATCTGTCTACGCTTTGGATAAAGGTTCTGACGGAATCATTCCCAGCACGGGAAACCTGACACCCTTATTGTACAGAAACCTTTATGATGCAACCTTACAGGGAAGAATGAAAGAAGCTTACTCTCTTCAATCAATTACCGACCGGATCACTGAATTATACCAGAAAAACAGGAACCTGAGCGAGTCCATTCCTGCCCTGAAAAGCATGATGGCAAGCATGCATTTATGCAAACCTCATGTATTGCCTCCATTATATGATCTGAACAGTAATGAAGAAGAGCAGCTGAAAAGCTTGTTCATGGCTGAGTTAAACAATTATCATTCAGAGGTGAGATGACAGGCGTCAATAAGCATATACCTATCCTGGCTGTTACAATGGGTGATCCCGCAGGTATTGGACCTGAGATTGCGGTTAAACTATTT
>CAYZEZ010000477.1:1533-1858 GCA_964477295.1 uncultured Bacteroides sp. | reverse complement strand
TCTCCTGACGGGAAATACATTTCATTCGTTATGATCGTTCCCGAAAAGAAAAAATGGGATATTAAAATGCCTGAAAAACCAAAAGATGCCAAATGGACGGAGAATCCAAAAATTGTGGAAGACCTGGTATACCGCGCCGACCGGCAGGGATTTCTCAAAGAGGGTTACGACCATATATTCATCGTTTCCGCAGAAGGGGGAATTGCGCGACAGCTAACCGAAGGCAACTGGGACCATGGCAGCGGTGGTTATTCATGGACAAGAGATAGCAGGAGTATCCTCTTTTCAAGCCTTAGAATAGAGGGAGCTGAGTATGCCTATCGTG
>CAYZEZ010000477.1:948-1523 GCA_964477295.1 uncultured Bacteroides sp. | reverse complement strand
TTCAGTCGATATATCCAGTGAAGAAATTAAACAACTAACCACCCGGAAAGGTCCGGATTCCAGTCCTGTTGTTTCGCCGGATAATAAGCTTGTTGCTTACCGTGGATTTGATTTTACAGACGATACCTATATCAACTCAAAGTTTTATGTGATGAATTTGGATGGCAGCGGATCGCGCCTTATTTCGGGTGATTTTGACAAAAATGCCAGCACGCTAAAATGGGCCGGGGATAATTCCGGAATCTATGTGAACGTAAGGGAAAAAGGAACCAGTGATGTCTGGTTTATTCCTGTTAAAGGGTCCGCCAAACAGATTACAAATGGCACTCATATGTTGTCTGCCAGCTCGATAAGCAAGTTGGGAGTTGCAGCCGGAACGATCGCCGAGCCAACCCTTCCCGGAGATATAATCACCTTCAATGTGAATAAACCGGTAATTAAAAAATTAACCTCTGTGAACGATGATGTTCTGTCGGGGATCACTCTGGGAGAGATGGAAGAAATCTGGTACAAATCAACTGATGACATGGATATCCAGGGATGGATCATCAAACCACCCGGTATCGATCCTGCGA
>CAYZEZ010000477.1:0-938 GCA_964477295.1 uncultured Bacteroides sp. | reverse complement strand
CTATCCATGGAGGACCACATGGAATGTACGGCGTTGGATTCAACTTCAGGTGGCAGATCCATGCCGCGAAATGCTATGTTGTTCTTTATACAAACCCCAGGGGATCAGCCGGTTATGGGAGTGAATTCGGCAACCTGATCAAGAACGATTACCCGAACAAGGACTTTGACGACCTGATGAACGGTGTAGACGAGGTGGTTAAAAAGGGATATATTGACGAAGACAATTTGTTCGTCTACGGCGGCAGCGGTGGCGGCGTGCTGACTTCCTGGATTGTCGGGCATACCGGCCGGTTTGCAGCCGCTTCGGTGAATTACCCGGTCATTGACTGGATATCATTTGTAGGTACTACGGATGGTGTATACTGGTACCATAATTTCGAGAAGATGCCATGGGAGGACCCGTCAGAGCATCTCCGCCGGTCACCCCTGATGTATGTCGGCAATGTCACCACACCTACCCTGCTGATGACGGGAGTGAAAGACCTTCGCACCCCGATTTCGCAGACAGAAGAGTTCTACCAGGCGTTAAAATTCAGGAAAGTGCCGACAGCCATGATACGTTTTAATGAAGAATTCCACGGGACCTCATCGAAACCTTCGAACTACGTGCGTACGGTTCTGTATTTACATTACTGGTTCGAAAAATATGACTCGTTCAATAAGAACCAGGATCAACCCATAACTGACTGACACTGTATCATGTAAAAAACATTTAAACATTGATAAAATGAGGACCATTTTCCTGATACTGCTTTGGGCTCTTATCATTTATCCGGGATTTGGCCAGCCTGACTGGCCCGACATTACTGGTATGATGTGCTGGACCTCCCGGGTGCCTCTCAGCTGATCCATCTCAGGAGGTTGATCGAATCGAGAGACTACCTGAGCAGGGAACCATATCAGGACCTGGTATTAAACAAACACATGACAGAAGAC
>CAYZEZ010000476.1:0-1859 GCA_964477295.1 uncultured Bacteroides sp. | reverse complement strand
AAAATACAATCCGAAAAGGCCTCCCTCCGGCAGTATTTCACTGCATATTATTATTATCAACCTGCTGATCTTCGGGATAATAGCAATCGCCATGTACGGTGCCAATACCATTGGTTATTCACGGCTGATCGTATTCGGGACCATCGGGTTTACCACCCTGTTTGAAATAATTTTCAATAAAACCTACCGGTTGGTTATTCAGAATGGAAATGGTAATGGGTACGGCACAGTTACTATAAAAAAGAAGAAAAAGAAAAAACCATTACCTCCTGAAGCAGCAAGGAAGCAGGCTGTGCACGACATAAAGATCAGGGACATTTCCCTGTCGGCCTCGCAGCTTAAAAAAGACATTGTTGAAGAATGCGGGGAGAAAGCATATCGGTTTATCGATGAAAACATCGACCTGCTCGATTCAAGGAATCTTGTGATTTCCACAACCACAAGGTTTAACATGCTTTACCAGCCCGATAATTATTTAACAGGGATCATTAACCTTAAGCGGGTCAATGATATCCGGTATCTGAATAAGTTCTTTGAAATAATCAATGCCAAATTACCTGTGGGCGGTAAATACATTGGTTGTGCCGAGACCAAAAATCAACGCAAAAGAAGGATCCTTAAAAAGTTCCCTCCTGTATTTAACTGGATCTATTACTTTTTTGACTACATCATTAAGCGGATATTTCCAAAATTCAACATGACTAAAAAATTATACTTCCTTCTCACCCGGGGAGAAAACCGGGTACTCACGCATGCTGAGATCCTGGGCAGGTTATACTCCTGTGGTTTTGAAGTAGAAAAGGAAGGATTCGTGAATGGAAAGTATTTCTGGATGGTAAACAAGGTAAAAGAACCATTATTCGATATGAATCCGACTTACGGTGCCCTGATACGGCTCCCAAGGATAGGTGAAAACGGGAAGATCATCAGGGTATTTAAAATGCGGACCATGCATCCCTATGCCGAATACCTTCAGGAATATGTATACAATAAGAGCAGCCTGAAGGAGGGGGGCAAGTTCAACAACGACTTCCGGATATCATCTGCCGGACGGATCATGCGTTCCTTGTGGATCGATGAACTGCCCATGCTGATCAACTGGATGCGGGGCGATTTAAAATTTGTGGGAGTCAGGCCAATCAGTAACCATTACTTCAGGCTTTATTCTAAAGAACACCAGGAGCGCCGGAAAAAATACAAACCCGGGCTCATCCCACCCTACTATTCCGACCTTCCCAGATCACTCGATGAGATCGAAGCTTCCGAAAAAAAATACCTTGATGCATACGATAAAAAACCCTTCCGGACCAACTGGAGATACTTCTGGAGGGCTTTCTATAACATAGTCTTCAAAAAAGCAAGATCAAGATAATGTTTACGAACATCAGGGAACTGATACAATCCATTCCTGTTGAAATACAAATAGTATTGTGTTTATTGATTTCTTTTGCAGTAACTATTACTATCATACCAACTATCATCAGGGTTGCTCATATAAAGAAACTATACAGCATTCATAACGACGACAGGTCCAGCCTTCCTTTTACTCCAACTCTTGGTGGTATCGCCATTCTTTCCGGCTTTTTAATTTCAATAACAATAATAAACACGGGAAGCGAAATAGTTTTACAGTATTTAATACCATGCCTTCTGATTATCTTTTTTATCGGGTTAAAAGACGACATTCTTATCCTGGCCCCTAAGTGGAAATTACTTGCTCAGATCACGTCTGCTGCAATTATGATCCTGTTTTCAAAATCCCTGGTTAACCTGTTACCAGGCAATGGCAACACGACGTATATCATTAATTTCCTGGTTACCCTGCTCATATATAGTCTAATCACAAATGGATTTAACCT
>CAYZEZ010000475.1:0-1860 GCA_964477295.1 uncultured Bacteroides sp. | reverse complement strand
GTGGGACGGCCTAATGTGGGAAAATCAACCCTGATCAACTCCCTTATCGGCGAAGAGCGTAATATTGTTACACCCATTGCAGGCACTACCAGGGATTCCATTTTTACCCGGTATAATAAGTACAATCATGATTTCTATCTGATCGACACAGCAGGCTTAAGAAAGAAAGGGAAGGTACATGAAGATATCGAATTCTATTCTGTATTGAGGTCTATAAGGGCAATTGAGACATCCGACGTATGTCTGTTGCTTATCGACGGTACCCTGGGTATGGAGGGACAAGACATGAATATTTTCAGGCTGATCATCAGGAACCGCAAAGGGGTGGTAATACTGGTAAACAAGTGGGACCTGGTAGAAAAAGAAAACCAGGTTATCAAAAAGCATCTGTCTCAGATCAGGGAAAAAATTGCTCCCTTCCAGGATGTGCCCGTCATTTTTGTATCGGCCATCAATAAACAGAGGATTTTAAAGGTGCTTGATGAGGCCATGGAGGTTTATGGCAGGCGCACCCGACGCATCCCGACAAACAAACTCAACGAGGTGATGCTTCAGGCGGTTGAGGACAATCCACCTCCCGCCAACAAGGGCAAGTATATCAGAATAAAATATGTTACCCAGCTGCCAACCCATGCTCCCACATTTGCATTCTTTGCAAACCTGCCTCAATATATTAAGGATCCATATCGCCGGTACCTGGAGAATAAATTGAGGGATCAATTTGATTTCACCGGAGTACCAATACAGATCTTTTTCAGGAAGAAGTAGATAATTATATCCGTGTCATTCCGAACTCGTTTCGGGATCTACTCAGTATAAGATACTGAAACAAGTTCAGCATGACACTAGAAAGATTGATTTTTCGTTGTAATTTTGTAAAGGGAAAGATGAAGCAGTTTAAAAACATATTACTGGTATTTCTGGTCCTTTTACTTACGGGATGCCCGGGTGTGGAACCATTGTCTGAAATACCATATATTGAATTTAAGGACTTCACACTTGATAAGTCGGTTGATGACCTTGGCAATGAGATCATCCGGGGTGAGTTGTTGTTCATGTTCCAGGACGGAGACGGAGATGTTGGATTGCATGAGCCCGATACCATCTTCCCGGGCGACAGCAGTCAATACAACCTTTTTCTTACTATGTTTAAAAAAGAAAACCAGGAATATATTAAACTCGATGAGGATGACCTGGGAGCTCCACTTTACTACCGCATACCATTCATTGAAAGAGAAGGCCAAAATAAGACGCTAAAGGGAGAAATTGAAGTAACATTTGAATACCTGACTATTGAATACGACACCATCCGATATACCTTTTATATTGTCGACAGGCAAAAGCACATAAGCAATTCAGATACTACCTTTGATATAAGTTTTACAGAATTCAGGGGGACGCAGTAGTTTAGATTTGAATCCCCATAAAAAGAACATCATCAACCTGTTCCAGGTCCTCTCTCCAAAGTTCGAAGTTATTTTTTATGTAATTATATTGCTCATCCATAGGCTTTTCATGCAGGTCGCGAAGCATATTCTTCAGCCGGACCATTTTGAACTTTTTCCCCAGTGGACCTCCGAACTGATCGGGATATCCGTCAGAGAACATGTAAAATTTATCGCCCGGCTGAAGTTTAAATTCCTGTGGTTCAAACATTTTATCTTCCACCTCATATTGTCCCCCTACAGAACTGCGACTACCCCTGACATAGATTTGCTCACCTCCCTGGTAAATGATCACGGGACGCATGGCGGATGCAATATTCAGTACATTTGTCTTAAGATTAACTTCCGCAACAATGATATCCATTCCGTCATTCGACTGCTCTGCTTCAATATTCTGGTTCAGGGCGGCCATAAT
>CAYZEZ010000474.1:0-1887 GCA_964477295.1 uncultured Bacteroides sp. | reverse complement strand
GGTGCAGCACAGCTATGGTCAATTAGAAGAGCGCAGGTTGAAAAATCGATGGATGCTGAAGCAGCAAGGTGGGGAGACTACCGGCGTGACGTGCATCCATGGTCAACAGGTCCCTATGAATTGTATACCAGAGATGACCAATGGCTGACAGAGCAAAATCTAATGGCCAACACCTACTTTCCACAACGTACTTCGGCATTTATCAGCCAGCTAAGAAACGCAGGTCTGTTTCCACAAATCGATGCTCCTATTTTTTTGATCAATGGCAGTCCATTCAGCCAGAATATCATATCTGAAGGTGATTTGCTGACAATGACATCAACACAGGGAACAGTATATTATACAACTGACGGTAATGATCCTGTTGTATGGCAATCCTCGCAGGGAAGCGCTGAAACAGTTCTGATAGCTGAAAGCGCCAGTAAAAAGGTTCTTGTCCCGAAATCAGACATTGGCACCACATGGAATTCAGATATCAGTTTTGATGATGCTGCATGGCAGGTATGCTCAGGTTCACCTGGTGGCGTTGGTTATGAAAAAGGTACCGGATATGAGAGTTACATTACTCTGGATGTCAGCAATGATATGTATACCGGTGGCACCAGTCCCAATACCAGCTGCTATGTACGTATCCCCTTTACTGTCAATTCAAACGACCTGGCAACATTTACGTCACTTATACTTGGTGTGAGATATGACGATGGTTTCGTCGCCTACATGAACGGGAAAAAAGTTGCGGAAGCGCAGGCTCCTGCCTCACTGTTGTGGAATTCAGCTTCGTCAGGAACCCATGAAGCCACTTCGCTGGAGACCATTAATATTTCAGATTATGTCAGTGATTTGAAGGCAGGTGAAAATTTATTGTCTGTTCAGGCATTGAATTCAGGTACCACCAGTTCCGACTTCATCATTTCTGTTACACTCACAGCCAGTGATCAGACTCCTGCCGGAAATACATCCAAAAGTGCCATACCCTATTCGGGACAAATTGCACTGGACGAATCAGGTCATATCAAAGCGCGCACATTTTATAATGGTGAATGGAGTGCGTTGAATGACAGGTTTTTCGTCATCCCGGATGATTTCTACGATATAAAAGTTACCGAAATCAATTACAATCCCCAGGCCCAGGGTGTCATTGACGGTTCAGAATTTGAATTTATAGAAATTAAGAATACAGGTACCTCAACGTTGGATCTGGGCGGTGTGCAGTTTGTTAATGGCATAGATTATGAGTTTGCCCCGGAAACAGCGCTAAAGCCAGGAGGATTTATCGTGCTTGCTGAAAACAGTGATTCTTTCAATGAACGTTATGGATTTTTTCCTTTTGATGAATTCAGCGGCCAACTTGATAACAATGGTGAACGGATCGAAATTGTCAGTTCCGCCGGAGATACCATCAGCTCATTCCGCTATAACGACGGAATCGGATGGCCGGACTCACCTGATGGTTTGGGCAATACCCTGGTGCCCACAGAGATCAATCCCACAGGTGATCAGAATAGCTCATCTGACTGGCGTGCCTCATACGAAATCGGAGGTTCTCCCGGTCGTGATGATATCATAACAGAGGTAATAACAGCAGAAATTCCGGTTATTCAGAATGCCGTTCTTAACCAGAATTATCCGAATCCGTTCACGGATATTACCTATATAGACTATCAGATATTTGATGATGCTCAGGTTAAACTGTCTGTTTACAATATGATCGGTCAAAATGTGATCACACTGGTAAACAGAAATCAACCGGCGGGTTTGTACCAGGTGGAATGGAATGCCTCGGACCAGGCCGGTAACATGGTAACCGATGGTATCTACTTTTACAGAATTGAAATCACAACTCCGGATAATACTGAGATTATCACAAAGAAAATGTTGCGGAGGAGA
>CAYZEZ010000473.1:0-1892 GCA_964477295.1 uncultured Bacteroides sp. | reverse complement strand
TGGGAATGTGTATGACAATGTCAAAGGCAGAAAGGAAACAAATGGCGTTGCATTTAATCCTTCTGAATATTATTTATATCATCCTGATCCGGTTGATGAAGTACCTTCCATTGTAATGAACGGATCCGGTAAATGGAACAGGCCCCTGAACAGTCCGCCGGAGGCTCAAAATGATACTGTCTTTTCTGAAGGAAATAAAATATGTATAGAAGTTTTAACTAATGATACCGATCCCGATGGGGATCCTTTAAGGATATCCCGTGTTCTCAATAATCCTGCCGGAGAATATATTGTAGAACCAGGTAGAATTATTTATTATCCATCGACAACAAATACCGGAACTGAAAGTATTGAATATGAGATAATTGATTTCCAGGGAGGTTCAGCAAGGGCAAAAGTTGTAATATATATTAAAGATTCTTGAAAAACCAGCAATTGTTAATACAGATAATAATCCTTTATGTTTAACTAAAATCAACATTATGAAAAGAAAAATTTACTTACTATTCGTTTCTTCGGTTCTGACCATACTATGTGTTAATGCTCAGAACAGAGTTGTGGTTGCACCGGCCGACGATCTGGTGGCTGCAATAGCAGCAGCCGCCGCCGGAGATACTATTGTCCTGCAAGAGGGGATACATGTAGCCAGGTATGATGAAATGATCATTGATAAATCCCTTGCGATTGTTGCTGAGACCAATGTGAAACCTGTTGTTTACGGCGGACAGATCGATGTGCTTGGAACGGACATCGATATCTATATTGAAGGAATAGAATATTCCGGTGCCACGATAGATTCATTAACAGGAATAGAAGATCTTGAGACACTTGAAGGTGATTACTTCCTGAACCTTCATTCAGATCTTGTTTCCTGTGGTAATATAACCGTAAAAAACTGTATAATCAGAAACCTCAACAGGTCTGTTGTCAGGGGAGACCGGGCAAATTACACGGTTGAAAACTTCCTGTTTGATAACCTGATTGTCCATGATCTGAGAGGCGGAGGTGATTATGGTCCGTTTCGGATGAAATCAAAGATCCTGTTCTCTACCTTCACCATTACCAATTCAACATTTTACGATTTTAAGGATAAGCTGATCGATAACCAGGATACACCCAGCCACCCTATGGAATTTCTTATTCAAAACTGTACCTTTTATAAATGGGGCGGAGGGAAAAATGCACAGTACCTGTTTGATATCGAGGACAATGACCAGGCCAGCCTGATCATCCAGGATTGCATTTTCGGTAAAACAAATGACGATCCGTTAGCTGATCCTATATTGACTGTTAACGGGTGGAGGTATATGGATGAAGCCTACCTTGAAATGATAACCACTGCCATGTCACCCGATTTCGTTTTGACACTCGGGACCTATGAGGAAGTGGCCTGGGATGTAAGTTCATACAATCTGGTTGGATTCGAACCTGATTTTGCCAATCCTGAAGATGGTGACTTTACATTACCCGAAGGATCTGATTTGCTCGTCAGCAGCCAGACAGGTGGTATCATCGGTGACCCTCGCTGGGATCCCAACTATGGTGTGGGTATCGATAAATTACGGAATGCTCCAGGTATCAGATTGTATCCCAATCCTGCCAGCGGGGTGTTTTATCTTGAATTGAGCGATGCATATTTGAATTCTGATGTTTCTGTCTACAACATTATCGGTTCACGTGTCAAACAATTCACGAATGTCAATCCCGATACTCCGTTGAATATTTCCGGTCTTAAGCCGGGAATGTATTTTGTACAGGTAGGATCAGAACAATCAGGAGTTGCAAAATTGATTATCAAGTAGAAATAGATTATTATGAATGTTTCCGCATTGGTATTATGCTGATGCGGAATCGTTCTTACCATTTTTCAAAATTAAGATATGTCCCGATAT
>CAYZEZ010000472.1:0-1899 GCA_964477295.1 uncultured Bacteroides sp. | reverse complement strand
CCGAAACCCGCTATTCTCAATGGGTTCAAAACAGTACAGTTTTCAAAGATCGCTGATTTTGCCTACCTCAGGCACATCATGAAAAAGGGGTTTACCCGAAAAGTCATGGAAGGTGGCCATTGATCGACAAGGACATCATCTTGAGCAAAGCGGACAGGGTGCATCGTCACGTAAGGCGGGTCAAAGAAAGGAGACCACCCACGTTGCAGGAATTCCTGTCCAACCGGGACCTTCAGGACATTATCCTGTTCAATCTTCAGATGGCAATTCAGAATTGCATTGACATGGCCTCCCACCTCATCAGCGATGAGGGATTAGGGTTGCCCGGGAGTACGAACGAGATGTTCTACATGCTTCAGGATAGCGGCTATATCCCCCTGGAGTTGACGGAAAAGATGGTGGCCGCCGTTGGTTTCAGGAACCTTGTGGTTCATGAATACGGTAAGGTTGACCTGGAAGAAGTCTATAAAATATCTCAACACCATATCGACGATCTCCTCGAATTCCTGAAAACGATTTTCAAGCGAGCCAATCTGGCCTCCGGAGAACAGTAGGATAAGCCAATATTCCCCTTTCGCGTTCTCTGCGTCTTTGCGGTAAATAGTCAGCGATATTTCCGAGATTGCCACGTGTCTTCAATTAAGTTGACTCTCTCAAGTACCCGGATTAATATACTTACAATTTTAAAAAACATTATGAGGTGAGGTCATGGTGCAAAAGCCATTATTTATCCGGGTAGAATGGGACGAAGAGGCCCGCGTATGGGTCGCCACAAGTGACGATGTCCCAGGGCTTGCCACCGAGGAAAATAATATAGAAATGCTTATCGAAAAATTAAAAGTAATGATTCCCGAACTCCTCGATGCAAATGGAATTGGTCAAAAACAGGAAATACCTTTCGAAATAATAACCAGAAGATTTGAAACGGCTCATTTTGCAGGCCATTAATGGCGGATTATACGAAAGATGTAAAGCGATACCTTCAAGATGCTGGATGTAGCTTTGATCGCCAAGGCAAGGGTGATCATCGCAAATCGCATATCGCAGATCCCACATCACATATCGCACATCACATATCACAGATCCCCCATCCCCCTCCGCCTCCTCTGTGTCTGTGGTGACTAACGAATCGGCCTTCCGAGCGAAGCGTTCGGTCTCTTTTATCATCTGAAAGCTTATGATTAAACTGGAAAACCTAACAGCGTCACTCTTCCATAGATTTGATCCCATTTTACCTGTAGTTTTTTTCTTTATTATGGTTTATAATGAACAAAATTGACATAAAGGAAGGATCAAATATGCAGGCTTATGGATATACCGCCATTGTCTGGAAGGAAAGTGAAGGATACGTATCCAAATGTCCCGAGCTTGGTGTAGCCAGTTGTGGTGAGTCTTTTGAGGACGCGGTTAGGAGTTTAAAAGAAGCCGTTGAGCTGTATATAGAGAACGCAAAAGAGTTGAATATAATCGAAGACCTTCAAGAAAGTCTAACATCTAAGGAGAAATTCACCGCCCATTTTGAAGCTACATTTCCATGAAAAGACTTCCGATTCTCTCATCCAAACAGATTATCAAAGCTCTAAAATCAGAGGGCTTTGAGTATGCACCTTAGATCAGGCCGGCCTCACCAGAGAAGACCTGTTCTCTATTTTAGATATCAAATAGCCAAAAACAATCTACCTGCTATTTTATTATTCCGATCTCTGACTTCAGGACACTGGCGTAACGAATAACAAATCCCGTGCCCCCACCAGACACACTGATTCCACGGATAATGTATGTAGAGGCAGGGAAGGATTGTTTCATATTGTTGGGGCAAGGTTTTTGATGAGAAAGAATAGCTTAAGAACCCGTGAAACGAAATTTCAATCCGGAATATCTGGATTGAAGCCATGAGAG
>CAYZEZ010000471.1:0-1926 GCA_964477295.1 uncultured Bacteroides sp. | reverse complement strand
TAGGCTATGCCCGGAAGAGCAAGAAAGCTGATGCTGCTGACAAAGGTTGCAAAGATCGACATGGTAATTACCCAGGCCGGGATAGAACTGTTGCCCAGGGTGAATGCAGATGAAGTTTTATTTTTCCGGTAAAATGAACTGCCAAACAATGTAATTCCGATCATGTAAATAAAAAATACCGTATAATCTGTGAACTCCATCCGGGCAATCTGTTATTGTTCAATTTAACGTTAGCCAGTTCCAGTAACCTGGTGATGCGGCAGACTCATTTGCAAATCTACATGATTTAAATTATATTGCAATTAAAACGTTTACAATAATAATGCACAAAGTGTTAGATAAGATACTAATATTATGATAGATGTAAAATGTAAACGTTTACAGTCATTGCCTTTCTTCTCACGAAATTAGTTAATAGGGAATTAGCATGAAATCAGTCAGGGGAGGTGTGCTTTTAATAATTTGTACTCTCTGGATCTGTTCCTGCCAGCAGGAAAAAATAAGTATTATCATTCCTGAGAATTGTCCGGAAAGGATACTTTTTGGTGTTGAGAGACTCGAAACTTCATTATCAGATGAGGGTTACAGAGTGGACAGGTTTTCTGAAAGCCATCGGGTTGACAACGGGACTTCGATTTTAATTACAACCTTTGATGATTCGCTGTTTCTGCAAACATGTGAGCTGGAAAAGATCAATATTCATCAGTTTCCCGGGAAGGAGGGATTTATCCTCCATGCACAGGACAACATTGTACTTATTGGCGGTTCAGATCCATCGGGTGTGCTCTACGGTTGCCTGGAACTGGCACGAAGGGTCAAGGAAAAGAATAAACTTCCGAAGGGGATCCATATAGCAGACCAACCGGAAATGGTTTTGCGGGGTACAGCAATTGGATTGCAGAAGCCGGTCTACCTGCCCGGAAGGTCTGTGTACGAATATCCATACACACCTGAAACGTTTCCCTGGTTTTATGACAAGGATCTTTGGATCAGGTATTTGGATATGCTGGTCGATAACCGTATGAATTCGTTGTACCTGTGGAACGGCCATCCATTTGCATCCCTGGTGCGGTTGGATGATTATCCATACGCGGTTGAAGTGGACGATTCAACATTTAAAAAGAATGAAGAGATTTTTCAATTTTTAACGGAAGAAGCCGGCAAAAGAGGCATTTTTGTCATCCAGATGTTCTATAATATTCTTATTTCAAAACCTTTTGCCGAACATAATGGCTTAAAAACCCAGGACCGGAGTCGCCCGATAATCCCGATCATTTCCGATTATACGAGGAAATCAGTTGCTGCCTTTATTGAAAAATATCCCAATGTAGGATTAATGGTTTGTCTGGGCGAAGCCATAAACACCATTGAGGATGATGTGGAATGGTTTACAAAGACAATTATACCGGGTGTGAAAGATGGACTGAGGGCACTCGGACGTGAAGATGAACCTCCTGTTATTCTGCGGGGACATGATACAGATCCGCAGCGTGTCATCCAGGCTGCTTTACCATTATATAAGAACCTATATACTACCCAAAAATACAACGGGGAGTCCCTTACTACCTATAATCCCAGGGGTTCCTGGGCACAGATACATCAGGACCTGAGTCAGCTGGGCTCAGTTCATATTTCCAATGTGCATATCCTGGCTAACCTGGAACCATTCAGATATGGCTCACCCGATTTTATCCAGAAGTGTGTGCAGGCAATGCATAGTATCAAGGGTGCGAATGGTCTTCATCTTTATCCGCAGTCATCCTACTGGGATTGGCCGTATTCAGCCGATAAAACGGAACCCCGGTTATTACAACTGGAACGGGACTGGATCTGGTATAAAGCCTGGGCGCGATATGCGTGGCAAAGTGAAAGGTTAAGAGAGGATGAAATTGCCTGCCAGGCAATGGGCGTGGATAAAACCAAAAC
>CAYZEZ010000470.1:0-1939 GCA_964477295.1 uncultured Bacteroides sp. | reverse complement strand
GATGACCAGGTCGAAATGCCTGGAGTTCAGTTGTTCAAGGGCCTCCTCATACATAGAAACCCCGGTTACTCGCGGCATCGAGGTCAGGTTTAGCTGCTGGTACTCACCCAGGATATAATCGGCAAACCTTCCTTCTTTCTCAATGCTGTATGCATCGTACAGTGTGGCCACCAGCAGGATTTCCTTTACCTTGAATGGCATCAGGTCGTGAAAAATATCGCGGTTGGAGTTTTGTTTGTTCAGGAATTTCTGGAGCAACTGCCTGCTGCTGATTTTCGGTTCCTTTAAGAGGTTGGTTTCATGCTTGTCCCTAATCTGTCCGGTTGCTGTTCCCAATACTTTGCGGGCCTGCTGGCTGTTGATAAAATTTGCAATAATATTGGCCAGGTTATCGATCAGGTCCCGTTCTTCTCTCAGGAAGGGGCCTTCATCCAGGTCCCTGAACTTTTGCAGGTAAAATACTTCTATTTCCCCTTGTTTTCCGTCGATGGTCTGAAACGGATGGGATTGAACCCAGGAGGTCTCTTTAAATTTGGAGGTAGTATACTCGATCCCGTCGTACCGTATCCTTGCCACTGTCATTTCGGGATATTGCCATGCCGGGGGTAGCAGCCTGACGATCTGGTGAAGGGTCTCATCGATGGCTTTACCCTCCTTCAGGATCTGTGTTGTCCTGTTGATGCAGGCAAGTTCCTTCAGCCGCTCCTTCTTCTCAGCAATGATCCGGTCCAGTTCCTTTGGTTTCACCATGATGTAAAGGTACAAAATATTAACCGCAGAGACCGGGTTGAATGCCCCGGTTCCCTGCGGTTAATCATACTGTTATAGCAGTTATTTTACCTCGAATACATTTCCGCTGTTAAGCAGGTCATCCACACATTTTATTTTTGATGTCTCTTTGGCTGTCTTTATCTGATCAAATAAAACCGATTCGTAAACGGTAGTGGAGTATGACCGGATCACTCCCATGGCCACAGGATATTCCGGCAGGGACATACAGGCCAGCATGTAATGGGTAGTATCGTTCGGATCCGTAACGTCGTGGATCAGGATATCATCCAGGGTATAGCCTTCTTCACCGATGGTTACAACTTTCAGCCTTCCTTTTTCAATGACCAGCCCTTTATTTTTCTCTTTACCATAGACCATAGGTTTTCCATGTTCCAGGTAGATCTGGTTATCGTCCCTCACATCCTTACCGGTTATTTCTTTATGGACCTGGTTGGCAAAAATAATGCAGTTTTGCAGCACTTCCACTACGGAGGTCCCTTTGTGTTTTGAAGCTTCAATGATCACTTCCCTCATCATTTTAGGCTCGGTATCCACTACCCGTGCAAAAAAGGAGCCCTGGGATCCCATAACCAGTTCACCTGGCCTGAAAGGATTCTCTATCGTACCATCCGGGGATGTTTTGGTAATGCTTCCCTTGGGTGTGGTTGGAGAATACTGTCCCTTGGTCAGGCCATAAATTTTATTGTTAAACAGAAGGATATTGATATTGATATTTCTTCTCAGGACATGGATAAAATGGTTTCCCCCGATGGCCATCAGGTCTCCATCACCGGTCACAAGCCATACGCTCAGGTTGGGATTGGCCACCTTTATACCTGAAGCAATAGCGGCTCCCCTTCCATGAAGGCTGTGAAATCCGTATGTATTGATATAATATGGGAACCGGGAAGAACATCCAATACCCGATACAAAAACGATATCTTCTTTCCTGACCTTTGTTTCGGGCAGGGCGCTCTGGACGGTTGATAATACAGAATGTCCGCCACACCCGGCACACCACTTGACAGGTTGATCAACTTTAAAGTCTTCTTTAGACAGTTGCAGGTTATTGACATTAATACTCATTATTCAGCCTCCAGTATTTCGTTAAATTTCTTCTTTAATTCACTGATCATAAAGGGTAATCCCTGTACTTTGTTGTATTGCA
>CAYZEZ010000469.1:0-1950 GCA_964477295.1 uncultured Bacteroides sp. | reverse complement strand
TTCCTCTGTTACCTCTTGCTTTTTCCAGTCAACAACGACTCCCTGCGATTCATCGATTTGTCCCAGCCGTTCATCGGCCTCATAAACAGGAAGGGTATAGTCAAACACATTCTCGATACGGTTCACCTCACGGATGTTGCTTAAGTCACTTATGTCGAGAACCACCAGGTCAATATAACTGTCTGCAAACAGGATATTGTCAATGATCGCCAGGTCAACATTTCCAGGGATATTAATAAATGTAATAACCTCAGGATTGGATGGATCTGAATTATCTACAATATGGATCCCTTCCTTGACTTCATTTATATATAAATAATTATCCTTGATATAGATCTTTCCCGGATGTTCAAACTCAATGGGAAGAGTATCATAAACAGAAGTCCGCAGAAGGTCGTAACTCATATATACCGGAGTATTTAAATCATAGGTTTCAAGCAATTTGTCCTGACAACCCATGAGGCCCAGCCCTGCCAGGGCAAATGCTGATGCAATCTTTAAAAGTTGGATAATTTTGTTCATTGTGGTTGTATTAATTAAAACTTAGTTGCGAGTTACGGGTTACGAGTTGCGAGGTATCATTCTATTATGATCTTTTCTTCTTCCTTGTACCTCGTATCTTCTTTCCTAAGATGTATCCAATGATCAATCGGTTGCGTGGGGGTTCAAAACTTTGCCACGCGCAACCCATGATCATAAATATGCATCATAGAAGTAATAGAAAACCTAACCTTTACCCGGATGAAAGCAGCAGCTACGCAACCCGTTTACATAATCCTATTTTCCTTCCTTCTATTAAACATTGCCAGCCTGTCAATCGTTTCAGCCCAAAACGATGTGGATGTATTATACCTTGAAAACGGGAATGTGATCAGGGGACACCTCATTGATCAGCCCGATTCTTCTGTTTTCCGTATCGAAACACTCTGTCATAATGTTTTTCAGTTTAAAACCGGTGAAATAACCTCTGTCAGGCAGGAAGTATTGCAGACAAGGAAAAGCAAATCCTTCACACCTAATGAGACAGGTTATTCAAATATCACTGATTTCGGACTATTGATTGCCACAGGAAATAATGAAAAAAACGCCATTTTTTCTATTCTTTCCATACATAATTATACATTTGGTAAAGGACTGGCAGCAGGGGCGGGATTCGGTCTGGAATTGTTTGAGCAACCAACCATCCCGGTGTTCGCTGCATTTAACTGGCAGGCTAATAGCCATAAACTATCACCTTTTGCAACCGTGAGGGCCGGATATTCCTTTGCTCTTGAAGATCCGGGTTACCAATGGGATTATTCAGTCGATGCGACAGGTGGCTTTATGTGGGGGGGAGGTTTCGGGACAAAGATATGGCTCAGTCAGAGAAATGCACTTGTTATATCCTTGCTTTACAGGTACCAGGGAATACATTCGATCCAGACATTGGAATGGACCGGTGATACAACCAAACTCCTGAAAAAATACAACAGGCTTGAACTAAGATTTGGATTCCAGTTTTAATAAAAATACCATACCGGCATACAATTATATATTTCCTTCCCGTTAAGCAATATTATCAGGTTGTCTTAATAAAATCTTAATAATACATACCAGAAAATCATTTTGTATTGAGGTTAAATAGATTAAATTTACGGTATAGGAAACACACCGGATGGTAAATTTTAAAAGGAAAATATCAATTTTTATTCCGCTTATTCTCATTGGTTTAATAATTACAAAGTGCATTGAGGAGGATAAATCTGTCCCTTCCTTTGCTGACTGGTCAGGAAACGATACACGTTCCATCCCATACCGGGTAAGATCGGCACAATATGAAAAGATCAATCTGGTTTATAATCCTTCTTTTGAAGTAGGAAGAATTTATAACATCGACAGTGCCAATACCAGTTTTCAAATCAAGGGCTGGAAGAAGTTGGGCGACCATGTGATGTGGATAGATGCGTTTTC
>CAYZEZ010000468.1:0-1959 GCA_964477295.1 uncultured Bacteroides sp. | reverse complement strand
GGTCGATTATCTACCGCTGACGGCCACTGGTAATGTCTGGGTAGCAGACCTGCCGGAAGTTGGAGGCAGGACCCTTGAATTTCGCCAGCTTTGGGTGAACGATAATAAAGCTATCCGGGCCAGCAATCTCAATAATGGCCCGCTCGACCGGATTTTAAGCGTGGATAGACAAAACGAGATCATCTGGATTCCAAAACCTGAAACACCCATAGAAGATTTTTCCGGTCTTGAGTTTGTTATTCACCAGTGGTGGGCCATTGCGATTCTGCGTGTCAAGTCACTCGACGTGGAGGGCGAGAAGGCTCGCGTGACCTTCTGGCAGCCGGAGAGCCGGCTCGAGTTCGAGCATCCGTGGCCGGCGCCTTTTATCGACCATGAAAAAAACCTGAACGGTAACTCTGCTTTCTGGTTCGTTAATGCCATCCAACTCCTCGATCAACCAGGAGAATGGTTTGCAGATAGGAACAGTAAAAAAATATATTACTGGCCGAGAGAAGGTGAAGATATGGCAGATGCCATGGTCATTGCACCCCACCTGGAAACCCTGGTATTCATTGAAGGCACCCCGGATCTTGCCATATCTGATCTGCGTTTCGAAGGTATATCCTTTGAACATACGACATGGATGCGCCCATCATATGCAGGACATGTACCCCTTCAGGCCGGTATGTTTTTACTGGATGCGTATAAGCTCAAAATCCCGGGAACAACTGACAAGGCAAGTCTTGAAAACCAGGCCTGGACCGGTCGTCAACCGGCGGGTGTTGAATTAAAAAATGCACATAAGATCCATTTTGAAAGGTGCCGGTTCAGCCATATGGCAGCAACCGGACTGGATCTTATCGGCGGAACCAACAATAACACTGTTTCGGGATGTGTTTTCAGTGATATTGGAGGGACAGGTATCCAGGCAGGATATTTCGGAGGGGCTGAATTCGAGGCCCACCTGCCGTATAATCCTTCCGATACAAGTGAAATCTGTCATCGTGAGATCATCTCTAATAACCTGATTACCAATTGTTCCAATGAAGACTGGGGCTGTGTCGGCATCAGTGTAGGCTATGCTCATGATATGATTATAGATCACAACGACATAAGCTATCTGAATTATTCGGGGATATGTATTGGCTGGGGATGGACCAGGACCCTTTCCTGTATGAAAAACAACCGCATCCATGCCAATCATATTCATCATTTTGCCAGGAATATGTATGATGTCGGGGGGATCTATACATTATCAGCCCAACCAAATACTGAAATCAGCAACAATAGTATCCACCATCTTGAAAAAGCGCCGTATGCCCATATCCCGGATCACTATCAGTATATATATCTCGATGAAGGCTCATCCTATATCCGGGTGCTGAATAACTGGACCGAAAAGGATAAATTTTTCTCCAACCAGCCAGGCCCTGGCAATGAATGGGAAAACAACGGGCCAGGAGTTTCTGAAGAAATCAGTAAAAGGCAGGGCTCCAGCCCGGTTACAAAGCTCTGTTAAAGGAATAATTAATAACTCAAGTTGCCGGGGACTGGTTGCTTGTTGATGAATAAAATTTTAATAATCAATTATATAACCATCCAATCTATGAAAGTTTTTAGAATAGTATTGCTTGCAGGATTGATCATATCTTGCAGGCAAGTCTCATTTTCGCAACCTGACGGGATTGATCCGGATTACCTGAAAACCTTAACCAGAAGAACGGATAAGATCATCGCTGTCTTAGGTATTGAAGATACTGTTCATGCCGAAAGGGTACAAAACCTGATCATAACCCAGTATTACGATCTCAGCAAAATCCATGATGCCCGTGATGCCCGGCTGCAGGAATCAAAAGAGATGCCAGGATCCGGGAAAGATGCTGAATATGAAATCATCCGGAATGAGGCCAATTCAAATTTATATAAGCTTCATGCAGCATTCCTGGCTAAACTATCGGTTGAACTCTCACCGGAACA
>CAYZEZ010000467.1:0-1998 GCA_964477295.1 uncultured Bacteroides sp. | reverse complement strand
TATGGCTGGGATTTTAACGGGGACTGGACCCCCGATTACAATTCATCAACTCCAAATGAAACGGTTCAATATTATTATGCCGAAGCAGGATCATATACATTGAATCTTATTGTCAATCAGAAGGAGGGCTGTGATGATTTCGTTTCGATTCCTGTTGAAGTTCTGGCAGCTCCGGAATTAGATATCCAGATCGAAGGTGCATATTGTGGTAATGATGATGGGTCAGCAACGATCGATATATTAAATCGGGCCGGGACATACTCATATTACTGGTCAACCGGCAGCACCGATACAATCATTGAAAACCTGCCCCTTGGAACCTATTCAGTAGCTGTCACTGATATAAATGGCTGTACATCTACAGCTGAGGCGACCATTGAGGATGCCATTGAAGTTACAGTAACTCAGCTGAAAGGATCGACCTGCGGTAAAAGCGATGGTATTGCGGAAGTAGAAGCTTCAGGTGGGAATGAACCATATAATTATGTCTGGTCGAATGGTATAACAATAACCATTGACAGCACTTTAACTCCCGGGCTGCATTATGTGAATGTAATCGATGCAAATGATTGTTATGCAAAAGGTTCAATTGTTATTGGGAATGACGGAACCGGACCGGAAATTACCCTGGAAGGAACAGTTGACAATGTTTGTTTCGGAGATAAATCAGGATCTATTGATATTGGTGTAACCGGAGGGTCACAACCCTATACTTTCCAGTGGTCAAATGGAGATCATTCGGAAGATATAGGGAATCTGCCGGCCGGGATATTCGATGTTCTGGTTATCGATAATGATAGTTGTCCCACAGCAGGTTCTTTTATTGTCCAGCAACCGCAAAAGATCACCATTGGATCAGTGGTTGAGGAAGCAGGATGTATGGATAATGACGGACGGGCAGTCGTATTGGCCAGCGGAGGGACGGAACCATACAAATATGCCTGGTCAACAGGCGGAACCAGTCCGCTGGAGGAGAAACTGTCTGCCGGGATTTATTCCGTAAAAGTTACAGATGGCAACGGATGTGAAATGGAAAAACCCATAATTGTCAACAATGTAGGAGGTCCTGTTGTAAGTTTAAGTTCAATTACCGGGATTACCTGCACTGATTCCACCGGCGGAGCGATTAATATCACAACTACAGGGGGCACTCCGCTTTATACCTGGCTCTGGACCCCGGGAAATATGACCACGGCCAATATCAGTGATCTTAAATTCGGTGTTTATGAAGTCGAGGTAACTGATAATTTAGGATGTACAGGATATAATGTATTCGAGATCAAGGAAGAACCTCCACCAGTAAATCCAATTTGCCTGGTGACAGTTGACACGATAACAGGAATGAATATGGTCGTGTGGGAAAAAATGAATACGACACATGTTGATCATTACAATATTTACCGTGAAACATCCCTGAAGGGAGAATATACGGTGATTGGTACGCGGAATGTCGACGAGCAGAGTATATTTATTGATTCTGTGGCCGATCCGACCATCCGTTCATGGAAATACCGGTTATCTGTAGTGGATGAATGTGGAAATGAATCAGACCTGAGCGATGTGCACAAAACCATGCATCTTACCATGAGTGTGGGTCTCGATGGAAACATCAACCTGATATGGGATCATTATGAGGGATTTGAAGTAGGGACCTATGAGATATGGAGGTATGACTCAACGGGTGGTTGGATTAACCTGGATAATCTGCCGAGTGACCAGACCTCGTATACTGATTTGAATCCGCTTAAAGAAGACCTGACTTATTACATTGAGGTTGATCACCCGACAGGATGTACCATCATCGATAAAAAAGCCGGTACGCTTAATTCTTCCAAATCAAACCGCCAGAGCAGACTGAAAGAGTCGGAAGAACCAGGAGGCCTGAATGATCTTATAATTCTCAGCAACTTCAATATCTATCCAAATCCAAGTACTGGTATATTTAATCTTAGCCTGGAGTTTCCTGGGATTGATGATGTTGAAATTCAGATTTTCGAC
>CAYZEZ010000466.1:0-2022 GCA_964477295.1 uncultured Bacteroides sp. | reverse complement strand
GGACTGTTCATCAGGCAATCCTCAATAAAAATATTTTTACAGCCACCGGAAATCTCACTTCCAATCACAAAACCTCCATGGCCATTCCTCATTTCACAATTCCTGATAATGATATTTTCACTGGGGATGCCCCATTTTCTGCCATCACCGTTTCTTCCCGATTTTATGGCAATGCAATCGTCACCGGTATCAAAATAGCAGTTTTCGATCAACAGATTTTTGCATGATTCAGGATCACACCCGTCGTTATTGGGGCCATGGCTTTCTGCATAAATTCCTCTGATAATAATGTCTTCGGACAACAGTGGATGGATCAGCCAGAAAGGTGAGTTTTGGATCCTGATATTTTCAATCAGGACGGTTTTGCAATGCAGAAACTGAATAAAGGGAGGCCTGAGATAACCATTCTTTCCCATAAGGCGTTTCTCAACAGGTATATTATTCTCCATGCACCCCAACAGCCAGGGCCTGCCTGTTGAATCGTTCTGACTTGACATACCCTTATACCATCCGAATTCAGTTCTGCCTTTCCATGGCCACCAGTTTTGGTTATTTGCCTGGCCATCCAGCGTTCCTTTACCTGTAATGGCAATATTATTTGCATCCAGGGCATAGATGAGCGGTGAATAATTGTAGCAATCCACACCTTCCCACCTTGTTTTAACAACAGGAAGATATTCTTCAGGATCAGTTGAAAATCTGAGTAAGGCACCCTCTTCGAGGTAGAGATTCACATTGCTGTAAAACCTGACCGCTCCGGTATAGAATGTATCAGAAGGAATTATCACCGTTCCTCCTCCGGCTTCAGAACATTCGAGAATGGCTCTGTTTATTGCTTTTGTACTTAGTTGTTCCTTACCTGATATGGCTCCAAAGTCCATGATATTAAAGTCTCGTTGAGGAAAAGATGTTTTGGTTATCCCATCCCGGATACTTTCCACAAGGTCCCATCCTTTTCTTTCAACCTGGCATGCATTTAACTGGAGAAGAAAAAATCCTGCAAAGCAAGCGAACAGGCAGGGTATTCTCCTTTTAATAGCCATAATCATTTTTCAAATTAGGATTGGCATCGAGTATACTCTGGTGAATCGGAAGCAATTCCTTCCTGTTGGGTTCAAAATATTGAGCGAGTGAATTAATATATTCTTCAGTCAGGTCATCTGTCCAATTGGAAATATTTGGCCACATTTCAATGTCTCTATCAGCTATCTGAGTAGAATCCATGTTGTAATTAAAGTTCAGATATTCGATCTGCTCGCCTTCGTTTCTCCAGACGATCTGCGTGGGCAATTTATTATAGGGTTCTTCTCCAGCCATGATTTTCGCAAGCTCTGCTTTTGCTTCATTAAGTTTCTGATCCAGCAAATTCCAACGGATCAGGTCAAATTTCCGGATGCATTCTCCTCCAAATTCCCATGCCCTTTCCTTTACGAGTTCATTAAAGAATCCTTGATAATCCGAGGGAATGGAAGGCATTTTGTCCGTATTCCCTCTGAAAGCTCTTTCCCTGACCAGCCTGAACGCATTCATGGCATCTGCAGTTGGACCATTATTCAGTTCATTTTCAGCTTCTGCAAACATAAGAAGGACATCTGCATATCTTAACATTACCCAGTTAACGCCATTGTATTTATCTGTTCCCGGGAAAATTGGGATTATCCATTCCCGTCTCCATTTTGCAATAAATATATCAGCAAAATCCCTTTGGATTTTTATATTGTCACCATCAATTTCATACAGTCCAACTGTTATATCCCGTCGTGTATCGAGACTGTCAAATGACAGGTAATACACAGGCAGGGCACGGATTCCGCCATCAGCTTTTCCATACCTTGATGATTCATTGATCCTGTTTCCCAAATAATATCCTACCTCTCCGCTTCTGTAAATACCCATGCCAACTTCGAACATACTTTCACCATATTTTGTATCCAGTTTTCGTTCACAATGAGTTCGGAAAATATCTTCAAAATCAGGATTAAGAGAGTGCTCACCACTCTCAATAATTTCTTTGCACTGGTC
>CAYZEZ010000465.1:0-2047 GCA_964477295.1 uncultured Bacteroides sp. | reverse complement strand
AAGGGCATTTACAGGTACATCCGGCATCCCATGTATTTATCCCTGATCCTGTGTGGTTTTGGGATCATGATGAAAAATCCGGATTATGTCCAGGTAATCCTGGCGATCATCAATTTAGTTGCACTTTTCTTTACAGCACGGGTAGAAGAAAATGAAATGATTGCTAAGTTTGGTGAAGAATATAAAAACTACATGAATAGAACAAAAATGTTCTTACCATTTATCTTGTAATATCAAAATACTAACCAATACAATACGGCAATGAAAACCCTTAAAAATCTCATCTTCACATTATTCTGTTTTATTTTATCAGGCTCATTACTTGCACAGGATATCACCGGTGACTGGTACGGAGCTATTCAGGTTGAAAATCTCTCAATCAGAATTGATATGCATATCAAAACAGAAAACGGCAATCTGAAGTCTACTATCGATAGTCCCGACCAGGGAGCATTCGATATTCCGGTCGACAACATCATCCTGACAGAAAGCATCCTTAGTTTTACGATATCTGATTTGGGGGTACAGTATGACGGTCAGGTAGACCAGGGATACACCAGTATAAAAGGGACCATGTACCAGGGGGGTGAGAGTTTACAGCTCAATTTTACCCGGCAGCCAATCAAGCCTTCAAAATCGAGCCCCGAATACCTGAAGAGCATCTATGATAAACAGGAAGTATATATCCCGATGAGAGATGGTGTAAAATTATTTACATCGATCTACACACCAAAAGACAACAGTGAAAAACATCCGATGATGATGATGCGGACGCCCTATAATTCAGAACCCAGGGGCGAAGAAGATTACAATTTCTTTTTATCCATATTTTCCCGGTATACCGATGAGAATTATATAATGGTTTTCCAGGATGTAAGGGGACGATATATGAGTGAAGGGAAATATGTGAATATAAGACCATACAATCCTGATAAAAAGAAGAAAGAATCGGATGACAACAGTGATACGTATGATGCCATCGACTGGCTGGTAAAGAATGTGGAAAACAACAATGGCAGGATTGGCATCCAGGGAGTTTCCTATCCCGGTTTTTATTCAACCATGTCTTTGATGGAAGCACATCCTGCACTGAAAGCCGTATCGCCACAAGCCCCTATTGCAGACTGGTTTATCGGTGACGATTTTCATCATAACGGAGCCTTTTTCCTCATGGATTGCTTCAATTTCTTTTATGGATTTGGACATGAATTCGATAAACCAACGAGGAAGGGATTCCCAGGTATTGAATACACCGGCAAGGATAATTACCAGTTTTTCCTTGATCTGGGACCAATAAAAGACATTACGGCTGAATATTACAGCGACATCAAGTTCTGGAACGAAGCCATGAATCATCCAAATTACGATGACTTCTGGCAGGCACGTACACCACTGCCGCACCTGAAAAACATCAAACCAGCCGTATTGACTGTAGGTGGATGGTTCGATGCCGAAGACCTGTATGGTCCCCTTTACACCTACAGGGCCATTGAGAAACAGAGTCCCAAAAACGACGCAAACAGGATAATGATGGGACCATGGTCACATGGCCAGTGGGCCTTCGGGAATGGGGATAAGATGGGGAACGTATACTGGGGCAGCAATTCCTCCGAATACGGCCGGGAGGTTATCTTTGATTTCTTCAATTATTACCTGCAGGATGCGGGACAGATGGAAATACCTGAAGCTACCATTTTTAATACAGGCTTAAATGAATGGAAGGAGTTTGAAACCTGGCCACCGGAAAACGTGGAGGAGGCTAGTCTGTTCATGCAGGGATCAGGCGGCCTGGCGTTTTCAGCGCCAACTTCAACGGATGGTTATGTTGAGTATGTATCTGATCCCATGAAACCTGTTCCCTATACCGAGGATGTTCATTTAAGACGTACCACTTCTTATATGACTGATGATCAGCGCTTTGCTTCAAGAAGGCCCGATGTTATGGTTTTCCAGACCGGTGATCTGCGGGAAGACCTCACCTTCACCGGGCCGGTCATTGCCGACCTGTTTGTGTCCACCACCGGGACCGATGCGGATTATGTAGTTA
>CAYZEZ010000464.1:0-2049 GCA_964477295.1 uncultured Bacteroides sp. | reverse complement strand
TCCTGAAAAGCAGCTTGTATGCCAGGTCGGGATAACCATTATCCGTCAGCACCTGACATATAAGCGGTGTACCCAGGAAGCCTGTTGTGATATGGCCGAATTTTCTGACATCACCGGCAAGGCGCTCTGCAGCTGGTTCTTTCAAATGGTCGGGGATCAGATCAAAACCCAGGGCCAGAACATAAGCTGTCTGCGTATTAGAAGATAATCGTCCATTGGGAGTGATAAACTCTTTTACAAAAGCATCCTTAATATGCTCCTGCAAACCAGCATATTTTTCAGCATCTTCCGGTTTATCAAGGATCCGGGCAGTCTTTACCAGCAGGCCTGTAGAGTAGTAAAAATAGGCCGTTGCAATGAGATCCTTATCGGTTGTAGCCCCGGGATAGTCAGACTGTGTGGTAGCATATGCCAGCCAGTCACCGAAATGGAATCCGGAATTATACAAATAAGCATTACCAGCCTGCTCCTTCATGTATTCAACCCAGCCTTTCATTGATTCATACTGAACCTCAAGGATCCGTTGATCTCCATAATATTGGTAAATGGTCCAGGGAATGATCAATGCTGCATCGGCCCATCCGGTTGCTGCAGTACCATCCGACCAGCCCGTACCGCCTCCACCGTCCAGGATATTGGGGATCACCCAGGGAACTCTTCCATCGCTTTTCTGGTCGGCAATAAAATCCTTCATCCATTTTGTGAAAAACGGGGCAGCATCCATATTAAAACAGGCTGTGGGTGCAAAAGCCTGTGCATCACCGGTCCACCCCAGCCGTTCATCGCGCTGCGGACAATCGGTGGGCACATCCAGGAAATTACCTCGTAATCCCCACTGGATGTTCTTTTGCAGGCGGTTTATCAGTTCATCTGAACATTCAAAATCACCTGTTGGAGTCATGTCTGAATGGATTACCTTTCCCGATATCTGATCCATAGAAATATCTCCCGGATAGCCACTCACAGCCACATACCTGAATCCCTGGAAAGTAAAATGAGGTTCAAATACCTCCTCACCCTTGCCTTTAAAAATGTATTGAACCTCCTGTTTCGCACCCCGAAGATTTGCAGTATAGAAATTACCTTCCTGGTCCAGTACTTCAGCATGCTTAAGAATAATTTTTGTCCCGGCTTCAGCTTCAAGGTTAAATTGCACCCAGCCCACGAGGTTCTGGCCCATATCAAATACAAGGTCCCCGGCAGGAGTAATAAATTTTTTAACCGGACTGAGCGATTGGGTAATACGGACAGGTAATCCCTCAGAATCAACAAGAAGAGCATAATTATAATCTCTGATAATAACTCCTGACCAATCTTTATCCCTGTAACCCGGACTGTCCCAGCCCTCTTTCTCGAGCCTGGCATCATAAATTTCCCCATCGTAGAGCTCTGACTTTAGGATGGGCCCCGTAGAAGATTTCCAGCTTTTATCCGTAATGATCAAATCAGTGGTCCCGTCCTCATAGGTTACTTTTAATTGCAGAAGCAGGGCCAGCTTATCGCCGTAAAAATTCTTTTCTCCATTCCATGCGAGAGGGCCACGGTACCATCCGTCAGCCAGGATCACACCTATTGCGTTCTCACCCTTGTAAAGTTGATCTGTAACATTGAATACCTGGTATTGCAGGCGCTTATTATAACTCGTCCAGCCGGGCGTAAAAAGCTGGTCACCAACTTTCTGGCCGTTAATATTCACCTGGTACAAGCCGTGACACGTAACATACAACCTGGCCTCCGCTATTCCTTTATTAAAAGTAAACTCTTTCCGGAGATATGGACACGGGTGTGGGCCTGCAGGCTCCTCCTCAAGATCCGGCTCGATCCAGGAAGCCTTCCAGTCGGCAGCATTCAACAAACCCATTTCCCAGAATGCCGGTTTGCTCCATTCTGATTCATGGCCTATATTATCCCGTATTTTGACCTGCCAGTAAACCCGTTGCCCGGAAGTCAGCCCGGGTCCTTTGTATACTACATGATTTGATTGGTCAGACTCCACTACCTTTGAATCCCAGAAAAGGTTGTTGCCCGCTTCCAGGTCTTTTTTCAAAA
>CAYZEZ010000463.1:0-2050 GCA_964477295.1 uncultured Bacteroides sp. | reverse complement strand
ATGGCTTTAAATGTTCCATTGCGGTACTCATGGCTTTGGCTGACATCAGTACCTGTGGAACAAATATTTTATTCTCCCTGAACTTGACACCCACTTTTCCCATGCCTGTAATAAGGCTGTTTTTCAGGATATCATCGGCTGGTACGCCACTGTCGAGAGCCTGTTTTGTGTACTCATCTGCGCCATCCTGTCCCTTCATATCGGGAGGATAGGGAGATTCTTTATTTATCTTACCAAATTCAATACAGTAAGCAATTTTTTCAAGAATTTCACTCATTTTGAAAGGATTTATAATTCGTAATAAAGATACAGAATGTAACTGAAAATATTCTACAAAAATATAAATCCTTAAACTGCCGCTGGCCTGATTTGCAACTTTTTTGCGAAGTATTAAATATAAATATCAAAACCAGGATATGCGGTCCAGCGCCTGAAGTTGAAAACAGTGAGAGTGGAAGTTGTCCTTAATTTATTCGGCAATGTTGGATTGTATGAATAATTCATCGTTTATCTGGGTAACTGCCGACCCATATGCTTGAAGACTCTCCTTAGTCTCCACAACTTTTCTTCATTGCCAGCATGTTGTCCACAGGAGTTGCCGCAGTTATTTCACATCCACCTGAAAGTATAATTCGCTGACCTTTAAGCTGGTCAATCAATTTCATCGAATCAGCAAATATCTCCTCACTGCTTTTATTCTGGATACATTGAACCGGGTCAAGATTGCCACACAGGATGGTTTCCGTTCCGCATGCTTCCCTGGCAGATTTAAAAGTTACCATCCAGTCAAGATCCAGGATGTCAGTTTTTGTAAGGGCAATATAACCCAGAAGATGGGTAATATCGCCACAGATATGGAGCTTCGTAAATGCTCCCAGGGAATGGATGTGCTCCATCAGATCCTGGTGCAGAGGAAGCACCAGCGATTCATATGTTATCGGATCAATCTGTGAACAAACCGCATCGCCAATACCAATAACGAGGCAACCTGCTTCAACCTGGGCACGGGCAAAATCCTTAGCTGTGGTCATGCATATATCCATTAATTTCCGGATGAAATCAGGTTCCATTAATAATTTGGTAAGCAGGTTATTCACACCAATCAGGTCGGCAGCCTCTGCAAGCGGACCCTCGATCCATCCAATAACCGGGATGTCGTTGCCCAATAATTTCTTGTAATATTCGGCAGCCTGAAGCCTGTCATTAGTCCTTTCAGAATGGTATATTCCCGGATTAACCAGGGATTCAATTTCGCTATAAGAATGTATAAGGGGTGCACATACAGGGGGGTGATTTCCGCTGAATTCAACAGTTGCACCAAAGGCTGATGTTTCCCTGTATGGATCGGATATTAATCCAACAGCATCATGATCAATAACTTCAAGGCATTTGACGTTCGATTCAACCAGAACCCTGTAATCCCTCATGAATTCCTCATAGGTACAGTTCAGCTGCCTTGCAGCAAATTGCATCAATATCGGATGGAACAAAACCCTTTCAGCAGGCTTCTCCTTATTAATCAGGAAGTTATATAATTCGTTGTATTTCGACATTTTAATTGCTTATCCGGGCGATCATCACCACCACACCCACTACGGACTACTGACTACAATCCTGTAATTTACCCCTCTCTCCTTAAGGTATTTCACCACATCCTCATAATTACCTTCTTTTGCTCCCACGTATTCCGGTGGAGAAATACCAGGTTCATTATATTTCTCTTGCAGGATCAGGTCGGCGACTGCAGTACATGTAAACCCGGTCGTTCTGGCCATAGACAAAGTATCCGTTTCTGAATTATATGTGTCAAAAAGCTCATATGAATATTCTACTGATTCATTCTTCTCCTTTCCTGCAATTATTAGCTTCATCACGGTAAAATCTCCTTCGCCCGGCTTAAGCTGCCATTTGGGGAACAGTATATGCGAAGTAACATCTATTGGTTTGATCTTAACTCCTTTGACTACAATTTCTTTCTTCGAGAAAAAGCCCGTTTCCCTGAGCACTTTAATGTTTTGAGTCGTACCAGGATAGCGCAGTGTTTTTTCAA
>CAYZEZ010000462.1:0-2052 GCA_964477295.1 uncultured Bacteroides sp. | reverse complement strand
CTTTGCTGGTTAGTTGTAGAAATATTTCATTGGCCCCAAGGGCATTGTTGCTTCTTGGATAGTATTTGCAATTTTCAAAAGGTACGATCATGGAGAATTGTATGGAAGAATTTACGGGTAGATCTTCAAGTATTCCACTAACCATATATTCATTGGGGGGACTTTGCGGGAAAGTCAGGGTCAATCCAATCATGTCAGAATAATCGGAGAGCGTATCCCCGAAGAATTTATCTGCCGTTTTTTTAGTGAGCACCACACTCTGAGGTTCATCAAGTGCAGTTGTTGGATCACCGACAATCATCGGGAAGCTGAACATTTCGAGAAAATCGGGTTTTGCAAATAATATATACTCCTGGAAATTCTTCTCCCCCCTTTCAATCCACTGGTAGGCCCTGCGATAGTCAGTACACTTTTCCACGGCAGCTATATCTTCAGGGAAACCTTCAATGATTTCAGGACAATGCAACCGGGAATATCCGACCTCTCCATTAGCTTCAACATAGCGACCCAGCAGCCTGAATATCCGGTCACCATTCACATGAAAATTATCGAAACTGGTTTCGTGGGAAATATAGAGATATACCATTATACAGATGGCAATTCCAAATCCTAATCCTAAAATGTTTATTAATGATATTAACCATTGCCTGGAAAGGTTCCTGATGGCCAGGAAGAAATAATGACGCAGCATAAGAGGGATTTTTTAAATAACAGAACGTATTTTAAAGATTAAGCCAAGAATTAGGCCATATTTTGTAATGTTTTTTTATCCAGCGAGTTAACCACGATCCAGAATGTGTATCTGATACAGGGTATGTTCAATAAATGAACAGCATGTGTTCATATACTGAACAAATTTATAACTTTGCATTGAAAATACTACAAGATGGGAAAATGCAGCCTTCTTATTGTTGATGATAACATCCAGATACTTAAGTCTCTCGAAATACTTTTACAACCTGAATATGAGAGAATAGATACCATCCAGGATCCGGAAGGCATTACTGAAATGCTGCAGGAAAATTCATACGACATTGTATTGCTCGACATGAATTTCATGGCGGGTGAAACAACAGGGCAGGAAGGATTTCATTGGTTACAGGTGATAACTGATTTCGATCCCCGGCTTGTTGTCATTATGATCACGGCATTTGGTGATATTGAACTGGCTGTGAAATGTGTCAGGCAGGGAGCCCTCGATTTTATTACCAAGCCATGGGATACCGAAAAATTATTAGCTACGCTAAGGAGTGCTTGTGAATTAAGGAAGTCAAGACTGGAGGTTGACCAGTTAAAGAACAAAAAGAATCAACTGACGGAAGATATAGACCGGAAATTTAAAATGCATACTGGATCATCAAGGGTATTTGCAGATATGATGCATACAATAGCAAAGGTAGCACCCACCGATGCAAACGTATTGATCCTTGGAGAAAATGGTACTGGTAAAGAATTAATAGCCAGGGAGATACATAAACATTCCAAACGCTCGGGAGATGTTTTTATCGGAGTTGATGTAGCCGCACTGAGCGAGACATTATTTGAAAGCGAGATGTTCGGATATGTTAAAGGGGCATTTACCGATGCCAGGGCAGACCATCCCGGCCGGTTTGAAGTGGCTAATGGCGGCACCCTGTTCCTGGATGAAATTGGCAACCTGTCTGTATCCCTGCAATCTAAAATGCTGCAGGTTATTGAAAGCAGGGAAGTGACCAGGGTAGGATCGTATAAATCCAGGCCGGTTGATATCAGACTGATTTCTGCAACAAATAAACCTTTACAACAAATGGTCAGAGACAATACTTTTCGTGAAGATCTTTTATTCAGGATCAATACCATACAGATCGAAGTCCCGCCGCTAAGGGAACGTAAGGAAGATATCCCGGGATTGACAGATTATTTTCTAGGTGAGTATACCAGGAAGTATGAAAAAATGTACCTGAAGCTATCCTCAAAAGCGCTGGATAAACTGATTACCTACAAATGGCCCGGGAATATCAGGGAGCTAAAGCATACCATTGAGAAATCTGTAATCCTGTGCGACAATCACAC
>CAYZEZ010000461.1:0-2076 GCA_964477295.1 uncultured Bacteroides sp. | reverse complement strand
TACCCCCCTTGCTGGTAAATTTGACCGCATTCCCGATAAGATTGAACAATACCTGCCGCACTCTGGATTCATCAAGAAGCAGGCTTTCAGGGAGCTTTGGATCAACATTTATATTAAATTCAAGTTTTTTCTCATGGGTCATGATTGAGAATATCTGCCTGACTTCCTCTATTATACTGAAAGGATTAATCGGCTCGTAATTAATTTCAAGCTTTCCCGCTTCAATCTTAGACAGATCCAGGATATCATTTATCAATCCCAGCAGACCTCTACCGCTGTTCCTTATTCCCTTTATATAATCATTGTACCGTGGATCTCCCTTAAGCTGCTCATCGAGTATTTCAGAGAATCCCAGGATGGCGTTCATAGGGGTTCTGATTTCATGGCTCATGTTGGCCAGGAATTCACTTTTTGACTGGTTGGCCAGTTCAGCTATGGACCTGGCTTCCTGGAGTTTTTCTTCAAACTCTTTTCGCTGTGTTATATCGCGGATGATCCCGACCGAATGGTATTGGTTCTTTATTTTAATGGCCGAAAGTGAGAGTTCAACCGGAAACATTTGTCCTTTTTTATTCAAAGCCTTTAGCTCCAGGCTCTTGCTTATTGCAGCTCCCTGATCCGTTTTTTGTAATCTGCTGAATCCTTTCCGATAAGCTTCATGATATTCAGCAGGGACAATAATATCATAGAAATTTTTACCCGTAATTTCTTCAACTGCAAATCCAAATATTTTTTCTGCCGATCTGTTCCAGAAAACAACGGTGCCATCATTGTCAAGCACGATGATCGCATCCTGTGCAGAGCTTGTTATATTATCCAATAATTCTTCTCTTTCTTTAAGTGCCTCATCTGCTTTTTTGCGTTTTGTAATGTCCCTTGCAATTCCAAGCACCTGGTTTTTACCTTTAATTTTCACAGGATATGTTAGTATTTCAGCTATGACTTTACGATCATCCTTTCTCTTTAAAATTAATTCATCCGGACCGGTTGATTTTCTCATGACAGTTTTTGCCAGGAGTTTTAACGCTTTCAGAATCTGATTTTTATCCAGGATATTTAAATCCATGAAACTTTTACCTAATAGTTCTTCTCTGCCATAACCGAGCATATTCTCCATAGCTTTATTACCATCAACATAGGTTCCCTTCATACTATTAATATAGATGGCATCAGGGGCAGAGTGGAAAATTATTCTAAATCTCTCTTCTGATTGTCTCAGTACAGCTTCCACCTGTTTGCGATTGGTGTAATTACCTATTTGCCTGGCTATTGTATCAATCATATCCCGTTCTTCTTTCAGGAAAGGCCCTTCAAACAAACCTGGCATTTCCTTAAGGTAATATATTTCAACCGAACCGGTGATTTTCGAATTGACCATTATGTCTGCCGGCAGCATCCATTTGGTCTTCCTGAAATTATCTGTTTTATAACTCTTTTTATCTAACACAATGCGGCTGCAAGTGATTTCAGGATATTGCGAGCCGGATGGGAGTATATTCACAATAGCCTGATATACTTCATCCGGAGTTATTTTTTTAGATTCAAGAATTTCAGAAACTCCATGAAGGCATTTCAGTTCTTTCATACGCTCATTAACATCCTTTTCTATGAGTTTCCTCCCGGTGATATCACTGGAAATTCCAAAAGTTCCTATGATTTTACCATTATTATCAAAAAATGGCATTTTTGATGTTGTAACCCAACCCTCCTTCCCATCATCCCATGTTTCTTTTTCTTCAATACCCAACAAAGGTCTGCCTGTCTTGATGATTTTTTGTTCATCAAAGAGTGCCTTTTCTGCATGTTCCCCTGAATATATGTCATGATCCGATTTCCCAATAAATTCAGCCGGATCTTCGAATCCCTCTCTGGATGTATATGATTTGCTGACTCTCAGAAATTTACTCTTAAGGTCCTTAAAGTATACAAGATCAGGAAGGTGTTCCATAAGTGTATTCATCAGGTTATATTCCTGTTCAAGTGCTTTGTTGATCTCAATCATCTCACGTGTATTCTCCTCTCTCTCCTTATTGTTTGCTTCAAGTTCTTCTCCCATCATATTGATACCCATTGCCA
>CAYZEZ010000460.1:0-2087 GCA_964477295.1 uncultured Bacteroides sp. | reverse complement strand
CCCTGCAGAGTGAGACGAATGTTTCCCTGCGCTCCCGATCTTCCGTTGGGGTATCTCCATAACCGTCGGGTCCCATATGTATTCCCAGCCTCATTCCTAGGGAACGGGCCTTTTCGTTCACTAGATTGAAACCATGCGGGAAGTTCCTTTTAAATCTTTCAGTTTTCATTGATCCGGGACCGCGAAAATCTATTACATCGGCATCAAAAGCGTAAATATCCAATTTCATCCCATATTCATCTCTCATCCACTTGAAAAAGTCCATGTTGGTCAACGTAAGATCTTCTGTAGGTCCACCTACAGTACTGTTGATCCAGGTGAAATAATGGGCTAAAGAAGGAGTATTCCGGTCGGCTCCCGGGAATACTTTTTCCTGAGCATTTGCAGTAATTGAAAAGCCGGCTAGAAAAGATAAATACAAAAATGCCCGGTAAATGTTAATGTCTGAAAGTTTCATCTTAAATCAGTTCTTTGTGAGTTCACTAATATTCTACTGGTCAATTCCGCTCCTAAATCCCGGATCCGGATGGAACTGACCGGGAAATTCATCAGTAAGTCCTATGTTAGATAATGAAATTGGTTTAATATCAAGTTTTATCGCAGGTGATTCAGGAAGGAAGTTAAAGTTCCAGTTGTCTATATCAACGAACCTTGGATCCTCAAAGAGGGAGTGCCGGTCAAAGCCTGCACTCCTCATTTTATCCATATCAGAAAATACATATTCTTCATTCGGAAAGTAATAGATGTTTTTGTCGAAATAACAATCCTTGTAATCGTTCATGTCATCACTGATAAATTTCCAGAAACCGTTCACCGGATTATTCACTACATAAATATTCTTTTCCAGCCTGGCAGATTTCATCGGGCCCTCGAGTGTGGATATCGACACCACATACCTATCCTTCCGGTCAGAAGCCCCGACTTCAATAAAAAAATTATTACGAAAAATATTTTCTCCTTTTAAACATATGGCCCTCAGCCTGCATCTGAATACAATATTGTTTTCCATTATGGTGCCATCCTGGGAATCGTCTGTTCTCAGGACCGAACAAGCATTTGTATTGGTAATATCATACAACAGGTTGTGACAAATTACATTATTTATACCGGCACCGGAAACATTAATCGCTGAACCGTCACCGAGTTTCATGAGAACCTTTCTTATCTCATTGTTTTCAATTATATTATTTCTGGTATGCAGATAGGGAGCCAGTTCTTCAAGCGTTCCGGGATATTCTTTTATTTCATTCCAGCGAATGGTTTTCCAATACTCTCTTGGCTCCTTCTCATCCTCAGGCAGCATCCGGTGCCTTTCCGTCATATATTTTAATCTTACTCCACTCAGGCAAATAGCCTTCCGGGGAATGTCATGGATAAAATTGTTGGCGACCAGGTTGTTGCCGCTCTGCCAGAGAAGCTCACCGATATGATGAATGTGATTATTTGTAATGGTATTATTTTTATTCACATCTTTTGTTCCGGGTCCATATCCTATCAGATTAATCCCTCCCTGACCAAGATAAGATACTTCGTTACCGGTGATGGTAATTCCCTGACAATGGTAATCCAGTCTTATTGCATTTCCTCCACTATTGGTAAAACAGCAATTTTCAACCTTACAGTTTTCTGCGGCTCGAAACCTCAGCAATGCATCCGGTTTGTCTTCCATTAACCAATCATGCTGTATTCCCCTGTCATTTGCTGTCCATAAATCACGGTCTGCATGCATGAATGTCAGGTTTTTAAAAATGATTCCTTTTACGGGCTGGTCGACAGGTTCCGTAGTCTTCGTAACTCCCCCTACGTGTACTAATTCGCGAAGCAGGGGTATCCTGACTTCAGAACCCGGATCAATGCCATCCTCGGGCCAGTAATATATCTTTCGTTTCTTCGTATCCACTACCCATTCACCCGGTTCATCCAGGTAGTCGATGGCATTCTGTATCCACAGATTAGGATCCATAAACCTTCCTTCTGGCGTTTGCCGCAGCGGATAAGTTGCTTTCAGCTGGGTTTTGCAAATCCCCGATGCTTCGTCTACCCATTCCAGCCTTAGGTTATTCATTGTCCACGGGAAATTTGGAATT
>CAYZEZ010000459.1:0-2108 GCA_964477295.1 uncultured Bacteroides sp. | reverse complement strand
CAAGACAGGATATAATGTAGCCAATTATAAAGGGGAGATTACTGTGGATAATCCCTATACCGGCTGGGAATAAAATTACCAGGAAGGGATCGAAACCCGATCATATGTCATCCTGAATCCGCTTCAGGATCTCTTACTTACTGACAGCCAGTACCCGATCCTGAGTACTCCCCCCCGAGCACTCGGGGGGGCACTTCGGGACGGGATGACTCTATCCTCAAAAGAAAGAGGTACCATCCCGGCGATGGGTACACAGTTTCTCCTTTAGAAGACCTATACCATCACCCGAGTTTCCCTTGTCATGGTTTTATAGCATTATGCTGACCTACCTTCGATGTATAACACTGAATTTCTGTGCTTTAAAATAGTCATGATATCAAGGTACAACATATGTATTTTTATTGTACCTTGAAAAATATCGGGCTAAATCAATTAAATCGCACCTATATGAAATTTGCATTCATTGGGACCTATCCTCCCCGTCAGTGTGGTATTGGTACTTTCACACAGAACCTGAACGAATCGATGACCAATACTGGCAAGCGGTCGTCAAAGGAACACGAAGGGATCATCGTTGCATTGAATGATCTCGAACAAGGATATGATTATCCCGCCGAGGTTAAATATACTATACGCCAACAACATCAGAGAGATTATATCCAGGCTGCAAAATTTATCAATTACAGTGGAGCTGATGTTTGTATCCTGGAACACGAATACGGTATTTTCGGAGGCGAAAGCGGAGTATATATCCTGCCCCTGTTACACAGGCTGGAAATACCCTTGATGGTAACCCTGCATACCGTACTTAAATCACCTTCTTATACCGAAAAGGAGATCATGCAGGAAATTGCCAGGATGGCGACCAGGTTGGTGGTGATGAGTAAAAAAGCCATTCAATTTCTCACTGAAGTATATCAGATCCCGGAGTGGAAGCTTACCTTGCTGGAGCATGGTGTCCCGGATCTCCATTTTGACCAGGCAGAATCTAAGAAAAAACTAAACTGGGAAAACAGAAAGGTTTTAATGACTTTTGGTTTGTTAAGCCGCAACAAGGGGATTGAGACGGTTATTAATGCCCTGCCCCGGGTAGTTGAGAAGCACCCCGATACGTTGTATATGATCCTTGGCAAGACCCACCCGAATGTGGTCAGGTATTCCGGAGAAGAATACAGGAACTATCTCCGCATGTTGATCAAATCACTGAAACTCGAAAACCATGTTTTCTTCCTCAATGAATTTGTCAGCCAGAAAGACTTGTTTCTATACTTGTCAGCGGCAGACATCTATGTAACACCTTACATGAATGAAGCCCAGATCACCAGTGGTACCCTTGCCTATGCTATCGGGGTGGGGGCAGCAGTCATTTCAACACCTTACTGGCATGCCCAGGAGCTGCTGGCTGACGGTCGCGGAAGATTGTTTGATTTTAATGATTCAGCACAACTCAGTGATATCCTGATGGAATTAATGGATCATCCCGATGTGCTGAAAACCCTCCGTAAAAATGCATATGATTATGGCCAAAAAATCACCTGGCCAAAAATAGGGAAGGATTATGTCAACCTGGCTGCAAAGGTATTCACAGAAAAACCAGAGGAAATAATCCTGGAGGAAACCATCATTGATCCATTATTGTTACCTCCCTTTTCCATGAATCACATAAAACGCCTGACCGATGATACCGGGATCATCCAGCATGCCAAATTCGGAATACCCAACCTGAAGGAGGGATATTGCCTGGACGACAATGCACGCGCCCTCCTTATGGTATTGATGGCTTACAAGCAAAAGAAGGATCCTATGGCCCTGGATTTATTACCTATCTACCTGAGCTATATAGACTATTTGCAAAACCCGGATGGGACATTCCGGAATTTCCTGAGCTTTAAGCGTGATTATCTCGACCAGGTTGGATCTGAAGACTCATTCGGAAGGGCAGTATGGGCGCTGGGCTACCTGCTTGGTAATTCCCCCAACGATGCCTACTACCAAACCGGACGGATGATCTTCTTTGACGCCGTACCCAATTTTGAAAAACTCAAATCGATCCGGGGTATTGCAAATACCATGATCGGATTATGCTATTACCTGAGGACAAATAAATC
>CAYZEZ010000458.1:0-2113 GCA_964477295.1 uncultured Bacteroides sp. | reverse complement strand
GGAAGAAATTACCTTTAGTCCGGCCAATTTAATTCCACATGATGAAGGATATTTTATCACTGGTGTATGGGTGGATGAAAACAATGATGACATACCTGAATTTCATAATCAATGCGACGACTACTACGAGGTGGATCCCCAGGATCCACAGCTAAACCATGTTGAGACAGGGACACAACAGGATTTCACCTACATGAAATGTATGATCATGCCAACCTGCGAATCCAAAGGTGATCCGATCGATCCTCCGGTTGAAACAGGTTATATTCAGATTGCACCATGCTATTATTCGGGTACCGACACAGCCTCTCTAAGTTATATTCTTACACCTCCTCTGACTAACCTGGTGAGCCTGACACTTGAAACTTCTTCAGATGTCAGCATTAATGACCAGCGTAATATTCCATATAATATAGAGTATTCGAAAGATTATGGCCAGACCTGGGAAATAAACTTTGTACACGATAACGTAGCAACCCAGAGTGGATACAGGGTTACGTATAATTTACAGCATTCATTCTCATTTGAAGAAATGATTAATGCTTCAAATGAAGGTCCTGTTGTCCTTCGATTGATCACGAATGATATAAGCGTTAGCAGGCCAAATAAAGGGCAATTTGTGAAAGTCCACCACATTACAATTGTAGCTAAAAAAGCCGAATGGGTTGGTATTCATGAGGATAAGGTCAAATCAGGCCAGAATTCATTTTTCAGGATATATGATCATTCGATATTTGCTGTCAAGGTCCCGGTTGAGGTTTATAATACTTCAGGTCAGTTAATTGGTTCCGGCACTGAAATAACAGTTCCGTATTCAGGCATCTATTTCATAAGGACAAATCAGGGTCAGGCAGAGAAAGTCTTTATCCGCTGATATTCATTATTTGATGTCACGCTGAATTTGCGTGTACTGCCACCGGCGGAGTTCAGCATCTCACCGTAATATCAGGTTGGAACAGATCCTGAATCCCCGATCTGCATCAGGGCTGGCAGGGCAGGCAAGTTCGGGATGACCAGATGTAAATTCATTATAAATCTCAGATTCTGAGTTCCATGCTTCAGGATGACTATCCGGTAACCAGATTATTTCCGGTTTAGTGGCAGCCATACCGACATCTCAGAGTGTCCCCTGTTTCCCCAGGCAAAGTACGGGATCAAACTTATCTTCTGTTTTTCGGGAAGGGTCTCTGAAATCTCCCTGTAAAGCTGGTCCTTCCAGGGAGATTGATCAACGACTTCAGCTTCGCCTTCCAGGACCATGATCCGGCTACCTGCGATATCTGATTGAGCGGGTTTCAGATCAATGGTTGAGGGAAGGATGATATCAAACAAACTGATTTCTTCCGGAAGGTCGGCCGATTCAAGGCAATATATCAGCGGTCCCCTTTTAACCGCCACCAGGTTTCGCGCTTCTTCTACCAGGGGATTGGCTTCCAGAAGGGTGACAGGCATATCCAGGATTAGTTCAACTTCATCTCCCTCTGACCATTCCCGGTTAATTTCAGCATATGTTCCCGGTTTTTGCACAATTGTTTGCAATTTCCCGTTTAGAATGATCTCAGACTGCTTGCACCATCCGGGAATGCGCAAAAACAGTGAAATGTTCCCGGACGGAATCTCTTCAAACCGTATCCTTATGTTTCCATCCCATGGATAACCTGTTTCCTGGATCAGGATTAATCCAGATCCATTATCCATCTCGGCATCAAGCCTGTTGCATCCGTAGAGATTTACCCAGATGCCATCCTGTGATAAGCTGTAAGCGTAATTGCTTGTCTGTGCAATGGTCCGGGCTATATTCGGGGGACAGCAGTTGCATTTTGAAATGTATTCCTCACGCTCTTTTGACCAGCGGAGGGTATATGTCAGGTCATCTGTCACACATAACGGGTTGGTATAAAAATAACGCTGTCCGTCCAGGCTGACTCCGGACAACACACTGTTATATAAGGTTAGTTCCAGGATATCTGTATATTCTGCCTCACCTGTTATCTGGAACATCCGCCAGTTCCAGAGTACATTACCGATGTTGGCACACGATTCATTATGGGCACCCATGTTAGGCAACTGGTAATCCTGTCCGTATGCCTGGTGCACTTGTTGTATTTCAGAA
>CAYZEZ010000457.1:0-2126 GCA_964477295.1 uncultured Bacteroides sp. | reverse complement strand
TAGTCAATCTTCCACGTATTGTTAGATCGATCCACATCCGGCACTTCCGGGCTCCCGACAACAACCTTTAATGGTTTAACATCTGTCTCAATTACTACTGTATGTTCATCCCTCCCATCCTTCCAGACCTGGATGGATTCATCCTCGTTCTCCACCAGGTTTTCATCATAGGTGATCTCCAGGTGTATCGGGACAGGCTGTGTCCCCACCTTTTTAACGGTTATTGCTAACTGGTTTCCACTATACTTAACCTCTTCAATAGCCAGGTCGGCATAGCCAAAATCAAAGTACCAAGGTTTCCAGAACCAGGCGAGGTCCTCACCGGCAATATCATTCATTGTAAAAAAGAAATCATAGGGGGTTGGGTGCTTGTGGTTCCAACGCCCGATATATTCAGGCAGCGGATTATCCACGCCAAGCTCTTTCATCAGGTCAAGCAAAAACAGCTGAGCCTGTACCGGCCTGACATAATAATGATTTGTCATGGTGAAGAAATTGAGCATACTGCTGGGAACCATCAGGGGAGTATTATTTAAACTTTGGCTTATGTTGGTATACATCGAAGTCGGTTCCATAATCCACTGATTCCTTGAAGATCCATCTGCCTTTATTGCAAGATGTCCGAAAATGCTGGCCCAACCTTCATCCATCCAGGCATACTGTCGCTCATTCACACCCACATAAAACGGGAAATAGCTATGGGCTATCTCATGAACAGTTACATCGTAACACACGGCCGTATCGGCAAAGAAGTTATTATTGGCCATCATGGGGTACTCCATACCACCGGCAAGCAGTGTGTGAATTGTTACATGTTTTGGATAGGGAAAAGGAACACCGGGAATATCGTTGGAAAGAAAATCGATCCCCTTACGGCAATATCCTATGATATCTGAATAATCATTTTCATTATCAGGGTAAACAGAGTGGATCCAAACTCTCCGTCCATTATCCTGATCTACCACCAGGCTGGTAGCATCCCACAAAAAATGATCACTTGCACCCCAGGCAAAATCGGGCACACCGGCAGCTTTGAATTTCCATGTCTTCTTGCCTTCACCTCTGACCGGTCCTTTTTCCCAGTCTTCTTTTTCTACGATTTTCATTAGTTGGTCCGATTTCTTTGATTCATTGACCCGTTTCAGGATATCCTTTGAATAGGTCTCTTCTTCGTTCTGCTGCACTCCTGTAGCCCAGACCAGGTAATCAGACGGTAAAGTTATTTCCACATCGTACTCATTCATGTCATTATACGTTTCCTGTATACCCGTATAGGAGTAAATATCAAATCCCGAGATATCATCATAAACGGATACCTGGGGATACCAGTACCCGGCAAAGAAAGAAGTGGAATCATAAAAACCTGTGCGGACTAACGACTGAGACGGCAAGGATAGCTCCCATACAGCTTCAATAGTGACCTCATCTCCCGGTTTAATGGGATTATTTCTGAGGACGACCAGCAGGTTGGTCCCAAATTCCCGGACGTAATAGGGTGGAATATCTTCAATTAAGGGTTCATTGTTCATATAATAGGTCTTCCCGTTCACAGCAAATTTCAATATCTTGATCCCATCTGTCACCAACTCAGCAGGAATATCATTATCCCTGGCTTTCCCCTTTTCATAGGCATTCTGCAATAATTTTGTAATAAGATAAGGTATGGTGTCCTGCGAATTATTCTTATACAGGATAGTTTCCTTCCCGGAGATCAATTTTGTCACAGGATCATATTCTGCCCTGATACTGTATTTAGCAGCGTTTTGCCAGTAATTGGGCCCTGGGTTCCCGTCCCAGGAACGGGTTCCCTTTTCATAGGCTGCCTGGAATTCTGGTGGCATGTAAAGACTTGATTTTTGCGCTGATAAAATGGATGTTATCATGATGGCGCAGGATAAAGTAATTATTTTTCTCATGATTTGTTTTTTAATATAACCGAAAACAGGGTGTAATTGATGTTGTGCTATCAAATTTATATACCTAAATTGCCAAAAACAACTTTGCGATGAAAAATTCACTTGTATTATTAATTGTGGTCAGCCTGTTCCTGGTATCGGCTGCTATCTCAGATTCATCAAAATCAAATGATATGAAAGGATTACTCGATAATCATACAATGACCCAGG
>CAYZEZ010000456.1:0-2131 GCA_964477295.1 uncultured Bacteroides sp. | reverse complement strand
TGATCGGCAGTTCCTGTAAAGATATCCGGCTTAAAGGCAGTTTTGTCGTAAATGACAATGAGTGAAGAGCTGGTTTAATAATCCTGTAGGAATACCTACACCCTTAAGATCTTCTTATTCACCGGATCCCACTTAGTGCGGCACTGCTCCCTGTATGAGATATCTGCCATAGCAATAGTCACTGCTTCCTCATATGCTTTGTCAATGTTAGCCGAGGTTTCACCGCCGTTTCGTATGCAATCCAGCCACTCCTTAAGATGCAAATGGGTAACGTCCCATTCCCTGCCATCAATATTGGTGGTGGTAAGCCCTCTCGAAGCATAGTACATTGTAGATGCAGAAGACACTGCATCTACAGCTTCGCTCAGGTTGGATCCCTTTATGATCTGCAGCATGGGCCTTGAGGGATCCACCAGTCCCTTCTTCAGCAGACCGGCATATTTCTCAGAATTGCCATCCGGTGTCATGGTCAGGTGTCCACCCACTGTCATGGAAGCATCCCGGCCATAAATGGTTCGGGGCCGTGTCTTCGATGAGGTCAAGTTGGCGCTATAGGTAAGTGTCATCCCTTTATTCGGGTACTCATAGGAAGTATTGAGCACGTCCGGCATCTCACCGAAATCCTTGTAATAGTATTGACCTCCGGTTGCGGATACCGTTTCAGGGATGCCGATATTCAACAGCTGGTTCACTGAATCATATTCATGGGAGAAAAGTTGTCCGTAAAGACCTGTTTCATAATCGAAAAAACGCGCCCATCCATAATACCGTTCAATGCTGAAGGGTGCTTCAGGTGCACTGCCCAGCCATTGTTTCCAGTCAATGGATCGCTCGTCCCCCGGTTTAGGATTCCCTGCACGGTCCAGGTGCCTGATCCATGCTCCTTCACGGGTATTCCGGTTACTGGTTGTTTCAAGTTGAGAGATATTTCCAAGCAGACCACGGTTGATGATCTCTTTTGCCTGTTGAAATACAGCATTATGAGGGATCTGATGCCCCAGCTGAAATACGAGTCCACTGTTCCTGACCGCTTCATATAAGGGCTGAATCTCTACTTCCCTGTGAATCGGGGCCTTTTCACAGTAAACATGCTTCCCGGCTTTCACTGCATCTATGGTCATCTGCGCATGGTGGTGGTCGGGTGTAGCAACAATGATAGCATCGATAGACGGATCGGCAAGCATGTCATGGTAATGCCTGTATCGTTTTACCGGATTCTTTCTTTCTATCTCACCCCTGGTAAAGATATCATGTTTGGCTACGGCCAGCCCTTTTTCAGCATGCAGATCAAAAACATCGCAAATGCCGGTAATAGCCACATTGAAGTTCCCATAATTTATCTGCGCATCCAGGGAACCGTTTTTAACTGCATCATCGAACAGGGCCTTTTCCATGAATCCCAGTGCCTGCGCCAGCTGGGGACCTCTTACGCCAAATCCTGCAATCCCGATCCGTATTAAATCTCCCTTGCTTTCGGTAACCGGTTTCACATTGGAAAGCAGGTCTTCCAGTCCCAGCTCCCGGATGATCTCCCTGCGCGTATTATGCTTATCATCGAAACTTAATTTTCTGAATACCTCTATGCCGAATGCACCCAGAACAGGGATCCCGGCCAGGGCTTTCAACATGCTTCTTCTGTCAAAACCAATTTTTTTGTCCGTATCATTTCGTGGTGACATAATGATTATTTGTTTTTTATGTTAGAAAATAATGTATCCAGTCCCAGTAAACGTGCTGATGGTGATACAGCGATCAGCAGCAGCATAACTGCCTCTATCAGTGTCTTGTTAACTAAAAGGTAATTTCCTTCCAGGGGAACAGTTGTTCCCATCCCGATGAAAGGTGGATTAAACATGAAATACAATCCTAGCAGTGTAGTACCTGCAATGGCAGCTGTCCTGGTAAAAAGGCCCAGGATGAGACCCAGCCCGATGGCGATCAAACCCCAGGTATTCAGGAAATCGACCGCGTTTAATACACCCGGATTGGATGTGATCCACTCCGCAACACCTCCAAATACCCACTTCGATTCCGCCAGGAATGCTATGGAAGACCATTCCGGATTTAAAAACTTATAGATTCCTTCATAGAGCAGGTGCCATCCAATGAGAAAACGCAAAGCGACCAGAAG
>CAYZEZ010000455.1:0-2143 GCA_964477295.1 uncultured Bacteroides sp. | reverse complement strand
CATCCTTTCAAAGAGGATACCTATAACAAAGTTAATATAATTCGCAAGTTCAGCCCTGAAATGATGATGGGCGGTGTGGCAAATTATCTCTATGATTATCTCTGCATTAAAGACGCAATCAAATACAAAGCTGACATAATCCTGGAATGCGGGTATGCCAGTGCAGCGCCTTCCTGTCGATTGCTTAACTTTAAAAACTCTAAAATCATTACTCATCTCGACGGATTTGAATGGCAGCGGACAAAGTGGTCGGGTTCGATAAGGAATATTATTAAGAAATCAGAACAAGTGGCTGTAAAAATATCTCATGGATTGGTTTGTGATCATCCCCTGATACAGCAATATTTTAAAAACGAATATTCTGTCGAGCCAGAATATATTCCTTTTGGGGCGGATCAGGCTGCTGCAGCAGAAAATAATGCATTGGAACCATATAATGTCGATCCGGGAAGTTATTACCTGGCCATAGCGCGACTTGAACCAGAAAACAATATCCATACAATCATTGAAGGATTTATTAAATCCTCGATCTGACAAAAACTTTTAATCATCGGAAAATCAAATAATTCATATTCTCACCGTCTGAAAAAACTGTATCAATCATATGAACAAGTTGATTTCCTGGATGGAATCTATGACGAAAAAATCCTTAATCCTTTACGCAACTATAGCAAAGCCTGTTTCCACGGCCACTCTGTCGGGGGAACAAATCCTTCCCTGCTGGAAGCAATGGCTGCCGTGGCCATGATCATTGCCCACGAAAATCCTTTCAACCGGTATATCCTGAACGACAATGCACTCTATTTTAAAACCAGCGAAGACATTAGGCGACTCTTGAATGCTGATAATGAATGGATTAACAAAAAAGCGGAATGGACCCTAAACAATAAAATGCTGATCGTGGAAAAATATCAGTGGGAGAAGGTTGTTGATCAGTATGAGGAATTATTCAGGAGTGTGCTGGAAGTAAAATAGATGAAAAGTTTCTGCCTGAATTATAAATAAAATTGACCTGGTTATATATGACCGTATTACAGAACCCGGTTTAATGGATCACATATAAAGGGTTGGCATCCTGGTCCTGTGATGATTAGAATGTCGGATTATTCAATTTTAACATCCTTCCCTCATGCCCTTGCGACTTGCAACATGCAACCTGCAACCTGCAACATTTAGATAAATTCTTTCTGTTATCTTTGTGATTCTTTAATTTAATTAAAATGTTTAAAGAATCTAAGCGACGATCTATACTCAAGACCATATCGTGGCGTTTTTGGGCAACATTAACAACCGCTATCCTGGTATATGTATTCACAGGTAAATTTGCCCTTGCAGCTGCTATTGGGGGAATCGAGATTGTAATTAAAATGACCCTGTATTTTATTCACGAGCGAGCCTGGAACAATGTGCATTATGGCAAGCGTGAACGCAAACCTGCTGTCATCTGGCTTACCGGATTATCAGGTGCCGGAAAAAGTACAATTGCCGAGGGAGTATTTCAGGAAATGAAAAAGCGGGGATATAAGGTAGAGCATCTTGACGGGGATATTGTGCGGGATATTTTCCCCAGGACCGGTTTTTCAAAGGAGGAGCGTGATCGTCACATCCGTCGAATCGGATTTCTTGCAAGTACACTGGAAAAAAACGGAGTCTTTGTAATCGCTTCATTCATTGCCCCTTACAAAGAATCCAGGGACTTCGTTAAAAATCATTGTCAGAATTACAAAGAAATATATATTTCCACCCCATTAGAAGTCTGCGAACAAAGAGATCCCAAAGGACTTTACGCCAAGGTACGGGCCGGCGAGATCAAAAACTTCACCGGCATCGACGACCCCTACGAAATCCCCGACTCCCCCTTCCTCACACTCGACACCTCAAAATACTCGATTGAAAAATCAGTTGAAAAGGTAGTCTCTAGTGTTTTAAAATAATTCGCAACTCACACCCATAACCCAACCTGCAACATGCAACCTGTAACCTGCAACCTGTAACCTGCAACCATAAGTTCTTTTTACTAGTCATTTACCAAAGGATTTATTAACTTCACTTAGATAAGATCCAAAACCGTGCGCCGTAATCCACTCACATATCTAAATGTTGTCCTTTTAGGCCTCGCCTTCCTCCTCATGATATGGATCAA
>CAYZEZ010000454.1:0-2144 GCA_964477295.1 uncultured Bacteroides sp. | reverse complement strand
AATCATTCCGAGTTGTCGTCGGTGCTGAAGGGTTTCCTGGACGGATTGCTGAAAGGAAGAAATCCCTCTCAGAAATGGCCGGATGCCTTTGCCTTGATACTTGATACCTACCTTGGTGATGTGCCGGGGGCAGTTGAATTTCCAGGTAAAAGAACCACTCCGGAACAGTTTGTTTACACCACAGACTTTGAGGTGGCTGATTATGTTGAAGTCACCTCCTATACGCATGCTCCTTTTTACGAGCCGTTTGTTCTTGAGGTACCCGACAACTGGGCTCATGACCTGTATTATAATGTACCGCTCGACGATCTGATAGAAATAATGGATTATTCGCTGGATAATGGGTATACCGTTTGCTGGGATGGGGATGTTTCTGAGAAAGGATTTTCTCACAAATCGGGTATCGCTGCCGTGCCTGAAGAAGTTAGTGAAGATCTGGACCTGTCATCCGGACCGGTTGAGGAAAAAATGATTACCCAGCCGGACAGGCAAAAAGCTTTTGAAAGTTTCCAATCAACCGACGACCACCTGATGCATATTGTGGGCAGTGCTGTAGATAAAAACGGGACCAAATATTATCTGACAAAAAATTCCTGGGGTGAAGAAAGCAATAAGTTTGGCGGGAAATTATATATGTCAACATCCTATGTGAAGCTGAATACTATTGCCATAATGGTTCATGTAGATGCTATTCCCGTAGAGATAAAAGGGAAGTTGGGATTGTAAGAGATGTCATCCTGAAGCACAGAACTCAGAAACTGAGATTCATAATGTAATTGACATCTAGTCATCCCGTCCCGCCGTGCCCCCCCCGAGCACTCGGGGGGGAGTACTCGGGACAGAATGACCATGTTACGAGATGATGTCATTAGCAACTTGTCTGCCCTGACGAAGATCAGGGTTTCAGGACCTGGCAGATGCTGAAACGAGTTCAGTAAGACAATTTATTCTATCATCAGGTTGCAACCCCTGAGGTCGCTGTTATCAAATCTTCCCAGGACTTCAAATCCGCCTCCATGTATTGTTTTTCCAATATCCCGGGTGGATATGAATGAACAGGACCATACATTGGCCAGGTCGATGATATTGATTCCGCCGGAAGCATTGTGATCAAGATAATTAAATGGATCGTACATATCCCGGATGAGGATTTTCATCCACGGCGGTGATTTGAAAATGCCTTTTTCAGATGAATAGGCCTGGCTCAATAATTCAGTCATTCCATATTCTGAATGTATCTCTCTTATTTTAAAACTATCTTTGAGCAGGGAGTGTAACGTGTCCCTTGTCATTTCTTCCCTTCTGCCTTTCATACCACCTGTTTCCATAATTATCGTGTTATTCAGAATTAGAGGAAATTGTTGTGCAAATTCAACCAGAGCAAAACTTACTCCAAGCAAGAGGGTTGGTGTTTTGTTCTCTTCTGACCTAAGGAGGATTTTTTTCAATGATGAATAATCATCGAGATAGAAACCACTTGAATCGTAGTTACTCTGCTGGATGAGCTGTTCTGCCATATATACAAGTGAAGAATTACCCCTTTCCAGGTATGAAGGCAATAGAGCCAGGGTACAGTATTTTTCAGGTGACTGGTAGAAGAGGTTAAAGCATTGGTTCAGGCTTTTATGATAAAGATCCGGATCAACCACATAATGTTTGCTTACCTCTGTACCCCCAGTACCGCTGCTTTCAAATACTATCCGCGGGGGTCTGTTCCCGGTAAGGACTCTGTGATATTTAAAAAATTCAATTGGAAGAAAAGGGATTTCTGCAAGTCTGTCGATACAATGCGGTTTAATCCCCAGCAATCCCAGGTATTTCGAGTATACTTTGTTTTCCCTGGCCTGGAACCTGAACACTTCCAGGGCTAATTCCTCAAATTCCCTGTCAGACTTTATATTAAAGATATGTTGAAGGAAGGCTGGATCCATTACGCGAAGATACGGAAAAGATAAAGGGTGTGTATTCGGCATACACACCCTTTAATTAATTCTGCTATGCAGGTGAATTATTTTCTGATGGCTGCAATTCCAGGTAATTCTTTTCCTTCAATGTATTCGAGCATGGCACCACCACCGGTGGAGACGAAGCTGACTTTATCGTTTATCTGGTTTTAGTTTCTTATTCCCCCTGAAAAGGCAGGA
>CAYZEZ010000453.1:0-2193 GCA_964477295.1 uncultured Bacteroides sp. | reverse complement strand
AGTTCAATCCGTCCTTCAAACATCGTGAGTTTCTGAGGGAGGGAACTATACGATCCATGAAAGATCATATTCAGCAACATCGTTTCCAATGCATCATCCTTATGATGGCCCAATGCCAACTTGTTGCAATCCAGCTCCCTTGACTTTTCAAAGATTTTTTTTCTCCTGTTCCATGAACAGATAAAACACGGTGATTTATCCGGTTCTACCGACAGGTCAACTTCGATTTCTTCAAGGTACAATGGAACAGAAAGATTATCACAGATTTTCTGAAGATAATCTGTGTCCATTACATAACCAACGTTTATTGCAGCTACATGTATTGCCATCAGGTCAAAGGAATAGGGCAGGTGTTTTTTTACATCGGCGAGGGCTTCCAACAGGATCATCGAATCTTTTCCTCCGGACAGGCCAACCAACAGCCTGTCACTCTCATTGAGCATGTCAAACTCATGGATGGCCCGGTTGACTTTATTGCAGATCTTCCTGAATTGCTTGTTAAGGTTGTTGTGATTTTCCACCATACTGAACAGTTTTGGACAAATATCGGAAAGATCTTTCTAAAAATGGATTTAATACAGGTTAACACGGATGACCTTAAATAAGGGCTCACGTCAGGTTCATAGAGCCCTGTAACTGATAAACAGTGTTTGCCAGATAAATAGCCCTGCGCTGAGTAAGCAAGTCTCAATATAGTGGGAATAATGAGTACATTTGGGTATCCATTCAGGATCAAATAGATTTCAATGAGGAATTTCTGGTACATAATATTCATGTTTTTACTGATCCAGTCAGTTCACGGCCAGCAATTTGAATGGCAGGCCGGATTTGACGGATTCCTTGATAACAGGGAGTATTACAATTCGTTACAGGAGCCTCAAACCATTTTTGGCAGCCGGTTTTCGCTCGAAATGGGCGGCAGTATCAACCAGGAACACAGGTTTCGTGGAGGCTTTAGCTACATGTATGAGTTTGGAGGTCCGGCGGATGCATGGAAACCCAATCCGGTGCTCTACTATCAGTATGATAAAAAACCGTTTACCTTTTTTATGGGGGCCTTCCCGAGAAAAGGCCTTATAGAATTCCCGCTGGCCCTTTTGACCGACACCCTGAATTATTACCGTCCCAACGTAGAGGGAACTTATCTGGATATAAAAGGTGACTGGGGGTACCAGGATGTTTTTCTGGACTGGACCAGCAGGCAGACAGATACTGAATTTGAGCGGTTTATGTTTGGTTTTTCGGGACGTGTTAACTGGAATATGCTGTTTTTCAAGCACCATTTTCTGATGGGCCATTTTGCGAGGCCCCGGGTGTTGCCACCCGATTTTCACCTGAGAGACAATGGTGGATTTGATGTGGCCATCGGTGCAGACCTGTCGGGATCCACTTTCTTCGATACCCTCTGGATCTCTATGGGTTCACTTGTATCATTGGACAGAACCCGGAGCGTTGATGACGGATTCAATACTCCTGCAGGGTTTTTACTCAACGCAATGGTTTCCTGGCATGGATTAGGATTGGGCGGGACATTATACCAGGGCGAGGGTCACACGTTCCTCTACGGGGACGCTTTTTACCAGGCAAAGCACTATGGACGGCTCGATATGTTCTGGAGCCCGTTCAGACAGGAAAAAGTTCAGGGGAAAATAGTTTTTTCACTTCATTTTGTTGAAGGATTAATCGACACCTCCCAGCAGATCCTTGTCTCGATAAGACTATAAGGAATATCGAATATCGAATATCTCGCAACTAGTAACCAGTACCTAGCACGCTCTCCTATTTATTATAATGCTGCAGTAACTCTATGATCACACCCAATTTCTCCGATCCATCCATATAACTGTATTCCCCCCCGTCCCATCCTCCATGCTGAATCATGGGGATATTAAAGTCCTTAAACTTTTTTACGGTCGCATCCATTTCATTTATCCGGAAGGCAATATGGTGGACTTTCTCGCCTTCCCCGTCCAGGAATTCTTTCCATGTTGAATTTTCTCCCACGGGCTCGATGAGTTCTATCGTTATGTTTTCCAGTTGAAAAAAGGCCAGTTTTGCTTTCGCATCCGTTGGTTTGTCCCTGTAAGTGGTTGGATTATCATGGTGGCCCTCGGCGAGGATCACATCAGGAACCTCCATACCAAGAAATTCGGCCCATGTGGCAACCGATTTTTCAATGTCGCGGACTATAAA
>CAYZEZ010000452.1:0-2232 GCA_964477295.1 uncultured Bacteroides sp. | reverse complement strand
CAGGAAGGATTTTATCAGGGGTTAACCGCCGATGGAAATTTTTAATTTTTCCAGCTCTTCTTTGGAAAATACCTTTCCACAGCCAAGACACTTTGGAGATGAAATATTTACGTGACCGCAGTCGGGACATGGAATAATTATATCCTTCTTTTGATTAGCAGTATCCGCCTTGTTTTCTTGTGGTTTAATGATTAAAGGGAATTTCTGCTTACACTTCGGACATGTTACTGTAATCCCCTTTTCAGGAACTGCCGGGAGTTTGGAAGTATCCAGATTATATTTTGCATTACATCCGGGACATTGCACTTTCATGATAATTTACCCTGTTAATCATTCCTGACTAAATTTAACATTATTTAAATTCTTTAAATAAATAGCATTTATTAGACAAAAATACAAGTTATAAATATAACCTGAATTAACTTTAAAGATATATTAATATTAATGCAATTTTTAATGTTAATTTGTATCAGTCTAAAATATAAGGGCCAGTAATGATGATCAATATATTACTTTTGATCTTTTTTTATTAATGCTCATTAGAAATACTACTGGTAAGTAACCCTGAATACTTCTTCAATGGTGGTAATACCACTGAGTACCTTTTGTGCGCCGTTTTGCCTTAATGTAACCATTCCGTTTTCAATCGCTTTGTGTTTAATAGCATTGGAATCAGACGTTTTTAGTATCAGATTCTGAATCGCTTCATTTACAATCAGGAGCTCAAAAATCCCTGTTCTCCCTGAGTATCCTGTATTCAGGCAAGCCGGACAACCTGTCCCCCTGTATATTTTTCTACCCTGAAGTATTTTGGGGGTTATTCCTATTTTCAATAACGATTGCTCATCGGGATGATATTCTTCCTTACATTTTGGACAGATTACACGAACCAGCCTCTGGGCCAGGATGGCAATAACCGATGAGGTTACCAGGAATGGTTCAATACCCATATCAATAAGTCTCGTCACCGCACTTGCCGAATCGTTCGTGTGGAGCGTCGAAAAAACAAGGTGACCCGTAAGGGCCGATTGAATAGCTATTTCAGCGGTTTCAAGGTCACGTATTTCTCCCACAAGGATAACATCAGGGTCCTGCCTTACTATGGAACGTAACCCCCGTGCAAACGTGAGGTCAATTTTAGGATTTACCTGAATCTGACCTACGCCATCTAGCTGATATTCGATCGGGTCTTCAATAGTAATAATATTTTTATCCGTGCTGTTTATTGTAGAGAGTGCACCATAGAGAGTTGTTGTTTTTCCGCTTCCGGTCGGGCCTGTAACAAGAAAAATACCGTGTGCGGCATTAATAAGTTCGTTAAATTCATTAAGCCTTTCATCGGGCATACCCAGGTCGGATATGCTGATAAATATCTTTGTCTTGTCAAGCAGCCTTAAAACTACCCTCTCTCCGAACGCGGTAGGGATGGTCGATACCCTTATATCAATGTTTTTATCACCTATCCTGATCTCAATACGGCCATCCTGGGGCAGTCTTTTTTCCGCGATATTCATATCGGCCATAACTTTAACACGTGATATGAGCGCAGACTGTATCTGTTTTTGCGGCGAGATCATGTCGTAGAGTATCCCGTCAAGGCGATACCTGATTTTTAAACCTTTCTGTGTCGGTTCTATATGAATGTCGCTCGCCTTGTCCTTAACTGCCTGAGAGAGCATGACATTTACAAGTTTAATGATAGGTGCGTCACTTGTATCGTCAAGAAGGTCACCAGCTTCCTCCATTGCCGAAATAATAGAGTCCCCGTTTTCATCATGCATATCCTGGAGCACCTGCTCTGCGGAATCACGGCTGCTGTCATATGTGAAGTTTATTGAAGACAGTATCTCCGCCTTTGGCGCCAGAAAGGGTTCTGCATCCTTAATCTCCAACTGTATTTTTAAATCGTCCAGCGGTTGAAAATCAACGGGATTGTTGATCGCTATTTTCCTGGAGTCATTTGTTATTACCGGAATCATACAGTATTTTTTCAGATATTGTATTGGAACCTTTTCGGTAAATTCGGTATTAAGATCATTTACAGAGATGGAAGGCTGATATTCCAGATGATACTGGATTCCAAGAGCCTTTAAAAGATCGGATTCAGATAATGACTTCTTCCTGACAAGTATCTCACCTATCAGACCGCCTTTTTCTTCCTGAAACCTTAAACCTTCCTCCAGTGCTTCCTCAGAAAGTACTTTAAGTTCCAGCAGTATTTCTCCCAAAAAT
>CAYZEZ010000451.1:0-2270 GCA_964477295.1 uncultured Bacteroides sp. | reverse complement strand
GATCAGGAGGATATATAAGACAGTGAAACACGTTCAAAGGAATATGTCTGAGAACCTTGAAATCTCTATTGTTTCCATCTCACTGTCCTTTTCACTCGTTCCCGAAGCAGAACAGCTATATGAAACATTCCGGAAAAAGACTTTTCTTCCTCCTTCAAGCCTTTTTCATGACATGCAGGATGGAGATGACAAATACGCTGCGTTCCGGGGCGGTTATACTATTAAAACTAACTATCCGCTGATCAGGGCATATACAGAGAAAAGGTTGCCAATTTTTTGCGTATTGGGTGATCCTGTTTCACTCAGGAATAATCCTGAAATTGGTCTTGAAGAATGCTTCGATGTGGTTAAGAGAAACCTTAAAATCCTGCCTCAGCATTTTATTGCCAGGCTTCTTCTCTCAGATCCTGAAGGCATTGCAGAGAAGTGGAAAACCGGTGGCATAGATGGGCTCATTGAACCTGCCAGGCTGTTGCGCACTACCCTGCCTGCCACCCATCTTGATAAGGCTTATTTCGAGGATGATGGCCTGGCTGATATAATTTCAATCGGAATGGATTTTTTTCAATACAGTAAAGCAGTCACCAGAAAAGGCAATATTCAAAAACGGGCAATCCTGGAATACTATGCCAACAAATGTATCCCGAAAAAGGAAATGAAATAAAACCGTACCAGAACGGTTACGGTACTCTGTAGATAAAGGAATTTATATTCATACCCGCTCCAACAGATGCAAACGCCAGGAAGTCTCCCTTAATAAAACGCTGGTAATCCAGCTTCTCCTTGAATATCATATCCAGTAATATGGGTAAAGTAGCTACCGAATTGTTTCCTAAGGTGGATATGATCATAGGCATAATATCCTGTGGGATAACTTTTTCACCAAAAAGTTTGAATACCCGCTGAAGAATCGCCTCATCCATCTTTTCGTTCGCCTGGTGAATAAGGACCTTACTTATATCCTTCAAAATAAGTTTTGCCTTCTCAATGGTATCCTTAACCAGTTGTGGAACCGTATTCAGGGCATACTCATATAATTTCCTTCCATTCATCTTTACAAACAATTCCGCTCCTTTATATTCAGTGTTGTAAGAATTATCCATTCTCAGCATATCAGCAAATTCAAATGCATCAGACCTGGTAGAATGAGACAAAATCCCTACCAGTTTATTACTTTCCACAGCGTCCATGATGGTAGCTCCTGCCCCGTCGGAATAAATCATGCAGTCCCTGTCGTAGGGATCTGCCACCCTTGAGAGGGTTTCAGCTCCGATTACCATGGCCCTTCCTGCATCACCCGATTTGAGAAAATAATCTGCCTGGATAATCCCCTGGAGCCAGCCCGGACACCCGAAAATAATATCGTAGGCTACTGTTTTCGGATTTTTAATTCCCAATTTTTGCTTTACACGTGCTGCCAGGCTGGGGACAAAATCCGACCATCTATTATCGTACCTGACATCCCCGAAATTATGCGCCACTATGATATAATCCAGGGTCTCTTTATCAATTTTTGATGACTCTATTGCATCCCGGGCAGCAAAATAGGCCAGGTCAGACGCCACATGGTTATCCTCGGCATACCTTCGCTCCCTTATTCCCGTTATTTCTTCAAATTTGGAAATGATCTCTTTATTATCTGTCTTGATCACTTCACCTTCAGGTGTATAGAATAAGTTTTCAAGAAACTTATCATTGGTGATCTTTTTTGAAGGAATATAACTTCCTGTCCCTTTAATTACCGAATACCTTCTTTTTTTCATAACGGTATTTACTCATTATCGTATCATATCCCACCCATTAATCCCACTCAGGATATTATCTGCAAAATTAAAAAATTAACCTTGACTATTCCAAAACATTTTATCATCATCGTGTTTTATAATTAACATATTTGATTTATTTACCAGGATGTGATATGGACAGGTTGCAAGACGTATTCAATATTCCGGGTTACAATCAATTAAATATTTTAGCAACGAAACAACGCGGGATTTCCTAAATTAAATATATTTATGACTTCATAATGTGGCCATGATTGGAAAAATTACTATTTACAAGTTCCTTCTTATCCTGTCCGTTCTATTCCTGGTGGCCTTTTTTATTTGCCTGATTTTCAATTTTAAAGAGCTGACCGGTCCATCCCTGACCCTCTTCTTCATTTGCCTGGCCATAAGTTTTCACGGCATAAAGAGCCTGAAAAAATTTGCCTATAAAATCTGGATCTTTGCTGCTGTTACTGTCTCGATGAATTATCCCGATTATTTCAG
>CAYZEZ010000450.1:0-2275 GCA_964477295.1 uncultured Bacteroides sp. | reverse complement strand
AATATATTGCAGGTTACAGGTTACAGGTTACAGGTTACAGGTTACAGGTTACAGGGAAGCTTCAGACTTCAGGTTTCAGGTTATTAATTAAAACCTGGTTCCCATCAACTTCAAGTTCCCTGCCGTAAAGATAAAGCTTCAATTTATGGTTTGATAAATTTTTAATCCTTATCATTTTTTTATCTACGCTCACCTCAAGTGTGCAGCAACGATACCTGATCTTGAAGGAATAGCGTTTCCACTCATCGGGGATAATAGGTGAAAAACTGATTTTCCCATTCCTGATCCGCTTTCCTCCAAAACCTTCAACGATAGCCATCCAGGTACCAGCCATACTGGTTATATGACATCCCTGATCGGCTTCATTATTATAATCATCAAGGTCAAGCCGGGCAGTGCGCAAATATAATTCATAGGCCTTTTTTTTATCGCCCAGTTTTGAAGCGAGGATAGAATGAATACAAGGGGACAGGGATGATTCATGTACGGTCCGGCTTTCATAAAAATCAAAATTCCTACGGATGGTCTCTGTATCATACTCCTCTTCGAACAGGTATATTCCCTGAAGCACATCGGCCTGTTTTATAAAACATGACCTTAAAATCCTGTCCCACGACCAGTTCTGATTTATCGGACGTTCTGCAGGATCCAGGTCCCTGGCAAGAATTTGCTCCTTATCCAGATAATCTTCCTGCTGGAGGAAAACACCCAGTTCCTTGCTTTCAGGAAGATATAATTTAGCTATGATCCCATTCCACCGATTCGTTTCTTCATTATCAAATCCGACCTTCTTTACTATTGCTTTGTATCTGTCAGGATGATCTTTAGCAACATATTCCAGTGCTTCAATGGTATATTTTAAAGTCCAGACAGCCAATGTATTGGTATACCAATTATTATTGATATTATTCTCATATTCATTTGGACCGGTAACCCCCAGCATCACAAACTGTTTCTTCCTGTCGGACCAGGAAACCCGCTGACTCCAAAACCTGGAAATTGCGATTAATACCTCTAATCCATATAGTGCGAGGTATTCTTTATCATTTGTGTACCTTATATAATTGTAAATGGCGAACGCCATAGCTCCATTCCTGTGGATCTCTTCGAATGTGATCTCCCACTCATTATGGCATTCCTCGCCATTCATGGTCACCATCGGATACAGGGCAGCACCATCTTTAAATCCCAGTTTCTCCGCATTTTTAATGGCTTTTCCTAATTGTTTATACCTATATATCAATAAGTTGCGTGCAACCTGCTGGTCAGCAATACTTAGATAAAATGGCAGGCAGTAAGCCTCTGTATCCCAGTAGGTACTCCCGCCATACTTTTCCCCGGTAAAGCCTTTTGGCCCAATATTCAATCTTTCATCTTCACCTGTATAGGTTTGATTCAGCTGAAAAATATTGAACCGGATCCCCTGCTGTGCTGCATGGTCTCCTTCAATGACAATATCACTATTCTGCCACTTCTCATTCCATGCTGCCGACTGTTCGCTTTTCAGGCTATCAAATCCCTTGTTAGCAGCAGAAGACAGTAGTGGCCAGACCTTTGTGCCCAGTTCTTTTTTCTTATAATTCATTGAAGTAAGAACAACGGTATATTTATAAATTGCAATAGAATCATCCTGTTTGAATTCCTGGGCAGTGCTATGCGCTATGTATTTATCCCTGGTCTCTTCCTTTAAGTTCAGGCTGCATTCATTCTCATTTCGGAATACTTTCATATGCGTACCGGTGGCCACATGAAAATCAAGCTTTTTGGTTCGGGCAATCAGCATGGCGGAATGATCCTGGAAAGATTTATCCACCTCATCCCAGAACTTTTCATCATAATTGGCATCTTCGTTGCATATGTCACCGTCAATACCGGAAGTGATGTGGATGGTACCATTACAGTTTACCGGTATCAATTTATAGCAGATAGCTCCCACTTCGGTATCCACGATACTGAGAAAACGAATAACTTCAACCTCGATGATCTCACCCCCTGCCATTTTAATCCTGAAGTTCCTGGCAAGGTATCCCTCTTTCATGTTCAGTATCCGGGTGAATCCCAGAACTTCACATTTTGCGAGATCCAGAGGTTGGTCGTTAATAGTTATATCCAGACCGATCCAATTCGGTGCATTGATCACCTTGGCAAAGTATTCCGGGTAACCGTTCTTCCACCATCCTACCTTTGTTTTATCAGGATAGTAAACACCAGCTATATAATTTCCCTGAAGGCTGTCGCCGCTGTACTGTTCCTCAAAATTGGCCCGCTGACCCAT
>CAYZEZ010000449.1:0-2276 GCA_964477295.1 uncultured Bacteroides sp. | reverse complement strand
CCAGTTAATAATTACCTCATTTTTGGCTTTATGAATTGCTTCCAACTTTTTAAATACGTCCAGAATACACTTTGAGGAGCTAGTATTAAAATACTCCAGCTGAATATTTACAGTTGTTTTGTCCATTGGACCACCGGCATATTCTTCCAGCCAATCTACGAGGGGCTTATAAAACTCGATTGAATTTTCGGGAATTGATCTTCCCTTGATTTCAATAACCCCGGTACTCGCGTCAAACTTAACTGTAGGGGTTTTGGGTGTTCCTTCAATTGAAATTGGTTCCATACTTTAATCCGATTATGGTTTTATAATTCAAGTAATAAATACATCCAGATTGAAAAAATAGTAATCATCCTCATAATGATGAAAGGTATATTCAAGCTTGTTACCTGTCTTCCTTGCTATATCAACAAGTCCCAGCCCTCCACCGCCTTTGGCAGACAGTTTCTGATGGTTCAGGATAAACTTGTACATATCCTTCAGTTCATCTTTTGATAATGAATTGATCTTATCTATCTTATCCTTAAGAAATTTGATCTTTTCTGAAGTAATGAAATTACCCGTAGAAATCTTGATTGCTCCATTCTCTTTTGCAATAACAAGGACGCCGAATTTCGAATCAAACTTATCCCTGCTCTTATATTCTTCTGGTAATTCCTCTACGTGGTGATAGAGATTCTGAAGGCTTTCTACGAGTACATTATAAACTTTCTTTCTAACCTTAGCTTCCTCATCCACACTATCCATTTTAACCTCAATCTGTTCCAGCACATTATTAATTAGATCTGTGGTTATGCTCCCTTTATAAGCAAGCAGCACATTTCCACTGTCTAGTTGTGAATAATACTCGTGGACATCAAAGCTCATGTGTGGTTCCTTAAGTTTTCGTTGAAATAAATTTAATAATATTATTTCAGCTCAGCAAATATATAAAAAATTATTACGTATCAAAAAATTAGGCAGTTAGGCCACCGTAAATTTATATGCTATTTAACTTTTTGCTCTTCTATTGACGTCATTAAATTAATTAAAAATATTCAAATAATTAGACCATATTATTAACAATCATTGATTCATCTTTACTTTTCCGGACCCTTCATACAGGTCAAATCTATGAAACTTGCAACGAATTGCACCGTTAAATAGTGTCAGTTTCCTGGAAGTTCTCAGACCAATGTGTTTAATGGCTTCCATGTTCCCGCTGAGGATCCAGACCTGAAAACCAGTAAAATCATGCTTAAGTTTATCACCAAAATCCTTGTAAAGTCTGATGATATCTTCTTCTCCCATGCGCTCACCATATGGAGGATTTGTTATCATCATGCCTTGCTTATGGTTACATGAAATATCCTTAAAAGGAAATCGCTTTAAAACGATCTCTTTCCTGAGGCCTGCCTGGATGATGTTTTTCGATGCTGCAGCCAGTGCATCCGGTGAGATATCATAACCTTCAATGGTTAATTCATAATTCTGACCGGGCCATTGAGCCTGTTTAACTTTCTCAAAAACAGACTCCTCATAGTTCTGCCATTTCTGAAAACAGTATTTTTTCCTAAAAATGCCGGCTGGTATTCCTCTCCCTATCATGGCAGCTTCAATCAGTAGTGTTCCGGAGCCGCACATTGGATCAATAAATGCAGTATCACGAGTCCATCCAGAGATCAGAATCATCCCGGCAGCCAGCACTTCATTCAAGGGTGCCATCCAGGAAGATTTTCTATAACCTCGCTTATGCAGCGATTCTCCGGAAGAATCCAGGGAGACAGAAACCTGGTCACCATAGATATGGACATGGATCCTGACATCGGGATCGCTAAGGTCGACCGAAGGCCTTAAACCCGTTTTTGTCCTGAAATGGTCTGCTATGGCATCCTTCACCTTTTGCGAAACAAACCTGGAGTGACGAAAATGATCGGACGAAACCACGCTGTCTACTGCAATGGTTCTTTTATAGCTGAACCATCTCTCCCACTCCATATTATAAATTTCTTTGTAAAGCTGGTCGGGATGGTTTGCTTTGAATTCTGCGAGGATATTCAATATTCTCAATGCCGTACGAAGACTATAATTGGCCTTGTACAAGTGTTCCATCCCGCCGGAAAACGAAACAGATCTCCTGCCAGGTTGAATGTCTTCCAGCCCAAGATCAAGCATTTCCCCGGCAAGTACGTTTTCTAATCCATGCAGTGTTTTAACAATGAATTTCATATTTTTGATTTGAAGCTCCTCGCCGCAAGCAGCGGGGGAAACGAATTTATGAGTTCGGCGTAGCCAAA
>CAYZEZ010000448.1:0-2281 GCA_964477295.1 uncultured Bacteroides sp. | reverse complement strand
GTGAGTCGCGGGTTTGTGAGGTGGGAATTGTGTGTGGTCTGCTATGGAAATTATGAATAAACATGCCCAATACCCTTCACACACAACACCTGGCAACCTGCAACCTGCAACCTGTTCCTAGTTTTCTTTCTTCGTTAATTGCAATAATTCTATTCTCGTTTCACTAACATCCAGAATCTTAACGATAAACGATTCAATCTCTAACCTGTCATTAATGTTTGGGATGTTTTCATGATGATACAGGATAAAACCTGCAAGTGTTTCGTATTCATCTTTTTCCGGAATGTTGAGACGGTATTTATCGTTCAGGTAATCTATTTCAAGGCGGCCTGAGAACATAAATTCATTTTCACTGATCTGTTTATCAGTAAGTTCAGAAGTGTCGTGCTCATCTTCAATCTCACCAAATATCTCTTCCAGGATATCCTCTATGGTCACAATACCGCTTGTTCCTCCGAATTCATCCACTACCAGGGCAATACTTATTCGTTGCTTGATAAGCGATTGCAATAGTTTTTTGGCAGGCATCGACTCGGGAACTATCGGCATAGTATTGATCAGTGTTTTTATTTTATCAGGACTCTTAAAAAGGTCTTTGGCATTTATGTAACCAATAACATTATCGGTCGATTCCTTGTAAATCAAAATTTTGGAGAGGCCGGTTTCAATGAACCTGTGTTTGAGGTCTTCAACAGAACAATTTTCATCCAGGAAAACGATTTCGGTCCTGGGGATCATACAATCCCTCAGTTTTACATTGGAGAAATCAAGCGCGTTCTGGAAGATCCTGATTTCATGTTCATCATCCATTTCGTCCTGTTCCTTATACTGAAGTTCACTCACCAGGTGATTGAGGTCAACTCTTCCAAAAACACCGGAGCCATTGGTGCCATTCCCCGGGAATCCGCGGAATGCTTTAAACAGCAGATTTGATATAGCAATGATCAGCTTTGTAATTGGATATAAAAGAATGTAGAAGAACAGAACAGGAAAAACAAAAACTTTTAATGCAATATTAGGATTAATAATGAATAAGGTCTTAGGTAAAAATTCGGCCGTGATCAGGATAATCAGTGTGGATATAATCGTTTGAGCAGCCAGTATCAGACTTTCAGATTGTGTAAAGACAGTGATCAATGGCTCCAGGAGGATTGCCATAATAATACCATATATCACCAATGCAATGTTGTTTCCAACCAGCATGGTAGCAATGTATTGCCTGCTGTTTTCAGTAAAAAAAGAGACGATTTTTGATCCCAACACTCCTTTTTTCCGGTCAACCTCAATCCTCAATTTATTCGACGAAATAAAGGCAATCTCCATGCCTGAGAAAAAGGCCGAAAATATAAGCGAAATCAGGATTATTATTACTTCATTTGCCACCGGCGGTCTTATCTGGAGAATTTTTTACGCAAATTTCTTCGAAAAGAAAACATCAGGAATCCAATTACTGCGATCAGGAGAAACAACCAGCTTTCACTGAAACCCTGTGTAAAAGTCTGATGAATTCCTGCAAACAGGCTGAGTATGGCTACAATGAGCCAGACTATTTCCAGGATGTGGTTAGTGCGTTTATTCATCTTTGACATTAACTGTTCCTTTAGATCCTTTAAGTCTCCACCACTTAAGATCCTGGGCTGCTTCAAATCCCTGCTGACCATAAAATGTACCGTCCTTGTTAACGATCCGGGAATAGGTATTGGAATAAATAAGCCTTTTCTTTTCATCCCAGTATAAATGTTCTGTATTCAACTGATTCCCTTCCTTAAGGTTTCTGGCCTCTACATTGTTTTTAGCTTCCCATAGTTTTTCTTCCTCAAAGTAGATTACGTATTTGGCTTGAATAACCGATTCAATCTGGAGGCTATCATCATAGAAATACGCAGTGAGGCCCCTTGGGAATTCAGTACAGGGCTTTTCGCCTTCAATATATTTCCTTATTTCAGGAGCCAGCACCTTAACCCTTACATTTCCCGAGTCGCTATAGATGATTTCATATTGTTTGCCTGAAACTTCCGGATGGACCTGGTTTTCCAGTATGGTATTGATTTTTTCAATATCATTTTCGCAGGAAGTGAAACATAACGATCCCGCAAAGGTAAACATGAAAATTAAAAAGCTTTTTATATCCTGCAGAAAACGGTAATGGGTGGATATATTATCTTGATCTGACTGTTGTTTTTTCATTGATCCAGCAGCCTACTGTATATTGATCTCCTTCCTTAAGGCTATAAAAGAAAATGGTTTCTACATCCGGAAAATATTTGCTGTAGGTGCTTAT
>CAYZEZ010000447.1:2013-2302 GCA_964477295.1 uncultured Bacteroides sp. | reverse complement strand
ATTACGGGGATACCGATGACTGGATCGAAATACTGAACACCGGGTCAGAAGCTGTAGATATGGGTGGATTGTATATGACCGATTCCCTTGACAACCCAAAAACCTGGATGATCCCAGGCACAAAACCAGATTCAACTACTTTGCAGCCCGGGGAACTGATGATTTTATGGGCCGACGGTGAGCCCTGGCAAGGTGTGCTTCATGTCGGCTTTAAGTTAAGCAGGGACGGAGAGCAAATTGGAATATTCAAAGATATAGGTAACAGCATGTTCCTGATAGATTCCGTTTC
>CAYZEZ010000447.1:0-2003 GCA_964477295.1 uncultured Bacteroides sp. | reverse complement strand
ATCCGCCACTGATGCCCGATATCTCCCTGGCCAGGTATCCGGACGGTTCGGGACCCTGGGAAATTTTTAACCACCCTACCCCGGGATTGTACAATTACTACCTTGGTTTAAAAAATGCATCGAAAACACCGGATGATATTGCCATCTTTCCAAATCCGACAAACGGGAGGTTCAGTCTGGTCAGAAATCCAATGGATGACATAGTACAAGGCCAATCCGTTGATATAGTGGTTTACAATCATACAGGACAATTGATCATGCGGGAGGTATTTCATTCAGGCTTCCCCGTTGAGATTGATCTTTCAGGCTATCCCTCCGGAATTTACCTTCTCCGGGTGAATGAGGCCGGCAGACTGTCTTCGAAGCAAATTATTCTGATTAATTGATTAAATGAATTCTTTCGTAAGGTTGGCTATGTAAACTAACTTTTAACTTATGACAAGAATTCTCCTGGGGTTTTTTTGCTCATTGACCAGGTTAACTCCCAGGTTGAAACCATCGTATATGACGGGATCCCTGGGCTTACCCACAACCTGGAAAACGACAGTCTCGTCATTATAGAAATAACTATTAACCAGCCGGCTGAGAAATCTGGCTTATTGAAAGGTGACGCTGAACAAATCGATGATATCCTGGTATTTGGAATCCGATGGATATAGTCCCTGAGTCGTGAGCCGATTCATAATTGGTTAATATTAAGTTAATATTATCCAATTATTAACTGGAATTGGTAATTTTACTGCCCTTAATAACCTTATATGCGCCTTAGAATGATAAATTCAATTGTTAAATACTTCCCTCTACCCCTGATCATCTTCTCATTATTCGCCTGTGAACGGGAAGAAGGTATGGGAGGGAATTCATCCGTCTCCGGATCTTTAATGATCAGGGAATACAATAATGACATGTCGGTACTACTCGAAGAATATGTCGCATCCGACAAAAAAGTGTACCTGATTTTTGGCGACAACACAACACCAGGTAAAGATGTAGAAACTTCCTACACTGGAAAATTTCGTTTTGATTACCTTACACCCGGCGACTATGAGTTCTACTATTATACCGATGATACCGCATCCGGTTCAGGTCACCAGGAAATCGCATTTTCAAAAAACATAACACTTTCAAAAAAGGAAGACCTTGACATAGGCACCTTCTATTCCTACCGTTTCAGGGATTTCAACGATGGAGATGCAACCATCAAGGGACGGGTGATGTTGATCACATACAATAAAAATGCCCCGCCGCCTTTAACAGATGCTAATATCCTTGATATCGTCCCGGCACAGGATTATGAAGTATACCTGAAATATGGTGATCATGAGGGTTATGACGAGAGAGTAAGAACCGATTATGACGGCTATTTTCTTTTCAGCAACCTGATTAAGGGTGATCACCGGATTTATACCTATACAGAAGAGCTGTCGGGAGGAAGGTATGCAGGGGATAATGAGAGTGTGATCCGGTTCCCGCTCAGTAACGGATCTTACAAACTGGCCGTATACATTGATGTGACTATAGAAGAAGTAAACCAGGTCGTTACGCTGGATACAATGTTTTCCGAGAAACAATAAAAACCGCAGGGCTATGAAAACAAAAATTATATTTTCACGCTTCGCCATCATTCCATTTTTCCTGATACTGGGGATCTCCGGCTCAATCAATGCACAGTCCCAAAAAGAAAGAGATTCACTGGGTATTTCCGAAAAGAAATTTATTGATGTGGATTTTATGGACAGTAACGGGAAAGAACGACTGGACCGAATTGAGAGGTACGATCAGAATGGTGAATTGATAGAGGAGATAGATTATGACAGCAGTGAAAAAATCAAAAATCACATCCAGTATGTATACGAAAAAGACCTGCTAATGAAGGAGATTTATTTTGATCAGAAGGGGAACATGGAAAAAACCCTTGAATATACATATGACGACAATGGGCTGAGAATCAGCAAGAAGTACTTTGATGCAAAAAACAGGATCTATAAAGAAAAAAGATATCT
>CAYZEZ010000446.1:0-2311 GCA_964477295.1 uncultured Bacteroides sp. | reverse complement strand
ACGACGCTGCTTACAGGTTCATGCTGGAAAAAGCCAAAGAGATTGGTCTGGAGCCGGATCAAGGTCCAGGATGATGGAAGTTTAATTCAAGCAACACCGGAAGGTGATCGCTGAAGCCACCCTGGTATTTGTATCCGTTGTAAGTCCTGAAGGGTTTCACTCCGATGTATCCCTCATCCTCCTCCAATAAAAAATCAAAATCCAGGATTTCAGCTTTACAGGAGGCAGTTGATTTAAGGATTTCCCCTGAAACAATAAACTGGTCAAACACATACCACCTTCCCTGGAATTTTAGCGTACCGTACCTGGATTTAGCCGGTGGGACTGAAAGGTTATAGAGACACAGGCTCGAAGTGTCAGACAAAACCTTCCTGGCTCCGAGATGAAAAGCAAGGCTGATATCATCTGGTTCATCATTAAAATCTCCGGTTATGATTATACCATTCCCCTGCCCTTCCGACATAATTTCTTCCACTCTGTGTTGCAGAATGTCTGCTGCCCTGATTCTTTTCCACTCGGAATTTATTTGCCCCTGGTATCTCGATGGCCAGTGGTTAACCAGGATATGCAAAGTATCAAGGTCACTGGATACTCCCATAATATTTATAATATCACGGCTGTATCCGGGGGGATCATCCTTTAATTTCACTGTTTTGAATGTGTCCCTGAGAAGGGTAAAGAAGCCATCCCGGTATAGTATTGCCAGATCAATGCCCCGCCTGTCGGGCGACTCTTCATGTAAAATCTGGTATTCATATTTCGATAAAGGTGTATCTTTAACCAGTTTCTCAACAATCCACCTGTGCTCGACCTCAGCCAGGGCAATGATATCAGGCGGATCCCATCCGCCCGCCACCGCCAGCACCTTGTACAACCTGTTCAGTTTGTGCATAAACCTGTCATAGGTCCAGTTCCGCACCCCGTATGGCGTAAACTCATCATCCTCCGTCAGCGTATCATCATAGGTGTCAAACAGGTTCTCCACGTTGTAAAACAATACACTAAAATTGTTGTCAGGTTCCTGGGGGTAAGCAAATCTCGAAGAGATTAATAATAAAACCAACAATATATTTCGGTTTAAGATCATACTTAGAAGTTTTATACCTGGCAACTCGCAACTTCTTCTTAATCACAAAATATCAGGAATCTCGGTCGGGGAAGGATCTTAATTTCCGAGTGTGTCTGTTTCGACCCGTTCGTAAGCCCCGATATCGGGTCCATCATCTGAAAGCCTGTTTTCGCCGTTCAGGTCGACCGGGAACGGAAAAGCAAAATTCAGCGATCCCTTATCCTTGGCAGGAGAAAGTGTATCGAGCTGGTAGTTCTGATCCCGGACTGAGATGAATTTGGGATCTTCAAAGTTGTAATAGTTCACAAACCTGTCTGTATCTTCAAGGTCAAATTTTTCAACATCTACTTTTGAGATGGTATGTGAAAGTTTAAAGTTTATTTCAGTTCCTGGATACTGGTCCAATTCAAATTCACTTTCACGGTTGCCATATATGATGCAGTTCCCGAAAATTGCTTTTTCAATGGGCCTGACCTGGATATTCCCATTAATATCCTTATAATAATTCTTCAATACTACTGCCGGTGTGCTCCGCAAGGTAGTTTCCTTCCAGTCACCACCCCAGTAATTTGCAATCGTGCAATGGTAGAATTCATAATTCCCTCCGATCAGCAGGGCAATCGTAAACTGTCCGCACTCACTGATCTCGCAATTGTTTGCATGGATGGTTGTGCCCAGTCCCAGAATACCCACAGCCGACATATTTTTTATGACGGTATTTGAAAGTTTAAGGTTTGGATTCAGGAAATTGGAAAGGGTATCCGATTCAATGCCAATCACCGCGTTTTTAACAATGGCATAATTGACCCTGTTATCCCGGCTTCCGGGCAAAAGCCATATCCCGTCCCACTGGCCCGGGACATCTTTATATAATTGTTCAAGCCGGTCACCTTCGAAGATCACCGGATTCTCCATGGTTCCGTTTACAATGATGGTCCCGGCGACAAATAACCTGGAATTCTTGTGGAAATGTAACCTCACCCCTTCTTCAATGGTAAGCGTCTCACTTGTATCCACCATCATGGAATTTATGATGAGATAGGGCTTATCATTGATCCAGGTTTGTGTCGGCAATTCCTCCCCGTCAATCAGATGCACATCCTGTCCCCAGGCCATCAGGTCGACATCCTGGGTGTTGCCATTGGTACTGAATACGATCGAATCCTGTATAAGCAATATAGAATCTACATTATTCGGATCGATGGTCACCTCAACAAAAATGTAGATAGAATCTTTGGGAGG
>CAYZEZ010000445.1:0-2353 GCA_964477295.1 uncultured Bacteroides sp. | reverse complement strand
ACGTTATTGCAAACTTCACTGCAGGCATACTGGTTTTCAAAAACCTGCAGGTAACTCCTCCTGCCGGTGTTGCTCTGTCAGCAATATTTAAAAGCGGGGTGGATGTTTATGCAGCATCTGTAGCTCTTCACCAAAATACTGTTGGAGCAGATAAATCAAAATTCGCAGGCTGGACATGGGCTTCAGTTGCAAACCAGTTAACTGATTTTTAGGATATTAAAAAGAAAAAAATGCAACTAACCAGACTAATTACAACACTGTTTTTTATTATTTCAATCATGCAGCTAAATGCACAGAATGGAATTATAAGAGGATTAATATTTGACGAAACTCCCGGAGAGCCAATGATGGGGGTTACCGTTGTTGCAGAGGGCACTACAGCAGGTACTGTATCAGACCTCGATGGAAAATTCAACCTGTCGATTGCACCCGGCACTTACAACATCAAAATGTCTTTTATCTCATATGAGACAATACAGATCAACGGTGTAAAAGTAACAGCCGGAGAGATTACCCTTTTAGACAATATTAAAATGAAATCCGCTACAATCGGACTTTCTGAGGTAGTCGTTTCCGCCAATATGGTCAGGAATACCGAAGGAGCAATAATGAGCATTAAAATGAATTCGCCTAATGTTATTGACGGTATCTCTTCTGTTAACTTCAAAAAAATGGGCGACTCTGATGCTGCTTCTTCAATGAAAAGGGTACCCGGCGTATCAGTTGAAAGTGGAAAATATGTATATGTAAGAGGCCTGGGAGATCGTTACACGAAGACGATACTGAACGGAGTTGATATTCCGGGGCTGGATCCTGACCGGAATACTTTGCAGATGGACATTTTCCCCACAACCCTGATTGATAATATCGTCGTACATAAATCATTTGATGCGGAACTGCCGGCTGATTTCACCGGAGGGGTAATCGATATCGGAATTCAGGATTTCCCGGATAAGAAAAAAGGTAATATTTCACTTGGTGCCGGTTATAATCCCGATTTTCACTTCAAGAGCGATTACCTGACATATCCCGGGGGAAAAACTGATTTCCTTGGTTTCGATGATGGAACCAGGAGGATTCCGGCTACCTCCAATATTCCATTCTTTACTGAAGTTGTAGGAGATCCATACGGGGAAAAAGGTTTACGCTTCAGGGAAATACTGGAGAGCTTTGGTCCCACAATGGCAGCGGTAAAACAAATGAGTTTCATGGATTACAGTATAGGAACATCATTCGGGAACCAGTTTGTCCTTAAGAAGGTTACAATAGGATACAACCTGGGATTTTCTTACAAAAACAATACTGAATATTTTAAGAAGGCAGAATATGGTCGATATGGATTGTCTGGCGATCCAACGGTAAGTGAGCTGGAGGTACGTGAATTCCAGGTTGGTGATTTTGGTGTAAGCAGCGTACTGTTAAGTGGTCTTGCCGGATTTGCAATAAAGACCAATCATTCCAAGTATCGCATCAATCTTCTCCACCTTCAGAATGGGGAATCAAAATCAGGTATATTCGATTATACAAGCTCCGACATGGGAAGTAATTTCCATGGGTACCAGCATAACCTGGAATACAGCCAGCGTTCTCTAACAAACCTTCTTATTGATGGGAAGCATTCGATAAATGGTTCCGACTGGGATATTGTATGGAAAATATCACCCACATATTCAAAGATTGATGATCCTGATGTGCGTTTTACACGATATATCGTGGAAGATGGCGGTGGTTTGGTTGTTGGTACGGAATCGGGATTTCCGGAGCGAATTTGGAGAGAACTATCGGAAAAAAACATTGCCGGCCTGGTCCATGTGGAAAAAGAATACACTTTCAGAGGTGAGAAGGCAAAACTAAATTTCGGAGGAGCCTATACTTACAAGGAACGTGATTTTGCAATCAGGAAATTCTCCCTTAATATCAGAAACGTTCCTTTATCAGGTAATCCCGATGACCTTTTCCTTCCGGAAAATCTCTGGCCATTAAATGGGACCTCGGTGACAAGAGGTACAACCTACGAGGCTAACTTCATACCCGTAAATCCCAACCAGTTCAATGCCAATTCCATGAATGCAGCTGCTTACGTTTCTACGGAACTTGAACTTGTTGATAATCTTAAGACTGTGCTGGGCTTAAGAGCTGAGAAATTTATCCAGCGCTATACCGGTCAGGATCAGCTTGGTTTAAATGTTCTTGACAACGATGAGGTCAGCAATCAACTTAATTTTTTCCCAACTCTGAACCTCATCTATAACCTGGCTGACAGGCAGAATATTCGTTTTTCATTTGCAAAGACAATTGCCCGGCCATCATTTAAAGAACTTTCGTATGCAGAAATCTCTGATCCGATAAGCAA
>CAYZEZ010000444.1:1117-2366 GCA_964477295.1 uncultured Bacteroides sp. | reverse complement strand
TGAATACCGGATTAGTCTCGTTGTCAGAAGTAGATGTTATCTGCTTTGAAGAACCCGATTTGATATCATGGATAAAGAGGTCACCGTTCTTGGTGTAAAGCATCTTGGTCCTGGCTTTGTTATATGTACCCCTGAAGGAAGGAAGTTCTTTTTGCTTCTCCAGCGTTACCTTCACAGGCGTAGTATTGTTCAAAGAAGCAGTAAACATTGAGGAGATAGGTTCCAGGTCCGGGTTCCAGTTAAAATAGACCTGTTTACCTGAAGGATCCCACTGGATTCCGGAAGGTGAGAATCCGGTGAACATCTCTCCCTGCATTATCTTTTCAATTGTGAGGGAGCTCTGGGCTGACATCCCGGCAGTTATGACGCAAAATGCCAGGGTAAGGGAAATGATATATCCTGTTTTTTTCATCGGTTAGGGTTTAAAATAAATCATGGTTAAAATTATCAATTATCTGAAATTTGAAACCAGATTTTGCCGGTAAAAGGAATTATCTGTATCAGGTGCGCACTTAGTAACAGGACTGCTGGTATTGCCGGGGTATTTTTTATAATCCTTTATACTTCCGTCCGGTGAAATGCAAACCTTCTGCCATCCTCATTTGTTATTACTGTATGAACAACATCATCCTCTTCGACGGCAACTGTAATCTTTGCACAGGAACAGTAAAATTCATAAGAAGGCGAGATCGTTCCGGCAAGTATGTATTTGTTCCGTTTCAGTCGGAAAGAGGCAGGGAACTTCTCGAACGTTTCGATATGGATGATTATGACGCGGATTCCGTAATTTATATTTCCGGCAACAGTTTGTATGTCAGATCATCCGCAGTGCTTCAAATCCTAAGATCCCTGGGAGGTGGCTGGAAACTCTTGTTCACATTCATAATTGTCCCCCCACCAGTTCGTGATTTTATCTATAGGATCATAGCAAGGCACAGGTATCATCTCTTTGGCAGGAAGGAATCATGCAGGATTTAAGGGTCACGGATTTGCGGATCTTTGGTTCAAAGGGCCGGATGATCGTTTTTGTGGTTTCTTTATTTCTCCCCTAATAATTGACTATCTTTATTCTTTTCAATACAAATTTTTGGTAATGAAAACGGCCATAATAACCGGCGGCACTAGGGGTATAGGAGCAGGGCTGGTAGCGGATTTCCTGAGATCGGGCTGGAAAGTTGCATACTCAGGGACATCCACTGAGACAATAAAAAGATCCGTCTCTGAATCAAAACTTGAAAAATTAAGCGAT
>CAYZEZ010000444.1:0-1107 GCA_964477295.1 uncultured Bacteroides sp. | reverse complement strand
AAGTTTATAGCAATAAAATGTGATGTAACAGTTGAGAAGGATATTATCAGCTTATGGGAAAATGCCTTCAATACTTTTGGCCGTATCGATATATGGGTTAACAGTGCCGGCACAGCTTATGACCAGGTTCCTTTCAACGAGGTTCCCTCCGGGGTTTTTACAAGGATAATTGATACGAATGTGAAGGGCCTTATGCTGGCTACTCATATAGCTTATAACATGATGATTCAACAGGGTTTTGGTGCCATATATAATATGGAAGGACTGGGAAGTGATGGCAGGATGATCCGCGGGATGACTCCGTACGGAACATCAAAGAGAGCTGTAAGGTATTTTACCGACGCATTTGCGAAAGAGATAAAGGATAGCCCTGTCATTGTTAGTACAATCGCTCCCGGAATGGTCCTTACCGACATGCTTCTCGATCCGTTGAGGAATAATCCCTCCAATGTAAAAACCCTGATCCGGATTTACAATATCCTTGCCAACGAAGTGGAGACAGTCACACCGTTCCTTGTTGGGAAAATGATCGGAAATACCAGTAATGGGGCAAAGATTAAATACCTTACAAAGATTAAAATGACCTGGAAATTTCTTAGCGCACCATTTTCAAGGAGGGATGTGGTTGGTAAGTATCTTTAACGTTGTCATGAGAAGTCTTGCCGGTCGTGCTATCCCATTATGCTCTTCACTGTTTCTCTTTATCACTTCCTGCCCAAAGCCCTTAAATTCTGGTACATAATTTGTTGCTGATTTACCAACTAACCAGCCAATATTTTGAAAAATATTGTTCTGATAATATTGACAGTTTTTCTGTTGTGCTCATGCGAGAAACCTTTGGCCAGGGATGATTTAAACTCTGAACAGGATATACCGCTTGACAACCTGCATGATATAATAATAACACGTGAAAACGGTCTGCTTATATCCGGAGAACATGACTCGAAGATCTCCGTAATAAAAACCGATCCGAATTTCCTGACCTACTGGCAACGGGATAATTTTGAATGGGGAAACCTTATACGTGGTGACCGGGGTTCGATGTCTTACTGGATTACAATCCTGAATTCTTTCCAGACTGATGAAGGTAATTATTGTCTCATCGGC
>CAYZEZ010000443.1:0-2370 GCA_964477295.1 uncultured Bacteroides sp. | reverse complement strand
TTCAAGATGCGACCTGTTGTCCTCGTTTTCATCAAGCCATTCCGTTATCTCTCTTTTCTGTTCATCACTGACCTGGTTCCTGAGGTAGCTGAGAAGCAAATCATCGGTTATATGCTGTTTATTTTTCGTCATGGTCTTCCACTTCTATGACAACTAAGTAACCGGTTACACGTATTGTCATTCGAACTTAGTTATAAGTTACTGGAAATCAATATTATCTCTGAGGGTTTTTAACGCTTTCGAGATCTGGGTTTCGACTGTGCGGATGGAGATATTGAGTTTTATAGCGATCTCACTGTTCGACAAATCTTCCTGTCTGCTCATCAGAAAAATTTGCCTGCATTTTGGAGGGAAGCGGGAGACTATATGATATATCTTTTGTTCCAGTTCTGCTTTTTCTATATGATCAGACAAATCCGCTTCATCCCGGGAAGATTTCATTAATTCTTCATGGTGCTTCTGGTGTGTTTTGTCCTGTTTGATCTTGTTCAGGCAACTGTTTCTTACGGATTGATACAGGTAAGATTTCAGGGAAGTTTGAATTGAAAGGGTTTCCCGTTTTTCGTACAACTGGACAAACAGATCCTGAACAACCTCTTTTGCCATATCGAGATCATTAAGGAAATTCCGGGCAAAAACAGTCAGGACAGCGTAATATTCATTGAATATTAGCTGAAAAGCCGAAGGGTCACCGGCGCGGACCCCCTCAAGGAGCTGTTTTTCGTTAGTATCCAAATTCTTCCAGTATTGTTATCCCGTCCCGCCGTGCCCCGCTGTGCCCCGCTGTGCCCCGCTGTGCCCCGCTGTGCCCCGATTGCTCGGGGATTGCTCGGGGATTGCTCGGGGATTGCTCGGGGATTGCTCGGGGATTGCTTGGGGAGTACTCGGGATCGGGATCTCACTATTATTTAAAAGAGATTCTGAAACCCCGAGTTCTCGGGACACAGCAAGTTGCTAATGACTTCATTGTTAAGCTCAGTCATGCTGAACTCGTTTCAGTATCTCATTATTTGCTACTTAGAGATCCTGAAACCCTGACCTTCGTCAGGGCAGGCAAGTTCAGGATGATATATTATTACTAACTCTCAAAATATACTCCATCCTGTTCGAGCTTCGACCGTAATTCACTGTACGGAAGGTCCCTTGACCCGGCATCTTTCTGAGCGCATAAAGCAGCAGCAGTGCCTGTAGCCTGTCCCTGCCCGAAACAGCTGACCGTGTTTCGTGTTGACATATGCGCGCGCCGGTCGGAAGTGATCATCATGCCTGATGCATAAAGGTTATGGATTCCCTTTACGCACAATGCCCGGTAAGGAATACCATATGTCCCTCCCTCCTTCACCTGGTATTGCGGTGCTGAATCATGAAACCCATAGACAAATACTTCATCGTCAAAATGCCGGGCATCGATCACATCTTCGTGACTGATGTCATAATCGCAGGTAATGCATCTGCCGCGCCGGATATTCAGTGTAGGGCTGGTACGGGCGATAAAGGCTTTTTCGCATCCAGGGATAAACTTCCTGAACAGCTCCACTCCTTTGAATTGCTTTTGCCTGAGCTCAAGCTCGGCTCTCGCTACCGTATCGCGGTCGGTGGGGCTCTTCGGCAGTTTCATGTTAAACTTAATGAACATCAGGTAATTGTCGTGGACCGTTGTGGTGACCATGCTGATACCGATTTCCGATGCTCCATCCCTGAATTCCTGTGGCACATTAACCATACTGCCCTGCACCCTTATGATCTGGTTTTCCATGCCACCCATATATCCATGGCTTGACTGTTCGATGCCATCCTGTTTCTTGAAGTAATCATACAAGGTGGTGATGTCAACATTTCCCATGCCAATGCTGTTGCATACAGCGTAATCATTGGGTTCGGTATAATTTGCCCCTGCATGGGCCGCCAGGTCACCGTAGGTGGTGCTGTCGATGAAAGAGGAGGCAGCAATTGCTGCCACTACACCAGCTGTCCCGCCGCCGGCCACCACCACCTCACAGGTTTTTGCAGGCAATTTGCGGGGAGGTTCCTGATAGGAGTTTTCCTGTATACCTGATGTATTTGTGCAGGAAATCTTGGTTCCGGCCAGTACACCCATACCGAGTAAAAGGCTGTACTTAGAAAAATCGCGTCGTTTCACGAGTATTTTTTAATTTTTAGGAGATTTCATTCGATGTTTATTCATTGTAATAAATCTGGGTTATTCCAATAATTTTGAAAAGACAATTTATCAATTATTGAGTGTTCGTGCTTTTCTCCTTTTCAAGCAATACTCTTGATCTTGGTAAACATTCAGGATAATTTTTTTGAATAAATTCGATCATTTTTTCTCTGATATATACTCTTAAGTCCCATGCTGTTGGAGAGTTT
>CAYZEZ010000442.1:0-2371 GCA_964477295.1 uncultured Bacteroides sp. | reverse complement strand
CGTACTTCGAAATTCATAATTCGTTAATCGATATTCAATATTCTTCAAAGGATTACCATTGTGGCCCCATAGCCGTATTCCTTAAAAGATGCATCCTGGTAGCGAAGTTTAGGGTAGTTATTCTCCAGCTTTTTTATGATTTCATGTTTCAACCTTCCCTGTCCCACTCCATGGATAAAAACAATCTTCTTTATCCGTTGCTGTATGGCTTCCTCTAGAGATTCTTCAAATTTTTTAAGCTGAATTTCAAGTAAATTTTCGTTTGATAATCCTTTTTCTTCATCAATTAACTCCTGGATGTGCAGATCAACCTCCATAATGTCGATTTTCTTTTTTACTGATTTCCTTGCACTTTTCAATTGAACCTGGCTCTCCTTTTGTTCTGCCAGTTTCTCTTCATTTTTCTCTATACTTCTCAAATAGCTGCCGGATTCATCCTTCAGTGAAAAAATAGATACGGGCCCATCAAAAAAATCATTTTCCGTCAGGTAATCTCCCTGGATGAGTGAGCTGCAGTTGATCTCCAATAAACAGGATACCGGCTTCCTCCCATCATAAAAACCACTTTTATATGAGAGGTACTGCACATGATAGGCAAGTTCAGATCCCGGATCAGATATTTTAATTCCCTCAAGATGAATTTTAGTATTGGGCTCGAGGGTGCCTGATTGCCGGAATAACTCTTGCGTCATTTTCCTTTCAGCAACCAGATATGAAAGATGATAATTGGTATCATTGATCAAAAAGAGGTTGTAAGAATAAGGATTGCCGGTTGGATTGATGGTTAAATATACCTTATCTGAGTTTTCTTCATCCTCAATCTCCGGCAGGGTGTGCCTGGTCATAATTCTCTTAGCCGGCTTATCCATATCTTCAGCTACATACCTCATTCCAATATTATTAGTCCCGTCTTCTACCAGGATAAGATCTTTCAGCAAGACGGGTACCTCAAATCCATCCCCGGTTTCAACCATAACCTTTAGCGGATCGATAAACCGGGTAACGACACCTCCACCCACATCATTAAGAAATTTAACTTTATCACCTATCTTCATCCGATATAAATTTTGTGACAAAATTAAGTAATTTTATCACCCTGCTAAAAACAATATTGTGTCATCAATACCTGGTTTCAATATAACCCTGGATAAGTATGATTATGTTCTGCCTGAGGAGAAAATTGCAAAGTATCCTTTCAGGAACCGGGATGAGTCGAAATTGCTTATCTATGACAAGGGCCATGTCCATCATGATCAGTTCAAAAATCTCCCGGACATGTTATCTGCCAAGGATATGCTGGTATATAACAACACCCGGGTAATCCAGGCGAGGATCCATTTTATAAAGTCTTCCGGGACAAAAATTGAAATATTCTGCCTTGAACCGGTTGAACCCACTACGTATGAGTTGGCCTTCTCAGCCACTCAAACTGTTTCCTGGAAATGCCTGATAGGAAATGCAAAAAAATGGAGGAAAGGAGAGCTATTAAAATCTGTGGAACTAAATGAGCATAACATATTACTCAAAGCAATTCAAACTGAAAGATATGACGGGGAATGGATCATCCGGTTTGATTGGAAACCCGATTCACTCACTTTCAGCGAGGTGCTGGAACAAACTGGTAAAACTCCTATACCACCTTACCTGAATCGTGAATCTGAATCGTCAGATAAAATTAATTATCAGACAGTTTATTCGAAGTATAAGGGTTCGGTTGCTGCTCCTACTGCGGGACTGCATTTCACTGATGAGGTACTGAAAAAATTGCAGGAAAAAAGGATCCCACAGCTGGAGTTAACCCTGCATGTAGGAGCCGGAACTTTCAGGCCGGTTATTCATAAAAATGTGTGTGATCATACCATGCATTCGGAGCATATTTATTTTAGCACTGAAGAATTAAAGGTGCTTAAAAAATGGCCAAATAATACAATCGCAGTCGGGACCACAACAACAAGGACGCTAGAATCTATTTTCTGGCTTGGTTGCAAAGTGGCCCGCTATCCAGAGATAAGTCCCGGGGAATTAAGCCTGGGCCAATGGGAAGCCTATTCTCTTAAACCATCCGGGAAGGAAGAAAGCCTGAAAACCTTGCTGGAATATTTTGAACACCATAAGATTGAAAGATTTCAAACCACGACCGGGTTGATGATTATTCCTGGTTATGAATTCAGGATGGTTGACAAACTTATCACCAATTTTCACCAGCCGAAAAGCACTTTGCTCCTGCTGATTGGAGCATTTATCGGGGGAGATTGGAAGAAAGTCTATCAATATGCAATGCAGAATGAATTCAGGTTCCTGAGCTATGGGGACTCCAGTATGCTATTACCGAATATAGATTAACGAAGTCTGAAGTAATGTGAGAATTGTG
>CAYZEZ010000441.1:0-2401 GCA_964477295.1 uncultured Bacteroides sp. | reverse complement strand
CTATTCAGACTGGATAGAAATATTTAATCCTGCCTATGTTAATAAATCACTCTCAGGCTGGTCCCTTTCGGATGACCCGGAACAACCCCGGAAATGGATTTTTCCTGATATTACCATACCCTCCGGCGGATACCTGCTTGTTTTTGCATCGGGAAAGGATCGCACTATTCCCGGAAGCCAGTTACATACCAATTTCAGGTTAAGTACCGATGGCGAGTACCTGGGTCTCTCGGATCCTTATGGGAATGTGGTATCTGAATTTACACCCGGTTATCCTGCACAGCGGGATGATATTGCGTTTGGATTTATAAATGGATATTACACTTTTATAATAGATCCAACGCCGGGTTCACAGAACCTGGTGTCAGGTGCTGTTCTTCCCCCGGCTGAATTCAGTGTAAAGCATGGATTTTTTAAGACTCCGTTTGAACTCGGAATTACTTCAGATGCTGAAGGTGCCGACATATATTATACAACGGATGGAAGCACTCCGGCTGATGGAAAAGGGATCCTGTATACATCCCCCATTCATGTGGATTCAACATCTATCATAAGGGCCATTACGATAAACGGTTTACAGATCCCGGGTGATGTCATTACACAAACCTACATATTCCCGGGGGATGTGATCCACCAATCAGATGATCCCGAAGGATATCCCGGAGAATGGGGACCGTGGACCTATTCAGGGGGAAGGGCTCTGGCCGATTATGAAATGGATCCTGAACTGGTGGATAACCCGGATTTTGCCGGAAGGCTGCTGGAAGGATTGGAATCCCTGCCAGCCATATCCCTTGTTTCAGACAGGGGGAATTTTTTTACCTTCTCAACAGACCCGGATACCGGGGGCATATATATGTATCCAGCCCCGGATGAAAATGATATCGGAAGGGGATGGGAAAGACCCGCTTCAGTAGAGTATTTTAATTCTGATGGCTCACTTTCACTCCAGGTGAATTGCGGGGTAAGCATACAGGGCGGAGAATCGAGGCGCCCCGAAAAATCTCCGAAGCACTCTTTCCGGCTGGCATTCCGGGGTGAATACGGACCTGCAAGGCTGAATTTCCCTGTATTCGGCACGGAAGCTGTGGCTTCCAGTTTTAACTCGGTCATCCTGAGGGCCGGATTTAATAATACCTGGTTGCATCACGAGAGTGAGCAGCGCTTAAGGGCACAGTATATACGCGACCTTTGGATGAAAGATACTCACCGGGCAATGGGCTGGGAGGCAAGCCATTCTGTTTATGTACACCTGTATATAAATGGTATATATTGGGGGATCTACACAGCTTCGGAAAAGATCGACAGCGATTTTGCATCAGATTATATGGGGGGAGAACCGGAAGAGTATGATGTCATTAAAGACTACAACGATGTAATTGATGGTGAGAACACAGCATGGAACAAACTGATAGCGATGGCCAATGCCGGCCTGGAAAGCAACGAAGCATACCAGCAGGTACAGGGAAATGATCCGGATGGCACACCGAATCCAACCGTCGAAAACATGGTGGATATATTAAGCATTATTGATTATATGCTGCTGAATTTTTACGGGGGAAACACAGACTGGGACCATCATAACTGGGTGGCCATAAGGAACAGGATAAATCCAGGATCGGGATTCAGGTTCGTGTGCTGGGATGCTGAACATAATATGGAGGACCTTAATGACAATTCAGTTAATGTGAACAATGCCAATTGCCCGAGCCGGGTCTTCCGGCAAATTAAACAGAATGAAGAATTCCGCAGGTTGTTTGCCGACCGTGTGCAGGAATTATGCTTCAATGACGGACTTTTCACTCCCGGACCGGCGGCTGAGCGGTGGCTGAACAGGAGGGACCAGGTCGAAAAAGCACTCGTCGCTGAATCTGCCCGATGGGGGGATTACCGGCGCGATGTTCATCCTTACCAGGTGGAAGGGCCCTTTAAACTGTATACATATGACTTCGACTGGCTGGCTCAACAGAGTCATTTGTTGAACAGCTACTTCCCCAACCGGACCAGTATATTGATAAGCCAGCTCCGGACATCAGGGCTATACCCGGAAATTGATGCCCCGGTTTTCCTGATAAACGGTATATCAATCTCCGGAAATACTATCGGGAAAGGAGATCTCCTTACGATGTCCTCCAATGAAGGAATTATCTATTACACTGTTAATGGGGATGATCCGGCCCAATGGCCTGATCGTGACGAACTGGAAGGAATGGTTCTAATACCGGAAGATGCAGCCAAACGAGTATATATCCCGAGGGCTGATACAGGAAAGAGCTGGCTGAAGGATCGTGGTTTTGACGACAGATCCTGGACTGCTTGTACGGGGGCACCGGGTGGCATTGGCTATGAAATACAGAGCGGTTATGAAGACCTGATTAGCCTGGACGTGTCGGGCGATATG
>CAYZEZ010000440.1:0-2434 GCA_964477295.1 uncultured Bacteroides sp. | reverse complement strand
TTGTGAATACCCAAATATTCTCCGTTCACATATACAACTGCAGGTCTGAAACCCATGATATCGATATCCATATTATATTGAACAGCATGTTGTCCCAGTACATCCCGAAAGAGGGTATAGCTCCAATCGCTGCCTGAAGCCCTGAGTGCAAAATTTTTATAGCTGTTTCGTTTGGGTTGGGAGAGGATCGGATAATCCAGATTGCCTGATCCATATTTCTTTTTGAAATAAATACCCAACATTTTTTGAGGTAACTGCCAGGAATAGAGCCCATTGATCTTGGCTCCGGCCAACTCGTTAAAAGCGGCCCGATCGCTGCCGTTATTCTCAAACAGCTCTATGTTCACAGGTATTTCCCACAGTGGTTTGAAATCCTGAACATATATGCCTGTTTGGGGATCCCAAAAATTACCCGGTGCGGTGGCAATTGATACCAGGGGTAATTTTCCTTCAACAGAATTTTCATTGATAAAATATGACTGGGTAACCGTTGGACCCGGGATCATGCCTGGTTTAAAGATCCGTGCCCGAAGAATAGTAGTAGAGCTGACAGAAATAGCCGAAGAATAAATCCCGGAATTTGAGTCGGGCTCCGAACCATCTGAAGTATAGCGGATCTCCCCTCCAAAATAAGTAAACAGGTCAATTGACAGTGCTGATGAAAAAAAGCCGCCCCTTATCGAAAATTCGGGGATACTACTAACATAATCAACATATGATTCGGTTGTATTTGAGGCATCGGGGGTTGGCTGCAGAAAGAAACCCCACTCAGCATTACCGTCAGAAATTCTACCATAGGAAATATTTGGTTTCTGTTGCGGGAATGAAATAGAATCAACTAATATGAATCCTGGTGTAATCAGTCCTATTTCTTCGCTCAGGGCAGACAATTTAAAGCTGGCATGCAGACCGGTATTGTTTCCGTCAGTCCAGATTAGCAAATAACCTCCTGCCGGAATAATAGTATCTACAGTAATCTGCCACTTATATGGGATATCAAAATTATCAGTTAGATAATACCCTTTTAAATTTTGTGCTTCAGAACCTGAGTTAAAGAGTTCCAGCCAGTCAGAATAATCATTAAAATCAGGGTCCTCAATCAGGGTGGAATTTGAAGCAACAAACTCATTGATAAGTATTTGCCCGGTAGTGGCCATACAGAGGGAAGCCATTGCCATTAAAACACCAGCCAGTTTACTGTAATATGTTATGTTATACTTCACCTGCACCAATAGTTTCTAAACTTTAAACTTTAACTGTCCAGGTCCTTTAATAAATTCCGGGGCAATTTATAAACCTTTCCCGTAATAAATTAAAAAAACTTAATATATCTGAAACCGGCGTACCGGGACACCTGCATCAGGATTAACCGGAAACAACTCCCTGACCATGTATGTCCTAACGGCTGATAGTGAAAATTAATATCCGTCGACAGAAGTCATGATAGCATCTTATCAGCTTTCAGTAATGAAGGAAAAGTTTAGAACTGCATATTGACCTGTTAAAACAACTCCGAATTATCCACATATATTAAGTACTCATTGATAAGGCTGTTCTTCATTTTAAATGTATTTGAGAAATGTACAGATAACTGAGTATCGTTGTGCCTGGTATAGGTCACCCTCCCATTGACAAAACTAACATCAGATAATTGCCATATCTCAAGTTCGGAATGGGCAATGGCTTTGATGGCCTTAAAAAAGGCATCGATATATTCAAAAATGGCTTTCTTTCCTTCTATCACAGATTGATTACCAAAACGTAATATTCCATCATCAGCAATGTAGCTGACGAATTTCTCCGTATTCATGTCATCTATTGCTTTGAACAGATTGACAAAATCTTCTTTAGTCATAAAAAATCTTTTAATAGTTTGACAAATGTAATAAATATGAATTTGAAGGACAAGAAGATCTTTAAATACTATTAGTTCCGGTAGTTCCATTTTACCTGAAAAGTTTCTTCATTTTATCAAAATCAAATTGTTTTATATTTACCAAAATCATATCTTCATAACCAACTTTAAATGATTATCATGAAAGCTCTCATCGCACATTTACTGATCCTGTTTGCAGTCGCCTGCCTGGTCATATCGAATTTATCAGCGCAAACCATTTTTGAAGGAGGAACCATTTTTGCGAGTAAAACCTGGTCGGATACAGTTAAAATTACATCGGACCTGACCGTAGCCGATGGTGTAATCCTGACCATCAATCCCGGCACCTATGTCGAATCGCAGGGATACTATACCATATTTAATGAAGGAACAATAATTGCCGAAGGGGATGATGACGACACCATCACGTTTACCGTAAATGACACAACCGGGTGGAGTGACCTGGCGTCCACTGCAGGAGGATGGAGCGGTATTGAATTCTGGAATCAATTGCACCATATGGACGATAACGACTCCTCTGTTTTTAAGTACTGCATA
>CAYZEZ010000439.1:0-2449 GCA_964477295.1 uncultured Bacteroides sp. | reverse complement strand
CTTATAAAAAAGAAAGTAACTGTAATAACGATCAACAGAACAGGTATGGCAATGAGTATGCGGTTTAAAATTATTTTAAGCATTTAATATTTTATATAATGTTTTCAGTACAGATGCCCTATGCTTTGTATGTTTTTACAGTAAACCTTACACCATATACCTTAAACCGGTTTTATTTTTCTTCTTCCAGGTATACATACTGATAAGGATGGTGATCCTGAATATTTGCATACCATCCCTTAACTTCTGGCCTGAGCAGATATACCCTTGTGTAAGTATAAATTGGAACAATAGGGACCTCATCAACCAGCATCGCTTCCGCCTTCTGGAACAGACTGTATCTTACTTTCTGATCTATTGTTTTGGCAGCACCTGCAATCAGGTCATCATATTCATTTCTTGCCCACCCGGTGTGATTATTTCCACTGTAGCTTGTCCACATGTCCAGAAAAGTATTCGGATCCGGATAATCACCAATCCATGATGCCCTTGCGATTTGATAATCTTTTGTTCTCGTGCTGTCCAGGTATACTTTCCAGTCCTGATTCGCAAGAGTAATGTTTATATTAAGGGCTGTCTTCCACATCTGCTGAATGGCAACTGCAATTTTCCGGTGGGCATCAAGTGTATTATAGAGCAGTTCACATTCAGGGAAACCTTTTCCATCAGGATAACCTGCTTCTGCTAATAGTTTCCGGGCTCCTTCAATATCATAAGGGATAGCCGCTTTAGGGGTAAAACCCATTGTATCAGGAGGTGTAAATGCAAAAGCCGGAAGCTGTCCTCCTTTTGTTATCTTTTCAACAATCTGTTTTCTGTCAATTGTCATGGCAAGGGCTTTTCTCACCCGTGGATCATCAAAAGGTTTTTTTTCTGTATTAAACATGTAATAGTATGTCCCCATGTATGGATGGATCTGTAAAAACCGGGGAGATTTTTCTCTATATACCTCGATCTTTTCTATGGGAATTGTACTTGTAAGGTGCAGCTGTCCTGATCTGAACATCCGTTCTTCTGTCTGTTCATTATCGGTAGGGAAGAAATGAATTTCATTCAGGCGGACAATATCTGCATTCCAGTACAGGGGATTTTTCTCAACAACTATAACCTTGTTGAGTTCCCACTTTTTTAATATAAAGGCGCCATTACCAACAAAATTACCGGGAAGAGTCCATTTTGATACACGGCTGTCGATCTTACCGAATTTTTCTATTGTAGCCCTGTGCACAGGGAAAAAACTGTGATGGTTTAAAAGTGAAAGGAAAAACGGAACAGGGTTGTTCAGTTCCACAACAAGTGTGTAATCATCAACAGCTTTTACACCAACCTTGTTAAAGTCATCGATTTCGCCATTATAATATTTTTCGGCATTTTTAAGATAAAAGAGCTCGTATGCATACTCGGAGGCAAGCCCTGGAGATACCAGCCGTTTCCATGAATAAACAAAATCATGAGCAGTTACAGGATCTCCGTTAGACCACTTTGCGCCTTTCCGCATCTTGAAAGTATAGTTCTTATGATCATCGGATATTGTCCACGATTCTGCCATCCCGGGCAAAGGCCCAAGTGTTTTGGGATCTTCTGTAACAAGACCTTCCAGTAATGCCCGTATTATATTGAATTCCTGAACGCCGGTTACCACATGCGGATCAAGCCCCTGGGGCTCGGTACCATTACCAAAATAGAGAATCTGCTTATCTATTGCAGTCGATACATTGGTAGCCTTCTCCCCGCTGCAGGAGAATAAAACTGTAACAGATAAAATGGTTACTATTGCGCTGCTAAAGGTATTTTTACTCATATAAGGGCATCCGTTCATTAGTAAAAAAGTTTACGTGTATTTTCCGGTTTTCTTTTTACAGGATAGCAGCGCTATGGTCAAATCCTGATTTCGGTTCAATTTCAACGAATAATTTCTTGTGGTTGACTAATATTTAGGATAATTTATATAAATAATATATCAAATAAACCGGATTTATTTAATGATTTCATATTTTTTACGCCGTTTTCTTTTAATAATACCAACATTTCTTGGGATAACCGTCATGGTTTTCACCATCACAAGATTTGTTCCCGGAGGTCCCATCGAAAGGATGATTGCCCAGGCACGACAGATGGGAAGCATTGAAGGAAATGGATCGGCCCGAGCCTTAAGTGAAAACCAGACTCAACCCCTGTCCGATGATCAGATCAATGAGCTGAAAAAATTTTATGGTTTCGATAAACCGGTTCTGATTAGTTATGTTCTATGGCTTAAAAAACTTTTATCGGGAAATCTTGGTTATTCAACTCGCTATTATGATCCTGTGTGGAATATGATAAAAGAAAGAATACCTATATCTCTTTATTTCGGAGGAATATCTTTAATCCTTGTATATGGAATCTGCATACCGCTGGGAATCGCCAAGGCTATAAAACATAAAACTTTATTTGATAACAGCACTTCCGT
>CAYZEZ010000438.1:0-2503 GCA_964477295.1 uncultured Bacteroides sp. | reverse complement strand
ACCAAGAATGGCATGATGTACGGAGAAGCTGTTGTATTCTTTAATAAAGACCACTCGGAAGATTTTAAATACCTGAGGAAACAGGGGATGCAACTGGCTTCCAAAATGCGGTTTATTGCCGTCCAGTTTGAACGGTTCCTGAAAGATGATCTGTGGCTCGATCTGGCCTCGCATTCAAATAAGATGGCCAGAATACTTGAAAGTGAAGTGAAAGAAATTCCTGAAGTGAACATTACTCAGGAAGTTCAATCCAATATGATTTTTGCCACTATCCCCAGGGAAATTACATCCGCCCTGCAGGATGAGTATTTCTTCTATGTGAGAAACGAAAAGATCAATGAGGTGAGGTGGATGTGCTCTTACGATACTACTGAGGAAGATATTGAAGGATTCGTATTAGCTTTGAAAAGGCTGTTAGGAAGATGAAATCGTGAATTGTGAATCGGAAGAACGCTGAAATCAAATGGTTCGCATTCGCGAGGGGAATTGTGATTGTGGCCTTGTGCGTGTGGAGCAATCATATCGGAATATTAAAAATTTATGCGGATGAAAAACATTTTTACAACTCTGATTGCAATTCTTTGTGCAATAACAGTCTTTTCGCAGGAAGTTCCATCAATCTATTCCCGGATACATTATGATGATGAAGGCAAACTGTATCTGGGGCACGATGATAGAAAGATCTACGAATCTCATCTACCCGGAGGTTATGAACTGGAGGCAATGAAGGGGTCTCTACAAGGTACTGAGAACGGGATCAGTTTTACTTTCCCTGAAAACTTTGCCGGTGCAATGTATTATGGATTTATCCATTACTTTGATTCAAAACACCCCCTTCCGGTCTATTTCAGGAATTTTTCAGAAATATCCGGTGGTGCCTGTGAAATTGATATAAAGAATCAAATGTCGGGCAGGTACGATATGATCGGGTGGGAGAGTGCAGGAACGGGAACCCTGGGATACCGGGTTATTAATGAGTACGGAGAAATGATTTACGATGGGATCGTTACATTCAAGGGGACAGGTCCCTTTAAAATAGCTAATACGGTTATTGAAGGTCCTTTCATTTCACTGCTTTCTGAAACGGGTGCAACCATTACATTCAAAACAAATAACAAATGCAAGGGTAAAATCGTGGTGAACGGCCGGGAATTTGATGAAAGTAAATCCACCATGAAACATGATATTCCGGTAACAGGATTAACTCCGGATACCGAATATGACTATACTGTTAAGATCGGATCGGTAGATCAGAAATATTCTTTCAGAACAGCACCGGAACCGGGATCCAGGGGAGCATTTTCCTTTGCCTATTCGAGTGACTGCCGGAATGGGCAGGGCGGCGGGGAACGCGGTTTCTACGGTGTGAACAGCTATATCATGAAAAAGATCATGGCTGCTTCCCTTCATTACGATGCCCGCTTTATGATTTTTACCGGTGACTTAATTGATGGGTACCTGACCAATAAAAAACAAACGGATCTGCAATATTCAAACTGGAAAAGGTCTGTGGAAGCATTTGCCCATTACATCCCCCTGTATGTCGGGATGGGAAACCATGAAGCCCTCATGAATGTTTTTTATGATTCGGTAACTTCTGTCCCATTTTCTGTCGATCGTATCCCATTCGAAACAGAATCTGCGGAGGCAGCCTTCCAGGATCACTTTAATTTGCCAATGAACGGACCCGAAAGCGAAGATGGATCTGAGTACGATCCCAATCCTGAACAGGTTGATTTCCCTTCATATAAAGAGTCGGTTTATTTTGTTACCTATGATAATGTGGCAGTTATCATGCTTAACTCGGATTACTGGTATGCACCAAGCCTGGCATTCTATCCGTATTCTTCCGGAAACCTGCATGGTTATCTTATGGATAAACAAATGGAATGGCTAACAGGGGTTCTTGACGAATTGGAAAGGGATGAGAACATCGATTATATTTTTGTTACACATCATACTCCTGCTTTTCCAAATGGGGGACATGTGACTGATGATATGTGGTACAAGGGTAAAAATGATTTCCGGCCATATATAAATGGTAAGCCTGTTAAAACAGGCATAATCCAGAGACGCGATGAATATCTTGATCTCATCGCGAATAAGAGTAAGAAAGTTGTTGCCCTGCTAACGGGGGATGAGCACAATTACAACAGGATGCAACTAACGGGTGAGGTAAATATTTATCCCGAAACCTATTTCTTCCCGAAACTCGAAATATCAAGGCCCGTCTGGCAGATAAACAATGGAGCTGCAGGGGCTCCCTATTATGCCCAGGAAGAAACACCATGGAGCGATTCAGTTGAGGGCTTTACAACCCAGAATGCGGTTGTTATCTTTCACGTAAATGGCAAACACCTTTCAATGGAGGTAATCAATCCCGACACCCTGGAAAAAATAGATGAATTAGTCCTGAAAGAGTAAATGAGAAGGCCAGTTATTACTAATCAGCCATATAACCTTCGCAAACGCTCTTTTTTCCTATCAATTCCCAAATCACAAT
>CAYZEZ010000437.1:0-2506 GCA_964477295.1 uncultured Bacteroides sp. | reverse complement strand
TATTCCGGGACGAGAATAATGTTTGATTTATAGGTCAGGTATGAAAGTCCGGAATTTTCCAGGACCACCTGCAATGCTTCCCTGAGTGCTATATGGTCGAATCCGGTTTCGATCCGGATCTGGCTGATCCATTCTTCCCTGTAAAAGAATTTTACCTTGTAACTTCTCTCTATCTCATTTACAAAACTTACGAAATCCCCTGCAGGCTGTTGAAGTGTAATCACCATTGTATCCGGAAGCTGTGAATAAACATGGATGTGCACAATGAGGATAGATCCCCAGACAAGTGATATTATTATTCCAGGCTTTTTCATTCATTAACCTCCAGGAAGGAATAAAAATATCCGTCGATGTACCTGCCTTTTTCGGGATTGTTCGGGTCTGTCAGCCAGGTCTGGGTTCCGTCCCTGCGTGTCACTAGGAAGAGGTAATTATATTTTCCCTTTGCGAGGTTTACCCTGCATACCCATTTATTACCCTCCCTGCCAAAGAGGGTTTCAAATTTGCTGTAATTGTTAAAATTTCCGTAGACAGCTATCCTTTCCACTTCCGGATCATCGATGTCAAGGATGAATTCAACATTGCCGGTCAGGCTGGGGGCTATTTCCACCATATCGATTCCCGCTTCGAGAGCCAGGTCATGGATTCGGTATCCCATGGGGTATTTTGGATACAGCATGGCATACAGCAGCCTGGGATAATGATCCAGTGCAGTTACAGCCCTGGCCCATTCTTCAGGGTATTCCGATTTTATTTTCCCTGCCAGCTCAAGGCTGATGGCATAGTATGCGGCTCTTGCCCATTGTTCATTTCCTCCCTGGTCGTCTGTTAAGTCCCTGTTCATTTCCACCTCCAGGTCTTTACGGATTTTTTCTATCCTGTACTCCTGCTGACCGGTTTTCAGTATGTTTATTACCGGTTCGGAGGGTATAATATAGGTAATGTCCCCACCAGTTTCCTGTCTTTCACCCCCGTTTTCAAGGATGGTCTTTTCGGCGAGGGACACAAGGCGGTTCCCGTATGATGTGATGGTTTCATCATCCGGCATCTCATCCCGTGTGGCATTGTAATACCGGTTATTGATCTCCCAGCCATGGCCTTCCATCCATTCCCGGCCTTTGATAACCCCGAGTATGGTTCCTGCAGTGGCGGCATTGCAATCGGCATCCCATCCCAGGTTGAAAATGATCTGTAACGTGTTGACGAAATCACCCTTCCCGTATAATAATCCGGCAATCACACAGGCCGTGTTGGTGATGCTGACATTATATGCCACATCATTAATATCCTCAGGGAAACCGGTTGTATAGAAATGGTTCTTAATTTTTTCTCTCGTCCGTGCATAATCATCAGGGGATTCTTCATGCCATACAAGAACATTGACGAGGGCTTTGTATAATTCACTGTTCCTGTCTACAGCATCCAGCCCGTTTTTGACAATTTTTTCAATATCGCCGGTGAAGAAAGCGATGGCAATCATGGAAGTAATGAGCTGTGTGGTCTGCAGGGGTTCCCCTTCCACCTGGATGGATGTATAATGGGAGCCAATCGTCGACGCGGTTTGCGGCATCCCGGGGGAGATCAGCCCGTACGCTTCACTCAGGAATGATCCGGCCAGGTTAAAATGGGCAAACGGATTGAATACCCGGTAACCTGTATATGGCGGTACTATGCCAATGTCCATTAACTGCCGGGCATAATAGCTGCTGGCATAGACTTTCCTGTTCATATTTTTCTTCCAGGCTTCCACGATTTGTTCCGGCGAAAGAAGAAGGGTATCGTATTTCTGCATATAGCATATGTGCACCCACTCGATGTCGGTATCGTCATCTGTCCTGGCTCCGTAGGGAAGGGATGGGACATAATCTTCCACGTGCCCCGGCTCATTGAAATATTTGAATTCGTGGGGCAGCCCGTTCAGGTTGCCAAGGATTTGCCCCAGCAAACCGCCCTGGATCTTGTCTTCGAGTTCATTTTGGGTTATCGAACAGGTTGTTTGCCGGTCCGATCCCGGCTTGCAGCTTTCCGGGAAGATCAGGATCAGAAATAAGAGGGGCAGGATGGCCTTTCTATTCATTAACGGTTATCTGTCTGTGTCAGCTTTATGCAGGAATACAAAATACATGAATAAAGGGATTTTTTTTATCCTGTTTTATCCTGTAAAAAATCAGCCGTGAATTTTAGTTCAGTGATTATAAATTCTTAGTTCTTATATCTACAGCCTGAATATCGGGCAGATTATTTGCAGGCTTATCAAGATAGAAGTATGCCGCAGCCGACACGTCATCCGACCGGTAATAGTTGACCCAGGCATCAGGCAGGTTTTCATCGCTCAGGTCAGCCGGTTTGTACGGGTCGTAGATCGGGTAGATCACAGGGGCTTCATGAACGGTCACCGGGATCAGGGGGACACCCTCCTGCTGGAAGGCCAGTACACTTTCTTTCTGGTTCCCGCCCATCTGCTGGATGGTGACCTTAATATCCGTTTTAAAATAGACGGGATCCG
>CAYZEZ010000436.1:0-2512 GCA_964477295.1 uncultured Bacteroides sp. | reverse complement strand
CCGGTCTGGTTATCCAGCCTGTGTTCCGGTATTAATTTTTTATTATGGATAATCAGGGGAGTAGAAATCCCACCCTCATGTACCCAGTGCTTATACAATCTGAAAGGTGTATTCGATACATTGGCCCAGGAAGCGTGATAGGAGGCCCAGCTGGCACGGGACCCAATCGGGACCGTTTCTGAATTGTCTGCTCCCTCCATTGGCTCACTTGAACCTCCATTATCTGAAAGGAAGAATATGACCGTATTGTCATATAATCCCCATTCTTTCAGCCTGTTAACGAGTATTCCGATATTACGGTCCATACACTCAACCTGTGCTGCATAAACTGCCATCCTCAGGTCGTATTCGTCTTTTTCTTCATCGGTTAATTGATCCCAATCGACAACCATCGGATCTGATGGAGACAGTAAAGAGGAGGCATCCAGGATTGAAGATTTTATCGATGCATTATACCGATTGTCCCTGATATCTTTCCAATCTGCCAGGTATTTGCCCCGGTACTTTTCGATATCTTCGGGATGCGCCTGAAGCGGGAAATGAGGGGATATGTAAGGCAGATAGAGAAAAAACGGATTATCTGAATCCCTGACTTCATCAATAAACCGAATGGCATACGCTGTAAAGTTATCGGTAGAGTAGAACCCTGAATCGGCCGAAACAGTATCATTATCCAGCACAAGAAAACGGTTTTTTCGCCACGGCCAGAAATACACCCCGCCACCGGATGGGAATCCATAAAACCTGTCGAATCCTCTTTGAAGGGGCCAGGCTTCCGGATGGTTTCCCACATGCCATTTCCCGGAACAAAAAGTATGGTAACCGGCTTCCTTTAGTACCTCGGCAATGGTCACACAGCTGTCGTTGAGATAACCCTGGTAGGCCGGGATACCCATATTATTGCTCATAAATCCAACACCGGCCTGGTGCTGATAAAGACCGGTCAGGAGGGAGGCACGGCTCGGACAGCACCTTCCCGAATTGTAGAATTGGGTCATGACCAAACCCTCTGAGGCAAGGTTGTCAATATTGGGTGTACTGATCTCTGATCCAAAGAAACCAGCATCGGAATATCCCATATCATCGGCAAGCAGGATAATAATATTTGGTTGATCTGACTGCTTTTCCGTTTTGCATGAAAAAAGTGCAAGGGTGAGAAGGAGTATAGTGATAAGCGGTTTTATTCTATGTGCCATACGTTTTTATGATTATTTTTTTTGGAATTGTTCATAAGAAGCAATTTCATCCAACGATTTTCTTTTTTTGGAATGTCGTTCGGGGTCTGAGCTGTCGAGCGGATAACCGACCGGCAATAAGACCATTGGTTCTATCCCATCCGGCAGGTTGAATAGCTCAGCGCATTTATCTTTATCAAAATTGCATATCCAGCAAGTGGCCAGACCAAGATCTGTCGCCTGAAGGGTCATGTGATCCACAGCTATTGCCACATCGATATCACAATGGTCCTTGCCATCCAACTTCCTTTTCCAGGATTGGTTGTGGTCACCACAGACGATGATCACACATGGAGCTGTTTGAAACCACTCCCTGTGGTAAGTACTATGAATTTTATGAAGATATTCCTTTTTCCTGATTACGATTAAATGCCAGGGTTGAAAATTGACAGCCGAAGGGGAGATACGCCCGGCTTCAAGGATAAGATCCAGTTGGTTTTTTGTAACAGGCTTATCCGAATAACTCCTGCAGGAATAACGTTTTTTTGCTAAGTCAAGAAACAACATATTATTAATTTTAATGGTATTAGTTTACGGCTGCCATCATACAAAGCTATTGATTATAAAAAAGGGCTGTCCCAATCTGAAGCAGCCCCTGAAAATTTATTGGTAAAATTACTAATTGACAATGAGAACCGTAACCTTATATTCCTGTATTTCCTCTCCCGCTTCAAGTGTGTAATTAACGGGTAATGAAAAATTATTAATGGTTGTACCGCTTTCCTGAATGGCATCACCGATCTTGACGACCGGATTATGGTCCGTGACAGTATAGGTTGCAACCAATGAATCAAGTTTGGTTCCCTTTAACACTTCCAATAGAATATTATTCCCGGAGAAGATCCCGTTAACCGGTGGATTAAGGTCCTGAAAACCAAATGTAAGAAAACCCATCTGTTCCGTTACTGTGATGGTATAGGTATTGGTTGAGCCATCCTGTGCTTCAACGATATATTCAACTGGATTGGTGAAATCATTGGCCGTAGATCCGCTGTTTTGAACGACATCGTTAACTTTCACCAGGGCTTCTTCAGAGGAGGTTTCAAAGCTTGCCCTCAGCAGGGTCAGATCCGAATTGCCGGGTGGAAGAATAACAGTAATGGTATTTCCGGTGATTGTTCCGGGGACTCCTTTAATGCTGAATTCTGTCATTACCTTTCCTGTATCCGGAATGGAAAAAACATGTGCTGTATAGGTGTTGGTAGTTCCATTTTGAGCTGTAACCAGGAAATCCACCGGAACGGAAAAATCATTGGCCGTTTTGCCACTGCTTTGTT
>CAYZEZ010000435.1:0-2519 GCA_964477295.1 uncultured Bacteroides sp. | reverse complement strand
AGCGGCCAGGGAGAACAGATAGGGCTTTTCAACCAGTCAGGGCAAGTGGTTGACAGCCTCACTTATGAACACCAATTTTCCAATATATCTTATGGCAGGTTTCAGCCGGAAGACACCTGGTATTATTTTCCTTTCCCTACTCCCGGCGGGCCAAATAACACTCCCCATTATTCAGGGATTTCATCTCAACCTGATTTATCTGTCCCGGGAGGATTCTATTCAGGGGCGTTCCAGCTGGAGATAGAAAATCCTTCAGGATTGGGAGAAATCCACTATACCCTCAATGGTGCTGAGCCTGACACCAGCTCTATGCTTTACTCAGGTCCATTATCCATCAGTGAAACAACTGTTATCCGGAGCAGGATCCTTGAGCCTGATAAATTACCTGGCAAGACCATCAACCATACTTACTTTATCTCTGAACCCGGGCATAACCTGCCTGTCCTCTCCATATCCACTGATCCTGCCAATCTCTGGGATACCGAGACAGGTATTTATATTAATTATGACGAAGACTGGGAAAAACCCTGTGGTGTTGAATACTATAATTCCTATGGTAATCAAGAATTTAACCTGAATGCCGGCCTCAGTATCTTTGGAGGCACCAGCCGGGGTCGCCCACAAAAATCATTTTCAATCTATGCCAGGAACCGGTATGGTGACGGCTCGATAAACTACCCTTTACTCCCGGCCAGGAAGGATATTCAAATGTATAAGTCATTTATCCTGAGGAATTCAGCAAATGATTGGTCCGGGTCATGGCGGGGTACCCTTTTTCGGGATGCTTTGATCCAGACTATTATTGAGGGACAGATGGATGTGGATTACCAGTCATACCAGCCGGCTGCCATCTATCTGAACGGCGAATACTGGGGGATCCTTAACATACGCGATAAGCACAACGAGGATTATTGCGAATTGCATTATGGCGCAGACAGGGACAGTATTGACATCATCAAGCAAAATGAAGTCATTGAGGGAGATAGTATTTTATACCAGGAAATGATGACATTCCTGGAAAACAACGACCTGTATGAAGATGAGATGTACAAGGTAGCTGCATCAATGATTGATATTGAAGAATTCATCAATTATATGATTGCAGAGATCTATTCCTGCAATATCGACTGGCCCGGAAACAATTATCGTTTATGGAGGCCGGAAACGGAAGGCGGGAAATGGCGGTGGATGCTCTTCGATACCGAATTTGGCTTCAACGGATTTCAGTGGGCTCCGGTAACTACCAATATGCTGGCAGACAAAGCACTCGATCCGGACATGGATGATTATGTGAACCAAGGCCAGAAAGCCCCATGGGCAACCCTTGCATTTATTAAATTAACCCGGAACCAACAATTCGTTAATCAGTTCGTAAGTGCCTATCTGAGCCATTTGTACACCACTTATGATCCCGAACGGGTCGTAAGAATCATTGACAGCCTGAAGCAAAACTTATTGCTGGAAATGCCCAGACACATTGAGCGATGGAGTGCAGAGGGAGGCATCGTCTCCATGCCTGAATGGGAAAATAACATCGAGGGGATGAAAGAGTTTGCCTGGCAGAGGCCACCCTTTGCACTGGATCATCTTTTAAAAACATTTGGCATCGACGATGCTGATAAAATTAATCTGAACCTTGAATGTGATAACGGTGGGCAAATTATTCTTAACGGAATCGTCCTCAACGAAAATGCTTTTTCAGGTGAATATTACCTGGGGCTCCCTGTTGAACTGGATGTAAAACCCTCAACCGGTTTTATTTTTAAGGAATGGGAAATGACAGGTTCAACCAATCAGAAACTGTCTTTAATCCCTGCTGGTAGTAAATGGAAATACCTGGATGACGGATCCGACCAGGGCAGTCAGTGGATAGATCCCGATTTTGATGACTCAGGATGGGAAACCGGAAGTGCTAAATTTGGTTATGGTGATGGGAATGAACAAACCCTGATCAGCTACGGCAATGACCCTGAGAATAAATATATAACCAGCTATTTCCGAAGTGAATTTACCATTGATAAGAAGGATTCGCTGGAAAACCTGTACTTGAATCTTTTAAGGGATGATGGAGCTGTGGTTTTCATAAACGGTATTGAAGCAATACGCTCAAATATGACAGTCAGAGATTATAATTACCAAACCCTGTCGCTTAGTCCGGTTCCCGATAATGAGGAAACGGGATTTATTAAATATACCCTGGATACGGGCTATCTTGTAGATGGCAGGAATGTAATGGCTGTTGAGATCCACCAGTCCTCTGCGAACAGTTCAGATTTGGGTTTCGACCTCGAATTGACAGCCAATTCAACCAGCCGGGTTAATTCACAAATTATTGATACCAGGCATATTGAAATAACTTTAATTGGAAATCTGCTTGTTAAGGCTATCATGCGAAGTGCAGATGAAACAATCAGCCTTAAGATCAATGAGCTGATGGCCAGTAATTCATCAACGCTAACGGATAATTACGGGGATACCGATGACTGGATCGAAATACTGAACACCGGGTCAGAAGCTGT
>CAYZEZ010000434.1:845-2522 GCA_964477295.1 uncultured Bacteroides sp. | reverse complement strand
CTGCTGACGATTTCATCCTGCTGTCTTAACAATCGTTGATTCTGCAGTTCAATCTGTTTCTCTTTCAGCACCATCTCCTTTTCCCTTTCATCCATCAATTCTGTCTGACTGGCAAGTATCCGTCCTTGTTCTGCAATATTACCAGCCAATCGATCTAATTCCTGCCGCTGGGTATCGGCCTCATTATTAAGCTTTACTATTTCCGTTCTTCGAAGCTCCAGCTCGAATAATTTTATTCCCAGCTCGTTATTCAATTTCTGAAGTTCCTCTTTTTGCGCAGCAAGATCCTCTTTCAACTTTTCCAATTCCTCCTCCGACCGCCTGTAGATTTCTCGAAGATCATCTTCCCTTCCACCCTGGTAAAGAATTTTCTGGGACACCTGCAAGCCAGCTTCATCCAGGTTCTTTTTATTCAATTCAAATGATTTCTGATTGGCCTGGTTCAATGCAAGCAGGTTCAGCATGATACTTTCATATTGAAGGCAGCTATCGGTTATCAACAAGATCGGCTGTCCCCGGATCTTATTGAATATCCTTTTAATGTCACTGTTTTTCTCCTTCCCGATATATAATATATTTACCGGGGCTATTTCTTTCAGCCTTTTAAAATAACTTACCGTGAAAGGTTTTCCCTTCAGTTTAGCCGTTTGTGATTTAAAACTAAACTCATTAAAGACTTCATTTGAACCAAATACACCTATGGTAAAATGATCAAGGGTGTCCTCTTCTTCCCATGTTATGTAATCCGTTAAGATGATGGAAAATTCGGCTTTAAGCCTGTCTTCTGAAAATACTTGCGCTGCTGCCGGAATAAATATCCAGGTCAATACAGGGAGGATGCATATGTGAAACCGGCGCATGTTCAGGTAAAAGTGTATATATCCTTGGCAACCTGAACAAATTTAAGAAATTATCAAGACCTCCAAGGTTTAAACCTCCGGAGGTTTAAACCTTGGAGGTGTATCAATTTACTCATACCTAAGCGAATGAATAGGATTCTCCCTTGCAGCTTTAAGGGATTGTATGCTGATAGCTGTAATTGCGAAAAACCATGCCAGGAGTCCGGCTGCCACAAAGATCCACCAGCTGAGTTCTGTTTTGTAAGCAAAGTCCTGCAGCCAGGCTCGCCCGCCAAACCAGGCCAGCGGACAAGCTATCCCAAATGCAATGCCAATCTGCAAAGAGGAATCTTGGATAAGAAGCCAGAATATGTGTTTTACCATGGCTCCGTTCACTTTTCTGATACCAATTTGTTTTTTCTTGTTTTCCAGGAGGAATGAAATCATCCCAATCAATCCGAGTGAAGCTATAAATACTCCCAAAATAGTAAATATCAATACCAGTTTTCCCATTCGTGTCTCCTGTTTATATTGTTTATCAAAATCTTCATCCAGAAAAAAATAATCAAATACTCCATTCGGAAATAATTCTTCGAATTTATTTGCGGAAAACTTGATTACATCTTCTATAGCTTCCGGCTCAAAAATCAGGGTTATATACCTGAAATCATCATCAAATAAAAACATACCTAAGGGTTCCACAGGATTCTGTAGCCCTTTGAAATGGTAATCCTTAAACACTCCCCTGACCGGACTTGAATTACTGTTCAGTGTCTTGGTTAAAGCCTCCTCAGGCGATTCCCACCCATATCCATAAACAGCAGCTTCATTTAATATC
>CAYZEZ010000434.1:0-835 GCA_964477295.1 uncultured Bacteroides sp. | reverse complement strand
CTTTTATTTTTTCTTTTTCTTCTTTAAATTCTTCTTCTCCTGCAATTAATTCAAAACCATATAAAGGAATAAAATCATAATCGACCTGCAGGCAATTCATCATTCGTGTTTTTGTTTCCTCTTCGCCGGTTGGCCACATCCTCCACCAGTATCTCCACCTTCCCGGGACACTGGATGACATGGTGGTTGCCAGCACACCTGAATGCGATTGAAATTCCTGTTTAATATACTTGTAGTTTTCCAGGTTGACCTGGTTTTCGGGAAATTCAATAATCAATTTATTATCCATAATAAAGCCCATATCATAATTCTTCATAAAAATGATCTGCTTGTAAACCATTATAGTTGCAATGATCAGGGTTATAGAGATAATATACTGTCCCATTACCAGGATCCGGCGCATAAGATTCCCCTTACTTTGTTTCCCGACAATTCCTTTAATAACCATAACCGGTTTAAAAGAGGAAAGGAAAAAGGCTGGGTATAAACCGGCGAGTATACCTATGGTTATTACAATTAACAGCAGAAATAATATGAACCTGGGATCTAAATAGTTAATATCTAAAGACAACTCCCCTATCCGGTTTATCAGAGGTAAAAAAGATTCAATGATGAACATACTGATGATGTGAGCAAGTATAGCAAGTATTACCGATTCTCCCAGGAATTGCCTTAAAAGTTGTGGTCTTGAAGCCCCGAAAGCTTTCCTGATACCAACCTCGAGGCTGCGAGTTGTGAACCGGGCAGTGGAAAGATTCATATAGTTAAAACAGGTGATCAACAGGATCAGGACACCAATTATCGAAACCAGGTAAAGAAACGTAGGATTACCTCC
>CAYZEZ010000433.1:0-2562 GCA_964477295.1 uncultured Bacteroides sp. | reverse complement strand
TGTAACTTTATTCCCTGTTCGGCGTCATAATAATATTGCTTCTTATTTCAACATATTAATCATACCGGAATGATTTTAAATATTCTGAAGGTTGCGATCCGTAACCTCATCCGACAATTCGGATACACCACTATTAATATCCTTGGACTGGCTATCGGGTTGGCTAGCAGTATCCTGATACTCCTCTATGTAGTGAATGAGCTTACCTATGATTCCTTTCATACTAAAGCTGAAAACATTTACAGGATTGGTGTGCATGGACAAATGATGGGAAATGAATTAAACCAGGCTGTAACCTCTGCACCTATGATGGAGGCCTTGCTGAATGATTACCCGGCCGTTGAAAACGCCTGCAGGATTGCTGAATTCGGTGGATGGCTGGTGCGAACCGGTGACAGGAAATTCAACGAAACAGAGGAAGATTTCATTTTTGCTGATTCGAGCTTCTTTGAAATATTCGATTTCAAACTGAAAAAAGGCAACCCTGAGACTGCCCTCAGGAGTCCCCGGACACTTGTCATGACAGAGAAATATGCCCGGAAATATTTCGGGGATGAAGATCCGATGGGACAGACCCTGAGCGTTGAGGAAGATACAATAATATATACCGTGACAGGGATAATGGAAGATGTCCCTGTGAATTCCCATTTTCATTTTGAGATGGTGGGAGCAATGAGCTCAGTTGGGCAAAGCAGGAGCAATAACTGGTTGAATCATAATTACTATACGTATATATTGCTGAATCCTGAAACGGATCTTTCTGAGTTTGAGCCCAGTATGGACTCCATGATTTTCAAGTACGTAGGCCCGCTGCTGGAACAATTTATAGGTGTTAACCTGGAACAATTCGTAGAGGCTGGTAATTCTTTTGGGTATTTTCTGCAACCGCTACTTGATATTCACCTTCACTCAGATCTCCAGGTTGAAATGGAACCAAATGGCAATCCTGCCTACGTATATATATTCTCTGTTATTGCCATTCTTATCCTTATCATTGCTTGTATCAATTTCATGAACCTCGCCACGGCACGTTCTATTACAAGGTCAAGGGAAGTGGGAATAAGAAAGGTAGTGGGATCGAGCAAATCTTTGCTTATCACCCAGTTCCTGACAGAATCTGTTATTCTCAGTATATTCTCCCTGATCCTTGCAGTGCTCATGGTCTATTTTGTAATGCCCTATTACAATAACCTGATCCGGCTTGAACTCAGTTTTAATATCTTTCGCAATTCATATACCATACCTTTACTCTTCCTGCTTGCTCTACTGGTAGGTTTGATAGCAGGAAGTTATCCGGCTTTTGTCCTCGCTTCTTTCAAACCGGTATCAGTTCTGAAAACTGAAATGGGAGGGGGATCAAGTAAATCAACGTTGAGAAGCCTGCTGGTTATATTTCAGTTTACGATTGCCATCGCCATCCTGGTAGGTACATCCATAGTATTCAGGCAATTAAGTTTTATGCAAAAGAAGGACCTTGGCTTCAATAAAGAAAATGTGTTGGTTATACGCCGGTCCGATGCCCTGGAGGAAAAAATTGATGCTTTCAAACAGGATCTGGTGCAGCATGCCAACATCATCAGTGTGGCCAACTCGACCCATATCCCATCCACGAATTACTGGAACAACGCCCATTGGCTTGAGGGACAGGACAGGAGTCAGACACTTCTGTTAATGACTGGTTATACGAGTTGTGAATATGCTGATGCACTTGACCTTAAATTAGTTGAGGGCAGGTACTTCAGCAAGGATATGCCTACCGATTCAACTGCTATCGTGCTGAATGAAGCTGCTGTCAGGGTCCTTGGATTAACGGATCCCCTTAGGACCAGGTTTGTGAATCCGGGTCAAACTCCGGAACAGGATGAATTTTTACAGGTTATTGGAGTCGTAAAGGATTTTCACTATGAATCCCTCCATGAGGAAATCCACCCGATGGCTTTGCATTTTATGCCGGGGAACTGGGAAGGTTATATTATCATCAGGCTGGGGGAAGGTAATATTCCTTCAACCATAGATTTTATAAATCAAACCTGGGATGAATTTGGTGTGGATTATCCTTTAGACTATATATGGCTTGCAGATGAGTTTAATAAACTATTTGATACCGACAGGCGGACAGGTCAGATATTGCTGGTATTCTCTATCCTGTCTATTTTTATCTCTTGTCTTGGATTGCTTGGCCTGATCTCTTACAGCACTACCCAACGAACTAAAGAGATCGGGATCAGGAAAGCGATGGGATCTTCCTCCGGCCTGATTGTATTTTTGCTTACAAAAGAAACAGTTAGGTTAATGCTGATTTCAGCAGGGATTTCCATACCATTCTATTTTGGGGTGAAAGCCTGGTTGCAAAACTTTGCCTATCATATTGCTTTTAACTGGATCTGGTATATAATCATACTTATTATTGTTGCCGTTGTTGTTTCGGTCATAGCAATACTTACTGTAAGTTTACAGTCATACAGGGCAGCAATTACGAATCCGGCCGAGAGCCTGCGTCAGGAATAGGTTCCTGGTTCCTGGTTCCTGGTTCCTGGTTCCTGGTTCCTGGTTCCTGGTTCC
>CAYZEZ010000432.1:0-2577 GCA_964477295.1 uncultured Bacteroides sp. | reverse complement strand
GCCGGTCAACCGGGAATGGCTGTAGCCAGGACTTCTGCCATGAACAGCAACATTGCCGTCATCGCGTTTGCTTCAAATGGGACAGACAATCCCGATGCCTTTGTAATTGTCAATCTGGAGGATAAGCCCAATTTTATCGAATTCAATCTCAGGGGAACCGAATACCTGAGTTTTAATGGATTTTGCACTACCGAGGATGAGACACAAAAATACAGCCCGGTGGGATCGATCAGGGTGAGTGACGGGAGGATACTTTATAATGCTCCGGTGGGCTCGGTTACGACGTTCTTTGGGTATTAAGAAGTTGGGAGGTACTAGTTACGAGTTGCCAGGTAGCATGAGTGTGGGTGAAGGGTTTGAAAATTTAATTCATAATCATTATGAAAAAAAAATATTACGTATTAATTGCTATAATCTGTTTATCAACCTATTCTGGCATTGCCCAGATTAATGGATCCCTTTTCTCAGATTTTCAGTACCGGAATTTCGGGGCCCACAGGGTCGGTGCATGGGTAAGTGATATTGCTGTCCCGGAGACCGATGAGCCGGAATATAAGTATACCTTCTATATCGCTGCCCGTCACGGAGGCGTATGGAAAACGATAAATAATGGTGTGACCTTTGAACTAATTCCATCGGTGCCATCGAGGTTGCTCCGTCTAATCCTGATGTGGTATGGGTGGGAACGGGCGAGGCCTCCAATGCACGCTCTACGCACGCAGGGAACGGGATCTACAAATCAACTGACGGTGGTACGACATTTGAACTTATGGGGCTCAGGGACAGCCATCACATCCCGAGGATCGTTATTCATCCCACAAATGAAAACATCGTTTATGTCGCAGTGATGGGACACCTGTTTTCCTCCAATGAGGAAAGAGGCGTCTTTAAAACGACCGATGGGGGAACTAACTGGGAAAAAGTATTATATATTAATGAAAAAACCGGTGTGATCGACCTGGTAATTAACAGGGACAATCCGGAGATATTGTATGCTGCAACCTATGACAAAGTGCGTTTGCCCTGGCATTATGAGGCAGGCGGACCTGAAAGTGCCATATATAAAACCGTTGATGCCGGGGCCAGCTGGCAAAGGCTGAATGGCGGGCTGCCGGAAGGCAATATCGGCCGCATCGGGATAGATGTATACCGAAGTAATCCTGATATTTTATATGCCGTTATCGAAAACCTCAATCCTAAACCGGATTACATTCCCGAAGAACAAGAAGGATTTGACCCCAACAGGGACCCTTATTTCGACCGGCTGATCGGGGGTGAAGTTTACCGGTCGGAAGACTCCGGCATTTCCTGGATAAAAATGAATAACGATACAGTGAATGTCAGTTCCAAGGCAGCCTATTCCTTCAACCAGATCATGGTCGATCCAAACGACGACAATAACCTGTTTATCAACAATGTATACCTCGAGGCATCACTGGACAAAGGAAAAACCTGGCACAATGAGGAAGGAAAACCAACGCCGCTTTTCAGAAACATGTTCGGCGATATCCGTTCGTTCTGGATCGATCCGAAAGACTCGAGGCACCTGATCGTGGGCAGCGATGGAGGTGTGTATTTAACCTATGACGGAGGGAAATCGATGTACCACTGTTACCATATCCCGCTGGGCGAGGTATACAATGTTGAAGTAGACGATGCCGAACCTTACAACCTTTACTGTGGACTCCAGGATCATGAGGGCTGGAGGGCGCCATCAAACGGTTACATTGGGGGTATCGGGCCGGAGGACTGGACACTTGTGGGTATGTGGGACGGGATGTACCTGAAAGTGGATCATACAGATAACCGATGGTTTTATTACACCACCCAGTTCGGAGTCCATCACAGGGTCGATCAGCTGACAGGTGAAAGAATTAATATCATGCCGGTTGCCGGTGAAGGAAAACCTTTGTACCGGTTCACCTGGAACACTCCTCTGGAGGTATCACCGCATAACAGCCGGATCATTTATACCGGTGGACAAATGCTGCTGCGATCGCTCGACCAGGGAAATAATTGGGAGGAATTAAGTCCCGACCTGACCAATAATGATTCTGTGAAAATCGCTGGAAGGGGTCATATCATGTTTTGTACTATTACCACTATTTCAGAATCGCCTATTCAGGCAGGGATAATCTGGGCAGGAACCGATGATGGACATGTTTACCTGACCAGGAACCATGGAAAATCCTGGACTGAAGTGACAGACTATCTTACACAACTTGGAGTACCTGCTGACAGGTGGGTAAGCCGGGTAACAGCATCCTGTCATGATGCCGGAACTGCTTATGTTGCAAAAAGCGGGTTCAGGAACGATGATTTCAAGCCGTATGTATTTAAAACGACAGATTTCGGGGAAACCTGGAAAGCCATTTCATCGAACCTGCCCGAACAACCGGTTAACGATATTATTGAGGACAAAACCAACAAAGATTTGCTGATCCTTGGAAATGACCAGGGAGTGTATTTGAGCCTGAATGGAGGTGTGGATTGGATCCCGTTCAGCAACAACATTCCTCCTGTTCATGTGAAGGACCTGGTCATTCAGGACAGGGAAAAAGACCTCGTTGTCGGAAC
>CAYZEZ010000431.1:0-2583 GCA_964477295.1 uncultured Bacteroides sp. | reverse complement strand
GCTCGCGGCAGGTTAATTGCATCAGCTCAATAGAAAAATTGCCATTTGATTTTACCAGATCAACCAATGTATCACCGGGTACATAGCAAGTAACTGAATCCTCAATAGTTTTGGCCGTTGTGCATGCAAGTTCTTTACTTAGTACAGAACGAAAACCGATAAGATCGCCTTTTTTAGCAAAACGAATGATTTGTTCTTTTCCGTCAATTCCTGTTTTATAAATTTTAATAATGCCTGAACTGATGCAATAACAACCGGTGATCCTGCTTCCTTCGTTATAAAGAACAGTTCCCCTCTTGAAACTATCTGCTGATTTAGATAAGTTTAACATGTCATACTCTTCCACGGTAAGGTGCTTGAAGATAGAGCTGGTGCTTTCAGTACAACTATTCCCACAATTCAGTGTATGAAAAGTTTTCATAGGCAACGCAAAATCGATCCCTGAGAAGTATTACGAAGAAAATATATTATCTAAATTTGAGAAATATTCAAATATAAACCTGGTAAAGATATGAAAGAATCAGTAAATGTAAAATGGGTGGATGGAATGGCCTTCGAAGCCGAAGTGACGGGTTATAAAATAATGATAGATTCAGATCCGGATCACGGAGGAATGAAAAAGGGACCTAAGCCAAAACCTCTGATGATGGTAGCTCTCGCCGGATGTACCGGGATGGATATCGTTTCACTATTAAAAAAAATGAGGGTGGATTATAAGGAATTGAACATTTTTGTTGAAGGAGAATTATCGGAGGAACACCCTAAAAAATTTATACATATGACAGTGATATTTAGGATGAGGGGAAAAAACATTGACAGAAAAAAAGTTGAAAAGGCAATTGAACTAAGCAAGGAGAAATATTGTGGGGTAAGTGCATCGTACAGGGAGACAATGGAGTTAGAATATAAGCTTGAGATACAAAATACTGACTAAGTAGTCCTGAATTCGTTTCAGGATCTGCATAAGTTTGTTAGATAAAAAGATCCCGAATTTAATTCGGGATTGCAATTTGATCAATAAACGGAATTAAACTGATCAAGCATCCTCTTGTCGTTTTCAAAGTACAGCCTGAGGTCATTGATCCCGTATTTTAACATCGAGATTCTTTCGATGCCCATTCCAAAAGCGTAGCCTGTATAAATCTCAGGGTCAATTCCACAATTTGACAATACATTGGGATCAACCATGCCACATCCCATAATTTCAACCCAACCTGTGTATTTACATATATTACAACCTTTGCCTTTGCAGATGCTACAGGATATATCCATCTCTGCCGATGGTTCTGTAAAGGGGAAATAGGATGGACGAAGCCTGATTTTAGTATCCATGCCAAACATATCCCTGGCAAAAAAGAACAATATCTGCTTCATGTCTACAAAAGAGACATTCTTATGGATAAATAATCCCTCTACCTGATGAAAAATACAATGAGCCCTGGCTGATATGGCTTCATTGCGAAAAACCCGGCCTGGAAAAACAGCCCGGATTGGCAATGAATGGTTTTCCATATATCGAACCTGAACGGAAGAGGTATGTGTCCGAAGAAGGATATCAGGATCCTGTTGAATAAAGAAAGTATCCTGCATATCTCTTGCCGGATGATCTTCGGTAAAATTCAGGGCACTGAAATTGTGCCAGTCGTCTTCGATTTCAGGGCCTTCAGCAACGGTGAATCCCTGTTTACTGAAAATATCAATGATCTTGTTCCTTGTTATTGAAATTGGATGTCTTGATCCAAGAGGGATGGGATCACCCGGAAGGGTCAGGTCTTTCTCTTCCCTTCCCCTCGATGTTCCGGTAAAAGTTGATTTAAGTGAGTTATATTTTTGCTGGGCGAGTTGTTTGGTTTCATTAAGTTTTTGCCCGAATTCCCTTTTTTGTTCAGCAGGTACTGATTTAAAATCATTAAATAGTTGAGTTATAAGACCCTTTTTACCCATATACTTAATCCTGAATGTTTCCAGTTCATCAATACCAGAAATTCTAATACTGTTTATTTCATCAATAATAATTGAAAGTTTATCTAACATCTCTTAATGAATTCAGGTTAGCAATTATCAGTTATTTAATTATTTCCATTGTAAATTTAATGTCTTCAACTGGCCTGTCAAGGGCATCTGTCTGAACAGCGGCTATCTTATCTACAACATCAAGTCCTTCAACCACCTCGCCAAATACGGTGTAGGCATAATCAAGATGAGGAGTGCCTCCAATAGTTGTATATGTTTTAATCTGATCAGCAGAAAAAGGAATATGCATATTTTGCGCTTCCATTTGTTTGAGCTGAGCTTCTGTAAGAACCGATCCCTGTACTATGTAAAACTGTGATCCCGAAGAAGCCCTTTGTGGATTAACATTATCACCCTGACGAGCTGCAGCAATCGCACCTTTTTTATGGTATAAGTTAGCATTAAATTCTGCTGGAACGGTATACCCGGGACCGCCGGTACCTACTTTTTCTCCCGGTTGGGCAGTTTTAGTGTTAGGATCTCCGGCCTGGATCATGAAATGATTTATAACACGGTGAAAAAACTGGCCATCATAATAACCTTCTTTAACCAGTTTAACGAAGTTTTCAG
>CAYZEZ010000430.1:0-2604 GCA_964477295.1 uncultured Bacteroides sp. | reverse complement strand
AGAAATAAACTCCTGTGAGACTTTGTCCCCCATGAAATGATACTTTCTCCACCCCTCTTTGTCGACTATTATTTAAAATTGTTGAATATATCCGGGATATTTTGAAGAATCCAATAATATACCAGCTACTCATCCTTGCCTGCATTGACGGATTGGCAGGATCCTGTAAGGAATTCCCGAAAGGAAACGCGGATATAAATAATGAATGGGCAATTCAAATGGCAAACGCTGTAATGGCGAGAACAGATAGCCTGGTTTATTTATATGGAGACAATATTAAATGGTCGTATGACATTGCATTGCTAGGTATGGCCATTGACAGGTTGGGCTCGGAAGATCCGGCTTATTCAAAATATATGCAGGATTACATCGACTATTTTGTTAAAGAGGACGGGACTGTTTCCAAATATAAAAAAACTGATTATAACCTTGATAACATCAATCCTGCCAAAAACTTGATTACATTATATAAAAGAACGGGTGAGCAGAAGTATCTCAACGCCATTAACAGTTTCATTGTACAACTGGTAGAACAACCTACAACAGGTCTGGGTGGTTTCTGGCATAAAAAAAGATATCCATGGCAAATGTGGCTCGATGGTATCTATATGTCCTCTCCTTTTATGGCCCAGTATGCAAAAGAGTTCAACCGGCAGGAATGGTTTGACACAGTAGCGCTTCAGATCACCCTGATTTATGATCACACACTGGATCCTGCAACAGGACTGCTGTACCACGCCTGGGATGAAAGCAGGGAACAGCAATGGGCTTCCCCGGAAACCGGCCAATCCTCTCAATTCTGGGGCAGGGCAATGGGCTGGTTTATGATGGCGCTCGTTGATGTCCTGGATTATTTTCCCGATGAACATGCTGGTTATGAGAAAATTAAGCAGATCTTAAATCATACTGCTGATGCCATTCTAAAGGTCCGCGACCCTAAGACCGGTTTATGGTACCAGGTGCTGGATCAGGGCAACAGGGAAGGCAACTACCTTGAAGCATCCTGTTCATGCATGTTTACCTATGCATTTGCAAAGGGGGCAAAAAATGGATATCTGCCAGAAAAATATTACCAGGTAGCAGAGGATTCTTTCGGGTCAATCCTGAAAGAATTTGTTATAACAGACCAGGATGGGCTACCCAGTCTGACACAGATCTGTGGTGCAGCCGGACTTGGGGGAAATCCTTACCGGGATGGGAGCTATGATTATTATATCCATGAAAGAATCGTTAAAAATGATCCCAAGGGAGTGGGTCCTTTCATCCTTGCAGCTATTGAACTTGCAAGGTGATTAATAAAATAATTTTGTTTTTAAGTATTAACAGAATGCTACTTTTTATTTACTAACCTAAAATCAAGTATTATGAAAAAGCTTTACCTGATTAATTTTTTGTTTCTCTTCCTGACCTTTACAATTAAGGGGCAGGAATGGGTGGTCTATGACTGCTCAGTACTGCCTGATGCCAGCACGTTTGCCTTTGTCACAAGCAACGTAGGAGGCGAACCGGCAATTAATACCATTCTTGATGATCCGGATGTTCCCGGTAACAAATACCTGGAAAACGTATCATGGGGACCTGATCCCGGAAAATTCATGTGGAAGTATAACCTCCCGAATGATGTGAATGATTCCCTGACCATTGTAATGAGGATTAAGGGAGCATCGGATACGCTGGACAGGACCATGGAACTGGACCTTGAACAGGGCGGGTTCAGGGAAAGATTGTTTATTAAGAATGATAATTCCTGGCAATTGAAACAAGCCAATGTGAGTGGCGATCTCCCTGGCAGCCCGCTCGACTGGCACATTATCCGCCTTTCAAAAGCCGGGGATACAGTCACCTTCTTTTTTGACGAAAATCCCGTGCCCATCGCCGGTGTCAAAACGGCAACCACGGATGCAAACAACTATTTCCGGTTTGGCGATGGGAATGGAAGTTCAACACAGGGCGGACTTATTGACTGGATAGCCTGGGATACCACAGGAGCCTATGCACCGGGTGAGGGAGTAACTATCCCTGATTCTCTGGTTACAGAAGTACCCTCCTGGATTGTATACCCTGCCAATGTAACTCCGGATGCAAGTCCACTGGGATTCAGCGAAAGCAACGTAGGCGGTGATCCTGCCACCAATACAATCCTGGCAGATGGTGATAATCCCGGAAACAATATCCTGGAATTGATATCTCCGGGTGCAGATCCGGGAAAATTCATGTGGAAGCATAGCTTTCCAAACGATATAAACGATCCCTTCACCCTGGTTGCCAGGATCAAAAAGGTATCCGATACACTCGACCGCACCATGGAATTTGATATCCAGCAGGCAGGATTCAGGGAAAGACTGTTCCTTAGGAACAACGGAGAATATGAACTCAAGGAATCAGGTGTGCGCGAGGATCTGCCTGTAGGTGTTCTTGGATGGCATATTTACCGGTTAAATAAACATGGGGACACAGTGAATTTCTATGTCGATGAGAATCCTGTTCCTGTTGCAAGTGTTAAAACCGGTTCAACAAGTTCTGAAAATTACTGGAGATTTGGTGATGGGAACGGCAGTTCAACACTGGGTGGACTGGTCGACTGGATCGCCTGGGATACAACAG
>CAYZEZ010000429.1:0-2692 GCA_964477295.1 uncultured Bacteroides sp. | reverse complement strand
CCGGTTGCGAGGATGATATTTTCGTTAGTTTAAGTTCCGGGTTATACCATTCTTTCATCAAGACATGCGGTTTCCATCCCCTGCGGTCGTTGTCGGTGGGTGGACGGCTGAAATCAGGTAGCAGAGGGCGTACCAGCTGTTCCTGTTTGTTCATGATATAAGAACTGAGGGCTCCGGTTGATTTATCAATAGCTACCTGTCCGTTTTTGGTTTCCACTATGATGCTTATGCCATTTTCCCGGAGGCTTATCTCTGGAAACTTCCGTGTTGTATGCTTATTTTCCGGCAGTCCTGTCAGGGAAAACTGGTTGGATGCCACCTCAAAACCTTTTTCAGCCCAGGGTTCATCATTATGCAATACAAAATGAATACTGCCAAGATATTCGGACCCGGGATCAAACTCCGGGAAGTATTTACTGATGTTTATGGTGGTATCCTGCCCTGCCGGCAATTTCATCCCGGGCAGCTGCTTTTCCAGGATCTCCTTTCCGTCCTCCAGTACTTTGATGATGATATCATATGACTCCAATGATTTTACTGCATGCCTGTTTACGATATGTACTGATCCACTGGCATCAATAAGAGTACACTCCACCGGTTGGAAGACATGCTTACATTCATATATGGCTGGTTTGGGCCTCCCATCGGAAGCCACAATTCCATTGATGCAGAAGTTGCCGTCATGAAATTCCTCCCCGAAATCACCGCCGTAAGCGTAGTATTCAATTCCCTGTGGATCGGTTTTTAATATCCCCTGGTCTTTAAAATCCCAGATGCATCCACCGATCAACCGTGGATTGGATCGAAAAATATCCCAGAATTCTTTAAGGTTCCCGGTTGAGTTGCCCATTGAATGGGCATATTCTGAAAAAAAGATCGGACGGTTATCTCCAGGCTGGTTGATCAGCAGTTCAGGAGTGAACAGTCCCGGGTAGAAACGGCTGATGATGTCGACGTAAGGCTGGTCAGTCGGAACCTGTATCCGGTGCGCATGATCTTTAGGGTAATCAGGATGCGATGGATCAATATAACCTTCTGCCCTGTGATTGCCCTGTGCAGGTTCATAGTGAACCGGTCGGGTTATATCAAAATCATGGATCCAGCCAGCCATTGCAGCATGGTTTGGCCCGCGTCCCGATTCATTGCCCAGGCTCCAGATGATAACGGAAGGATGGTTCTTGTCTCTTTCGACCATTCGGATGGCCCTTTCCATAAAGGCATGGGTCCATAGAGGATCATTGCTTAACTTTCCCCCAAGTCCATGTGTTTCCAGGTTAGCTTCATCAATCACCAGTATCCCATATTCATCACACAGGTCATATAAATAGGGATCATTGGGATAATGGCTGGTCCGGATGCAATTAAAGTTAAACTGTTTAATGGTAAGGATATCCTTAAGGATGTCGTTCCTCGTCAGGGCCTTCCCGTGTACAGGATCATGATCGTGCCGGTTCACTCCGTACAGGTAGGTTACCTTACCGTTTATCAACAGCTTTCCGTTTTCTTCAGAAAACTCAATTTTACGGAATCCTGCCCTGCAGCTTTTAACCTCCAGATTATTGCCCGTGCTATCTTCGAGTGACAAGACCAGCGTGTACAGGTATGGTTTTTCATCACTCCATTTATACGGGTCTGAAATTGTTGCCTCAAGAAAACCGAACTTAACATTGTCGAGCCTGGGATATACTTCGTTCAGCAGTGATTCCACAGTTTTCTGCAATGGCTCCTTTAAAACGGGAAGTCCTTGTTGGTCATAGAGTTGAGCCTTTATTATGTAACCTGCCACACTGGATCCGGTAAGGTTTTCAATCCTCGGACGAATGCTCAGAACAGCGTTCCTGTAATCAGGATCCAGCTTAGCCTGGTAGTGGAAATCGACTATGCGCAAACCGGGTTCGGCAAGCAGCATAACATCACGCTGGATACCACTCAGCCGCCATTGATCCTGGTCCTCCAGGTAGGAGGCATCGCTCCACCTGATGACCTGGACTGAAAGTATATTTTCACCCTCTTTCAGGTATGGAGTGATATTAAATTCTGAGGGCAGAAAACTGTCCTCCCCATAACCGGCAAATAATCCGTTCACCCATACTTTAAAAGCTGAACTTACAGCACCGAAATGAAGCGTAATATTCATGCCCTTCCATTCTTCCGGAATTGAAAAGGTACGCTGGTATGATCCTATAGCATTGTAGTCATGGGGAATATTTGGCGGGTCAACCGGCCGGAAAGGATATACTGCGCTTTTATATATTGGAATGTCATATCCTTTTAATTCCCAGTTTGATGGTACCTCAATTTTGTCCCAGTTCTTAACACGGCCAAGGTAAAAAACGTTGGGGGCATCCTCAGGTTTAGCGGCAAAATGAAAATTCCATTCTCCATTAAGCATCATCACACGGGCAGAATGTTCCCTGCTGCATGTGAGGGCATCGGATACATTATCGAAAGACCAGGAAGAAGCCCTGGCCCTTTCACGGTTTATACCGCAGATAAGCGGATCTTCCCATGGTTCGGATTGATAAATTTCCGGGGGTGGAGAGACGGGAGCTGGCTCACCGTCAACAGTCTGTGCGTTAACAGCCGCTGCCAACAAAGTTATATAAAGAAAAACAACAAGTCTGGTTATTTTCATATCAGTCTAATGCCTGTTGAACAAAATATACAATCCAATCATAGTAATGATAAGAAG
>CAYZEZ010000428.1:0-2732 GCA_964477295.1 uncultured Bacteroides sp. | reverse complement strand
ATGACATGTCCCCAACCGAAGGCTACAAGATTAAAGTGAACGATAATATCCAGCTTTTATCAACCGGATTTCCCATTGAGCTGCCATTCAGTATTCCTCTTGATGAAGGCTGGAATATTATGGGTTACCCGTCCTCCCAGGGTCAGGATGCCCAACAGATGCTGTCTGCGCTGATTTCAGACGGAAGCCTGCTAAAGGTGCAGGACGAGCAGGGTAATGCCATCGAGAATGTGCCGCCTATTGGCTGGATCTATAACATCCTGACATTTGAACCCGGAGAAGGGTACAAGATAAAGGTTGGTGAGAATACAAACCTTTTGATAACAGAGAGCACTAAAAAATCAGCACTTACCACTACTTATGATCCCCAACCAAGGCATTTTATTCCTTCCTGGGAAGGAAACGGACTGGATCACATGAATATTTATCTCATTTCACCAACTGTTGGCAGGCAAAGACTTAGCCCGGGAGATGAGATCGGTGTATTTGATGGTGAAGTTTGTACCGGGTATGGGATTGTTACGGGCCCGGACCAGGAATACCTCTCCATGGTTGCATCCAGGGACGATCCTACGACGGAAAAAACAGATGGTTTTACCGAAGGAGATCCGATACGTATTGTCCTCTGGATAGCCGGCGCCGATGTGGAAAAGCCGGTCAGGGAAATGGCCGTAACTTCCGGGTACACAACAGATTTCGAAAGACTCGGGACCACTGTCCTATATCCTGATTTTGAGTCTTATGTCCAGTCATACCTGGGCGATGCTTATCCCAATCCTTTTACCGATCAGACCATGATAACCTACGGCATCGGTTCGGATACTCATGTGAAAATAGAGATCTATAATATCATCGGGGAAAAGATTGCCGTGCTTGTGAACAGGGACCAGGCCAGTGGTTTTTACCAGGTCACATGGGAAAGTAAGGACCCGTCAGGTATTCATTTAAGTCCCGGCATCTATTTCTATAAAATGGTTACCGGGGATTATTCTGATATCAAGCGAGTCGTATTCATTAAATAATCCTGTGATCTTTTCTCTTTCAAAACGTAACCAATAAAATGATATCAGTTATGAAAAAATACCTGATTTTCCTGGTGTTTGTTTCGATGACAACTATTGGCCTGTTATCACAAACTCATTTTTCCGCAGTCTGGACAGGGAATGGTGTGGATCACATGAACTTCTATGTGCTATCAGCAAAGATTGATGAGGTTAATATGGAAGCCGGCGATGAGATTGCCGTTTTCGATGGAGAATATTGTGTTGGTTTCGGAATCCTGACCCAGGAACTAACGGGAGGAGCCTACCTGACTTTTGTGGCTTCAAAAAATGATGCCACGCCCCCCAGCATCAATGGTTTTACAGTTGGACACAGCATCTCTTACCGGATCTGGGATGCCAGTGAAACAAAGGAGATCACCAAAGTCGAAGTTACCTATGTTTACGGAGTGGGCGTTTTCTCAATCGGTGGCACAGCATCGTTTCATCTCTCGGCCAGCTCAATGGTTGATCAGGTCATCACGCTTTCCGGGGGATGGAATATCATTTCGTTTTTTCATCTCCCGCCTGGTACCGACCTTATGAGTATTTTTCAACCGCTTATCGATAACGGAACACTTATAAAAGTCCAGGACGAAACCGGTGCGGCCCTTGAATATGTTGAACCAATCGGATGGGTGAACAACATCCCGGAATTCAATCCGACTGAAGGCTATAAGGTCAAGGTCGCCGGTGCGACAGAACTCATTACTGAAGGATTTGAGATCCAGGGACCTTTTGAGATTTCATTGCTGGAAGGATGGAACATCATCAGCTATCCGTTAAGCACCCCTCAGAATGCCATGGATGCGCTGGAAACACTTATTGCAGAAGGCTCCCTGCTGAAGGTTCAGGATGAAACAGGAGCAGCCATTGAGAATGTGTTCCCAATTGGATGGGTTGATAATATTGGTACGTTTGAACCCGGGGAAGGATATAAGATCAAGGTAAGTAAGAATACCAGCATAACTTTCAGTGAATCCCCGCTGAAATCTTCGGTGGAAATAATATCCGGAAGCGACAGCCAATCAGGTCATTTTATTCCGGTCTGGACGGGGAATGGCTTTGACCATATGAATTTTTATTTTACCAGGGCTGCTATATCGGATTCGAATATGCAGGCCGCGGATGAAATTGCTGTGTTTGACGGGGATTATTGTGTCGGGGCCGGGACCGTGACCCATGAACTGACGGGAGGTGCCTACCTGACTTTTGTGGCCTCAAAGAATGATGCCACACCTCCGGAAATTAATGGGTATACCCCCGGAAATACTGTTGATTTCAGGCTTTGGGATGAAAGCGAACAAAAAGAGATCACAATAGTTGAGGCAATCTACCTGGCAGGGGAGGGGGTTTTTTCGGTGGGAGGAACCGCTTCCCTGGAACTAAACGGGATCCTTAACCTGCGACCTATTGCCCATTCCGGATCAGACCAGGTGATAAATGAAGGTGACCTGGTAACACTGGACGGATCCGATTCACATGACCCCGAGGATAGTACCCTTAATTTTACCTGGACATCACCATCAGGAATCGTCCTGTCCGACAGCACCCTGCCTGATCCGACCTTTTCTGCTCCGGAAGTGACAGAAAATACTGGCTATATTTTTTCCCTGGTCGTTAGCGACGGGGATCTTGATTCAGATGAAGATACAGTTATAATTACTGTCTTGGATGTAAATAAAATACCTG
>CAYZEZ010000427.1:0-2737 GCA_964477295.1 uncultured Bacteroides sp. | reverse complement strand
CATCTGCATCGGCCACGAGCTCGAGTCGCTCATTTACCACAGCCTGCATCTGGATGGGGATAAATAAGGGATAATGTTTATTTTTCCTCAGGTTTTCTCATCGAATATCCGTTCCTGAATATCTTAAGGTTGGTCCCAATTTTCAATAAATTGGTTTCTGCATCCAGAGTTCCCATGCTCAGATTCAGGATTTCTTATATGTTCAATTTTTTCTTATCAAAACCTAATGTCAGGGAGCATGGGCTAATATTTGACCTGGCAAGTGAATAACTTAATTTTAACAATACACAAAGAATCCTTGTACATCAAATAAGTGCTGGGAATCATAAAATATAATTTGTTTTGCATTAATTAAAATAATATATTAAAAGATTGATTTATAGCAATCAACCAATAACATACACCATGAAAACACTAATTTTATTAATTGTCTTTGCTTTATCAGGATTTGCTCTGAATGCGCAACCTTTTTTTGCCCTGCATCATTCAGGGAATATAAACTATTATAAAAGTTTTCAGGAGGCCTTCGGCCCTTCGGTTAACGGCGATACAATCTATGTTCCAGGGGGAACATTCAATGTTGGAACTGTTACCATCGACCGCAAATTGTGCATCTATGGAGTGGGGTATTATCCTGATTCCTGTAAAGCGACCACACCTTCAATATTAATAGGAAACCTCAGAATCTTGACTGGGGCGGACAATGGTTTGTTATCTGGTTTAGAAATTAGTGGTGGTGTACAATTCGGGACTGCCGAGTATAATCAAACCGTAAATAATTACACCATAACAAGGTGTTTAATAACTAGTTATTTGTATCTATCATACAATGGATCAGTTGCAACAAATTCAGAAAATATTATATTACATGAAAGCGTAATTTTTGGAGCATTTTGCGGGGGATATGCCCAATCCACTCACATCGTAAAAAATTATTTCAGTATGCCTAACCTTAATTACCAAATTAGGTTCTTTTCAAATTCATTATTTCAGAATAATATTTTTGCAGGTTTGATTAGTGCTAGTTTTGATCATTTTGCTGATATTTCTGATTGCATCTTCGAGAATAATGTTATTATTACATTAGATGTCTTTACTTATTATGTGACTAATAATACTTTTCTTAATAATTTATTCACCCAGAATGCTTCATTTCCAACAAATGGTAACGACGGATCCAGTAATATCGTCGGCCAGGCTGCAACCTCGATCTTTACTAATGATCCCAGTCCCTATAGCTATTCATTCTCAGATAATTATGAGCTATTCGTTGCCTGCCCAGGAAATAATGCTGGAACGGACGGATACGATGTCGGAATATTCGGAACCAAGTATCCATTCAAACATGTACCGGTGAACCCGCATATAAGTTATAAGGATATTGATTTTAAATTAAACGAGAACAATGAACTGAACGTGAAGGTCCGCGTTGATGCACAGGATCGTTAAACCTTCCGATATGAAGAAGTTTTGGTTCCTATGCTTGTCTATCTGGATCTGCATAACACTGCACGGGCAGACCAATCTTACCGGCTATACCTACTGGTTTGATGATGACATGGGAAGTACATTCACCAATGTATTTCCATCAAGTTCCATCTATATTTCAGAGGTGTTAGATTGTTCTTCGCTTGTTGAGGGAATGCACACCTTCAATCTTCGCTCTGTGGATGACTCAGGCAGGTGGAGCTCCGTAATGACCCACCATTTTTATAAATTCAATGAGTTTGACACTTTATGGGACAGTAAAATTGATTTGTACCAATATTGGATTGATGACTACAGTATAATAAATGAGCAAATAGCTGTCCCCACAGATGTATTCTTATTATATGAAAAATACTATCTGGATACAATCGAACCCGGCATACACAGTTTTCATCTACGCTTCAGAGATGACAGACATGCTTGGAGCAGCATTAAATCCCATTTTTTCTATAGATACCAGGAGACACAACCCCCTGGTATAAGAAAAATTACCAGGTGTGAATACTGGATCGATAACCTGTCATCAAAATTCACACAGGAACTTTCCCCATCCGGTTTTTTCACTTTGTCAGAAATACTTACTCTTGATACGCTGAATGAAGGTTTGCATCATTTTAACATCCGGATCAAGGATGACAGCAATCAATGTAGCAGTGTCCATACACAATGGTTTTATAAGTATGCCAGGGAAGCCATGCTGGATGCAGAATTGGTAAACATGGAATACTGGTTCGACAATAACTTGGCAGACCAACAAACTGCGGTGATCAGCCCTGAGAAGCAATACACCTTCCTATCTGATATTGATCTAACTGATTTTGAGAATGGACTGCACTCCTTTAATTGCCGCTTTAAGGACAACTCTTGCAAATACAGCAGTGTGATGACCCACCTTTTCTACATTTTTCCTGAACATGCACTTACCGGAGATAATTATATTACTTCTTACAGGGTTATATATGACAACAATCCCAAGCTGGTCCAGGACTTTGTTATCAAGGCAAACAATGAAAACTTTTTGATTCTGGATGTGTCCATTCCGCCACCCCCGCTTGAGATCGATACGCATATTGTTGCCATACAATTCCAGGATGAAAAGGGACTTTGGAGCTCAGTGATCTACGACACGCTGGTCGTTGAAAACGGCGGCGACGCCTTGTTCCAGCTCAAGGCCAACCAGCCCACCGCGCTACAATACGCGATGGACGTGGCGGCGAAACTCCCCCCCCTTTTACCTGCGAATCAGACG
>CAYZEZ010000426.1:0-2769 GCA_964477295.1 uncultured Bacteroides sp. | reverse complement strand
GATTCAGGCAGCATGCTTTTTCCCATCCCGAAGAAATGAAATTGCAGGAACCAGAGTAATCCTGCGAGGAAAGTAAAAAACAGGTTATTGAAAAATGTTCCGGCGCTGACTGAAAAGTAATCCTTGTAGGTTCTGTTTTTTATATTAAGGAATCCGCAAACGCAAATATTGGTGATAAATCCTCCCAGCAAGATAAAAATCAGTGTGGGATTACTTAAGAATAATTCATTGGTACCATACTCTCTGGCTACATCATTGATCGGCATGCCGGTTACGAATCCATAGTTAAAACAGGCACTCATGACTCCTGCGAATACAGCTATGATCAATCCCTTTTTCAGTGCAAATTCTTTGATTGCCGCTTTTCGTTCTTCTTCAGTAAGGTTTTTACTTTTTAGTGATGCTGCATAACCGATGACAATAATTCCGGCGAGGCAAATGGCTACTCCAAACAGGGTAAGAATACCGGCGGTTGATCCGAAGAGATTCTCCCCCGCAACAACAGGAGGTATCAATGTTCCGAATGCTGCACAGAAACCGAGGGAAATGCTTTGTCCAAGGCCTACTCCCAGGTATCTGATACTTAGTCCGAAAGTTAAGCTCCCAACCCCCCACAGTGCGCCAAAAAGCATTGCCAGCAATTTGGCTGACAAGGGTGATTCGGAAAGGATGTCAAGAAGCGTTCCCTGCGGAACGGTAAGCAGGGCAAACACCCATGGGGCTATGATCCAGGCGGCCAGTCCCTGACTGATCCAGTAAGATTCCCAGGCCCATTTCTTTACTTTTTTAAAGGGAACATAGAAACTGGCAGCACCTATGCTGCCGATGGCAATAAGGCCAATTCCTGCGAGTGGATTCATAATATTTAAGCTATTGTATTATTGCTTCATACATAACCTGCAAACGGCAGGTTATGTATGAATTAATCAAATGCAATCATGGCTTTCATCACGCCGTCTGCATACTTATCAACCATGTCGAACGCTTCCTTTGTTCGTTCAAACGGGAAATGGTGTGTAACCAGCTGATTTATATCTATCTTACCTTCAGCGATCATATCCAGCGCCGGTTGAACACAATCGTTCTGGCGCCGGACATTCTGAATATTGAGTTCTTTTCTCCTGATCTGATCTGTCGGGACCGACCAGAAATCAAATTCAGGAATCCCGACCAGTATAATCTTTCCGCCCGGTTTTAGTAAAGCAATGGCCTGTTCCAGTGCTTCCTGTTGTCCACAGCATTCGAATACAATATCGAGTGATAACGATTCCATTTCTGCAACTGATTTAACAATATCTTCTTTATCGGGATTTCCAGTCCAGGTCGCGCCGGCCTTTTTTGCCTTTTCCAGACGATAATCCAGCTTATCAGTTACATAGAATTTCTTTGCACCGATGACCTGTGAAGCTAGCAGGACACTCATCCCGATAGGACCACATCCCAGAATTCCAATGCTGGTTCCCGTTTGTGGCAGGCCGGAAAGCCGGATGGCATAAATGCCAACGGATAATGGTTCCGACAGCGCAGCCTGGTCGAGATTCATGTGATCCGGAACAGGAAAACAGCATCTTTCCGGCATGACCAGAAACTCTGACAGGGATCCATCTCCCTGCCCCGGGCAGCCCAGGAACGAAAGGTTACGGCATGTATGCTCCCTGCCTGAGCGGCACTGGTCACATTCACCACAGGCTATGGCAGGATCTAGGGCTATTCTATCTCCGGGCTTAACACGAGTCACCCCCTTACCGGTTTTTTCCACCACACCTGCTGTTTCATGACCAACAGCAAAAGGATATTTCACTACCTGGCTGCCAATTCTTCCGGCAGTATAATAATGAACATCCGATCCGCATACGCCAATGCTCTTCATCCGTATCAGCACATCATCGTCACGGATCATCACGGGATCAGGTACAACCCGCATTTCCATCTCCCTTATCCCGGTTAATAACATTGATTTCATTTGATATTCTCCGTTAAAGTCTAAAACTTAAAGTTAACTTTTTCACGATAAAGACAACAAATTTCAAATTTTATTTTACTTGTTTTGTATCACATAAATTCTTGATGTTAATGTTTATATTTGATTCTTCAAAAAAGATACATACTGTATTCCGATGAATTTACTTGAACAGCTTAAAACCTTCACCGAAGTGGTAGCCGATACCGGTGATTTTGAGAGTATCAGGCAATATAAACCAATTGATGCGACTACCAACCCTTCCCTGATTTTCGCGGCTGCACAGAATAAAGCCTATTATCCATTAATTGAGGAGGCCATTACCTATAGCCACAAGAAGGGAGGAAATGCCGAAGAACAATTGAACAACACCCTCGATAAAACTGCGGTTAATTTCGGCATTGAGACGCTGAAGATAGTTCCCCGCCGGGTAAGCACAGAGGTCGATGCCAGGCTTTCTTTTGATATTGAAAAAACCATCAAGAAAGCCCGAAAACTGATTGGCTTATACGAGGAAAATGGGATGGACCGGGGCCGGATCTTAATAAAAGTAGCTTCTACCTGGGAAGGGATTAAAGCAGCAGAGGAACTTGAAAAAGAGAATATAAAGTGTAACCTTACGTTGTTATTTAGTATGCCGCAGGCTATCGCATGTGCAGAAGCCGGTGTTCAACTGATATCTCCGTTTGTGGGACGGATTTATGATTGGTACAGAAAGGATAGGGGAGTGGATCATATTCCTGGTAAAGAAGACCCCGGGGTATTGTCGGTCCATGAAATATTTACCTATTATAAGAAGTTCGATTACA
>CAYZEZ010000425.1:0-2776 GCA_964477295.1 uncultured Bacteroides sp. | reverse complement strand
CAATCATTTTGCTCAGGGTATTATAATGCTGATTGGCGAGGATTTCAGTAGGAGCCATCAGACAAGCCTGGTAACCATTATCCAGCGCAATAAGCATACCCATTAAAGCAACCAGTGTTTTCCCGCTTCCAACATCGCCCTGTAATAAACGGTTCATCTGTTTCCCCGAACCTGTGTCCCTCCTGATTTCCCGGATAACCTTTTTCTGTGCACCGGTAAGTTCAAAGGGAAGATTCTCTTTGTAAAACCTGTTAACAAAATCCCCGACCCTGGTAAAAACAAAACCTTTCACGCGGTTTTCCCGGATGAATTTCTGTTTCAGGATATTTAACTGGATGTAAAACAGCTCCTCAAATTTGAGCCTGAACCGGGCTTTGTTCAGCAGACCGGTTGATTCAGGGAAGTGGATGTTGCGTATGGATTGGTCCAGGGGCAGTAATTTGAGATCCCTGACCAGGTAATCAGGCAATGTCTCCTTAATATCTATTTTGAAGGATCTGAAAAGATTAAAGACAAGCTTTTGCAGTGTTCTGGATGTCAGGTGGTTCTTTTTGAGGATTTCAGTAGTGCTGTACTGAGCCTGCAATGTTGAGGAGATCTGTCCGTCAAACTTGTCTGCTTCCTCCAGTTCAGGATGCACAAGGTTAATCTGGCGACCAAAAAGGGTGGGTTTTCCAAAGGCTACATATTCGACATCCTTCTTCAGGCTTTGCTTGATCCAGCTGGTACCCTTGAACCAGACCAGCTCAATGGTCCCTGACCCGTCGGTGAATTCTGCCACCAGTCTTTTTTTGTATTTGGGGCCTGCTGTCTTCATCGATATAATCTTTCCTTTTATCTGGATGTAGGGTAGGGAGGAATTAATTTCACCGATGGAATAGAATTTCGACCGGTCGATATATTTATAAGGGAAATGATAAAGGAGGTCTCCAAATGTATTGATATTTAGCTCATTGCGGAGTAGTTCGGCCCTTTTTGGCCCTACACCGGGAAGAAACTGTATTTCGTTATTCAGGATATCTGCCATTTCGACACAATTGCAATAAAAATATAAATTATCATTGAACATCTCTTTGCATAGAAAGATAAATCAAACTACCTTGCCATGAACAGGCCGTTATTCCTGATAAACCGATATGCGAATTCTTTTTTATTATTTAGTATACCTGGTCAGGGCCAGGCACAGGAAAGGACACGGGATCCATTCACCCTTTGTATTCGGATTTATAACCAGCGTTTTATGCGGCTGTGATACACATAACTATGCTGACATTGATAACAGGCGTAAAGAGTTGTTGCGGGAGAGACATAAAATAAAGATGGAAGATCATGGGCAAGGATCACGCAAACGAATTGGGGAGGAGAGGGAAGTTAGGCATATTGTGAGATACACTGCTGTAAAACCGAAATATGGCCGGTTACTTTCCCGGTTTGTTTCCTGGTACAAGCCATCTGCAATCATTGAACTTGGAACCGGGCCCGGGATCAGTTCAGCATACCTTGCCAGGGGTTACCCGCAATGTTTCCTGTATTCTATTGAAGGATCCAAAGCTATTCATGAGATTGCCCGGCAAACGATGGATAATTTAAACCAGGCTAAAGTGGAACTGATCCACGGATTATTCATTGACAAACTTTTCTCCCTGTTAAAGAAGCTCAAAAATAAAAATGACCTGCTGGTTTTTATAGATGGAGATCACCAGGGAGAAAGGTTGCTTGAATACACGGAAATGGTACTTTCCGGTTCAATTGAAAATATGGCAATTATCCTCGATGATATTTACTGGTCTCCCTCCATGACCAGGGCATGGGAAACATTAATTCATCGATCTGATATAGCTGTCAGCATTGATCTTTTTCAGTTTGGGATTCTTTTTATTAAAAAAGCTATCCAGAAGCAACACTATATTGTAAGATTTTGAGTTTAATTCCTGTTATCCGCTCAAAAAATCTTATTTTTGGATACTCTAAAAGAATTTACGAGTTACGGGTTACGAGGAACGAAGTACTGGGCACAGGGATAACTTGCAACTCATAACTCGCAACGCGCAACTAATATTTATACATAATACTATTTATGGAGAATTTAATTAAGCTCGAAGGCATCGTTAAAAATTATAAGATTGGTAAGATTATCGTCGAGGCTCTCAGGGATGTTTCACTGGAAATTTTCAGGAATGAGTATGTGGCGATCATGGGGCCATCGGGATCAGGGAAATCAACATTGATGAACCTGATCGGTTGTCTTGACACCCCGACCGAAGGGTCATATATATTGAATAGCAAGGATGTTAGTAAGATGGATGACAACCAGCTCGCCGACATCCGGAACAACGAAATCGGGTTTGTTTTCCAGACCTTTAATTTGCTTCCAAGGTATAATGCATTGGAAAATGTAATGCTCCCGCTTATTTATGCAGGTGTTTCAAAAACGGAAAGAATCAAGAGAGCAGAGGAGGTGTGTGCAAGTGTTGGCCTGAGCGACAGGATTGAACATAAACCAAATGAATTATCTGGCGGTCAGCGTCAGCGTGTTGCTTTGGCCAGGGCACTGGTGAATCATCCTTCAATTATCCTGGCGGATGAGCCAACCGGGAACCTGGATTCAAAAACATCCATTGATATTATGAACGTTTTTGACGAGATCCACAAACTCGGAAATACCATCATTCTTGTTACGCACGAAGTGGATATTGCCATGCGTGCTCACCGGATTGTCAAGTTGTTTGATGGTGAGATCGAATCAGATGTTATCAAGGAAGAACTTGCCGGAGAA
>CAYZEZ010000424.1:0-2804 GCA_964477295.1 uncultured Bacteroides sp. | reverse complement strand
ATAGATTGAATGTCCCACTTGTGTTTACCATGAAAACGTGACGAGGATTGGTGAAAGAATAGGGTATCCCGGGCAGGGCTGCCATATGGTATACAATATCAACTTTCTGTGTGGCTTTTATTAATGATGACTCATCCAGGATGTCACCAGAGATAATTTCGATGTTCGACAGGATATTATTATTCAGACTCTCCAAAAGCCCGTAGGAGTTGGCCGAGTTATAGCGGATGAAAGCGCTAACCCTGCTCCCTGAAAGTACAAGCTTTTCACAAAGGTGACTTCCGATGAAACCCGCAGCTCCAGTAACCAGTACTCGTTTCCCGTTCCAGAACCCAAACCTTTCATTTTCTCCTTTCCTGCTCATTGATTTTACATTAAATGATGGCTATATAGTATATACTCCGCTCTTGTATAAATGAAGGTTTTTTGCAAACCAATTTATGGTCATTTCCAGACCTTTTTCATAACTGTATTCAGGTTTCCAACCAGTTCTTTCATGTAATTTGGTATAGTCGGCCTTTAATGTCGGTATTTCACTGGTGCCTGGCCTGATCCGTGTTTCATCGGTAATAATTTGCAAGTCCTTTTTATGAAGGATCTCCGAAACAATCTCTATGATTTCCCTGACGGAAATATAGCAGTTGCTCCCTATATTAAATACCTCTCCGGATTCCTTCAGCAAGGCAACTTTTCTGAGTGCTTCGACCGTATCCAGGACAAAAGTAAAATCACGTTTCGGGTGCAGTGAGCCAATCTTTACCTCATCTCCGTTTAACATCTGAGTAATGATCGTAGGAGTTACAGCACGAGTCGATTGCCTGGGTCCGTAATTATTAAACAGGCGTACAATGGTTACAGGCATTTCATAGGCATGAATAAAACTCCAGGCCAGATTTTCCATGGCTGCTTTACAGGCAGCATATGGTGATTTGGGTATTTGGGGATGTTTCTCGTCAATTGGTAGATACTGACTGTCACCATATGTCTCAGCTGTTGAGGCGAGAATTATCTTTCCAGGTTTCATGTCCCTGGATGCATTCAAAAGATTGAGTGCCCCCAGTGTATTGTTGTCAAATATGTCATGGGGGCACACGAAAGAATATGGTATACCCGGTACCGCCGCTAAATGATAAACGATGTCCTGATCTTTCATGTATTCCCTGAACGTATTCTCATCCCTTATGTCTCCCAATACGACTTTGATCTTATCCTTTATTTCTGATGGTGAATCCTCAAGAAAGCCGTGTAAACCTTTTGAATTATAACGGATCAATGCCGTCACTTCAGCTCCGTCCATCACGAGTCTTTCACAAAGGTGGCTTCCGATGAATCCACCTGCACCCGTGACAAATATCTTTTTATTTTTCATTTTCGTTTCCATTATTTTGCTTTTTGATGTTTAGGGTTTTGATTAGAATTTCCAGGTAATGCGTTCAGGAATTTATCCACATCATCAGAATTATTATAAAAATGAGGTGAAATACGAATGGCTCCGTCTCTCACTGCACATACCACATTGGCTTTAAACAGGTTCTCATAGATCCTTTCGGTTGAGATGTTGTTATGATAGAATGATATAATACCCGATCTTTCATGCATTCCCAGGGGACTTTTAATAACAAAATTCTTGCTCAGCAGTTTATCGGTTAATAAATCTGCAATCTCGAAAAGTCTCTTTTCAATTCTTAAAATACCTATTGCCAGCAGTAATTCCAGGGAAGCTTTCAGGCCTATAATACCAGTAATATTCAGTGTACCCTCCTCAAAACGGGATGCATCTGGTTTGAGTCTGATGGAATGATCGAGGTATTCATTTTCATTCAACATGCTTTTATACCCAAGATTCGAAACTTTAAGATGATCCAGTATAGATTTGGAAATGTAAGCAAATCCTATCCCCTGGGGCCCAAGAAGCCATTTATGCGCATCGGCAGATAACAGGTCAATCTTGCTTTTTTTTACATCTACCTCCAGGGCACCGAGTGCCTGAATGGCATCAACTATGAAGAATACCCCTCTGTCTTTACATAGCTGACCGATCCCGTCCAGGTCACACCTGAAACCATTGGTGAAGGAAACTGCACTAACACTTACAGCTCTGGTGCGTTCATCCATGTAATGCTCTATTTCACGTACCGTAAACCTTTCGTCTTTAAGAGGGATAAAGCGTGTTTCTATGCCCTTTTCAGCCAGATTCAACCATGGGAATACATTTGCAGGAAATTCATTTACCGGTACCAGGACATTGTCCCCTTCTTCCCAATGAATACCATTGGCTGCAATTTGTATCCCCTGGGTCGTGTTTTTGACAAATGCTATTTCTGATGGAGAAGCATTTATCAGGTTGGCTGCCAGAAAACGTGTCTGTTCAACATCCTGAAGGAATTCCCTGTTGCTGACAATCCCGTTTTCGCAGTATCTGGATAAGCACTCATTGGTCTTTTCTTTAACCGATATTGAAATCGGTGCAATGGCCGCATGATTGAAATAAATATAGTTATCCGCTACCGGAAACTGCTTCCGGTATTGGTGCCAATCAGGTGGGTTCAGTTTTTCACTTTTCATCTTGGACTATGTTTCATATATGTTTACCGCTCTACCTGAATTATGTTCTTCAATTTTGACATAAAGCCTGAAGCTACCGATAAAGGCTTATTTAAAGATATTGAAAGTAAAAAGAAAAATTATGGTAATTATGATATCCAAATGAGAATAGTTGGATTTAATAGCTTATAATGTGATAACATCCGTATCAAAAAAACCATGATTATCGTTTGAAGCAACACCAATTCTCCTGAGCTGGT
>CAYZEZ010000423.1:0-2811 GCA_964477295.1 uncultured Bacteroides sp. | reverse complement strand
CTATGAAAAATTTTACAAAATGTTGTTCTCTTTATATTACAAACAATTTTCGTACCAAAAGGTTTACTCGATTGTCTTTTTTTCTCTGTTTTTTAATTCTTCAATCTTTTTTCTTGAACTTTCTGCTTTTTGGTCATATATACGTTTATCTACCTTTTCCAGTTTCAAAATTTCCACACTTTTTTCCGGCCGTCCATCACTTTTTTTCGTAGGAACAACGTAATCAACCCATGCGATGAAATAATTCATGGTATGAGGTACCAAAACATCGGTCTCCACAAAGCCAAAATCTTCTTCTGCCAGGATCCAGTTGTTATGAAAATCTTCCCATACATCAACATAATATCTCTGAGGATATAAACCAGTAAAGGTTACAAAACCCCATTCATCAGTAAATCCTTCAACCACCGGATTGTATTCATCCCACCAATCGTCCTCATAATTGTACAAAATCACACTGGCATCTGGCACTGCATATTCATCATAATACTCCAGAACCTGAACCTCAAGACCTGTTGGATTGGCAACATATATAGTCGTGTAGGCCCGGTCCCATTCCCGGTTATCATGATAGGCAGTTAAAGAAACTGTGAAGGTCCCGGGGAATTCATATGTATGACTGGGATTGAAATCGAATGAAACATAGCCATCCCCGAAATCCCACTCAAAATAATCAGCATCATAAGAATAATTGTTAAAAAAAACAGACATACCTAATTCAATTTCTGAATCAGAAACCGTAAAGTCTGCAAATGGATGCCTGTCACAGCTTATCAGCAGTAAAGGCACGGCTATTATGAATAATATTATCTTTTTCATGACTGTAGATTTTAATGTTACCATACAGAATCCAAAATCTATGCCAAATGCCGGAAAATGCCCTGAATTATGGGTTTTTGAGTGATAATGTATATCTTTGTTCACTTTTTTCACAGAAAACCGATATGGGTAAAGTAAAAATTACGTTTCCAGACCAATCAGTCAGGGAATTTGAAGCAGGAATAACAGGACTTGAAATTGCTGAAAGCATTAGTTCATCCCTGGCAAAAGAGGTGTTATCGATATCAGTAGATGATGAAATCCGGGACCTGTCGCGGCCCATCACCAAAAATGCCTCAATCAGGTTACATAAATGGGATGATGAGGAAGGGAAACATGCTTTCTGGCACTCCTCAGCCCACCTGATGGCAGAGGCCCTGGAATTCTATTACCCGGGAACCAAATTCGGGATCGGACCACCTATTGATCAGGGCTTCTATTACGATGTGGAATTGCCCGATGAACAGATGTTAACGGATGCCGACCTGCCAAAAATTGAAGCCAAGATGCAGGAACTGGCATCACAGAAAGAAACCTATAACCGCAAAGATATTTCCAAGAACGAGGCCTTAAAATTCTTTAAAGAAAAGGGTGATGATTATAAGCTGGAACTTATAAGCGAATTGGAAGACGGAACTATCAGCTTTTACCAGCAGGGCGAATTCGTGGATCTCTGCAAAGGGCCCCATCTGCCGGATACCAGTAAAATTAAGGCTATTAAACTACTGACCCTGGCAGGTGCTTACTGGCGGGGTGACATCAACCGAAAACAACTAACCCGTGTTTACGGGATAACCTTCCCGAAGCAGAAAATGCTTGATGAATACCTGGATATGCTTGAACAGGCAAAGGAACGGGACCACCGGAAGATAGGTAAAGACCTTGACCTGTTTACTTTTTCCCAAAAAGTGGGTGCAGGATTGCCCCTCTGGTTACCTAAAGGGGCTATGCTCAGAGAAAAACTCGAGAATTTCCTTAAAAAAGTACAGGTCAAATATGGCTATCAACCTGTTATTTCACCTCACATTGGGAACAAAGAGCTCTATATTACATCAGGGCACTACGAAAAATATGGAAAGGACTCCTTCCAACCCATGAAAACTCCCATCGAAGGAGAAGAATTCATGCTAAAACCCATGAATTGCCCGCATCACTGCGAAATGTTCAATAGCCGGCCCCATTCATATAAAGACCTGCCTATACGCTATGCTGAATTTGGTACAGTATACAGATATGAACAAAGTGGCGAACTTCATGGACTGACCAGGGTCCGCGGATTCACTCAGGACGATGCACATATTTTTTGCCGTCCCGATCAACTAAAGGACGAGTTCACCAAGGTGATCGACATTATTCTTTATATTTTTAATGCACTGAACTTCAATGACTACGAAGCCCAGATATCGCTTCGTGATCCCATGGATAAGGAAAAATACATCGGCTCCGATGAAAACTGGGAAAAAGCTGAAAAGGCCATTATCGAAGCAACTAAAACCAGGGATCTTAACGCAGTTACGGTAATAGGTGAAGCAGCATTCTATGGACCGAAACTCGACTTCATGGTTAAAGATGTATTGGGCAGGAAGTGGCAGCTTGGAACCATCCAAGTTGACTATAACCTACCTGACCGTTTTGAGCTTGAATATGTGGGTGCCGATAACCTGAAACACCGGCCGGTGATGATCCACAGGGCGCCTTTCGGTTCGATGGAAAGGTTTGTAGCCATTCTGATCGAACATTCCGGAGGGAAATTCCCACTTTGGCTCTCACCAGACCAGGCAGTCGTGATACCGGTAAGCGAAAAATTCAATGATTACGCTGAAAAAGTTTTAAATATTCTAAATAATTGCGATATTCGCACTCTGATTGACGAGAGGAGTGAAAAGGTAGGTAAAAAGATAAGGGACAATGAGTTAAAGAAAATTCCTTATCTGCTTATTGTAGGTGAACAAGAGGTGCAATCTGAAAGTGTTTCCGTAAGGAAACAGGGCG
>CAYZEZ010000422.1:664-2822 GCA_964477295.1 uncultured Bacteroides sp. | reverse complement strand
TCAGGTATTCATCCATCGTCTTGATGGATTTCATCAGCAAAACCGAATGACTTTCTGAATATACTTCCTCGTCAATTTCTTTCGCAGCGAAATCCGAATCGGAACTGTTTAACAGATCCACCACGTGATGGAACCTTGCATCTTTGTATTTAGGTTTTTCGACCTTAATTTCTCGTACAGAGACCAGCCTGTACTTGGCCAGAAACGCAATCCTGATCAATATAAAGGTTAGTTTCTCTTCATACTCAACGCAACGCTTTTCTATCTCTTCCTGGGTCAGGTTTATCTGGTAATGGCCTATCTCATTCCGTTCCGGCACCCAGAAATCAAGGGCCGCAAGGAATTTCTTATCAAAATTTTCTCCCATCTCCTCCATGAACCACGGCTGTCCGGTCTCTTCATAAAGTTTCCCGATAGCCCGAATCATCCATGTAAAATTCCCCATGCTTAATACGGTTATCCTTCCCTCAAATTCATTGGCCATGTTATCGGGAAGGGTGATTTTTTTCTGCAGGAGGTCTTGCCATAACTGGGACAGCATGACGAACGAAACAAACTGCATCGTTCGCTCAATGGTTTTAAATATCTGGTCGAGCCGCATCCGGTCAAGTTCCCGCATCGATGCGGAAAACAGACGGCGTAGCTCAACTCCAATGGGCCATGGGTAGTTCTTAATGATCTGATCGCCCAGGACCCTGTAATCCACCTCCCCTTCATCCTCATCTTCATCTACCATGGTATACTTGGACAGGGCAGGCCGGTATTTAAGCATTTCATCAAAAACCTGCCGGATAAGATCTTCATTAATTTGTGCCATTGGTCAGTAGTTTTAAATAATTGGTAGTTAAATTATTAAAAAAAACTAAACACTGCAAAAACAAATTTAACCATCTGAGATATTTAAAGATTCCGTATTTTAGAAAAGTCATGGAAAATTATCTGCCAGTCATCGGTAAAACATATGGACTTTTTGGTGAGGAAAGCAGTACTGAACTGTATTTTACCACGGTAAGATCACTCACTGACAACCTCCTTCAATATTACTCATTCACAGAGCAACAATTACTTGAATATATACATAAGGCAAGCAGGAAAAAACTACTTTCAACCAGGAGGAAAGCAAATCCCCGGAAAAATGAATTCTCCCGGTTATTGAATCACCTTCATGATTCGCTTGCCCCCTATACTCCGGGAGCCGATGATCACATCCGTTCTTCTCCGGCATATATGTATATCACCGATAAAACCATCATGACCAGCCGGGATCAATATCATCTCTATATGATTGAAATTGAGCTAGTAAACAGGATTCATAAGGAGAGGTTTCAAAACACAAACTACAAGATTGCACTGCTGCCCTATTGCCTCAGTGAATCACCGGCCAACTGCAAAACCGAACCGGATGAGATCGATAATGTGTGCAGAAAATGTCTTAAATCATGCTACATCAACCTTGCCTCCACATACCTCGGGGAAAATAACATTCATCCCTATATTCTGAGCAGGGGGAACCTGAAACCACTTTTCGGGAAACTGGCTAAAAAACATGGTACTATTGGTGTTCTTGGAATCGCCTGTATTGCAGAACTGATCTCGGGGATGAGACTCTGTATGAGGGCCGGATTGCCTGTGGTCGGGATCCCGCTCAATGCCAACCGCTGTCCCCGGTGGATGGGTGATTTTTATGAGAATTCGGTTGATCTGGAGGAATTATCAAACCTGGTTTCTTCAGGCAGAAACAGATTCTGAATACCTTATCTGTATCCCCGATTTGCATCGGGGCAGTCAAGGCAGGCAAATTCAGAATGACCCCTGCTATTCCAGGATAACCATTTTCCCTGAATCTGATAAAATAAATGTAATAAATCCTGAAGATATAAAATGTCTGTGTTTCTTCATCTTTTTATATTTTTTATCTTCATGCAATCAATAATTACAAAATGAAAAAACAACTTATATTCCTGTTAACCATCTGTATTCCAGTTATTATCGGAGCTCAATCCGTTAGTTTTACAGCCACCCGGGCCAATATCGATTTCTCTGTTCACCTGCGCGACTGGGACGGGTTCGGATTTAATTACGTTGAGACTGCCCAGACGATGGACTATACTACCGATCCGCAGGATTACGGCGGGTTCAGCCTGCTGAATGAAGAGCA
>CAYZEZ010000422.1:0-654 GCA_964477295.1 uncultured Bacteroides sp. | reverse complement strand
CTGATTTGGGATTTCAGGTTTCGGACTGAACGGATGAAGAGCAGAAGGCAGAGATCATTGAAATGATTTTTGGTGATTCGGGACTTAAAGTGGGACTCGTAAAAATGTTTTACGATCCCTGGCACCAGGCGACTCCCGATGGCCCGTTTGATCATGGAACCTCAACCGCTAATATGAGAGAATTTGTCGGGCTGGGGCTGGCCAAAACACATGAACGGGGAGATAATCTGACCATTATCACCACCCTGTATGGACCTCCATCGTGGGCCACCAAACAAAAATTTCTAAGGGGAAGGGATTTTGATCCTGAAATGAAAGAGCCGCTGGCCAATTATATGATCGACTGGGTGAAATTCCTGCGGGAAACGGAAGGATTTCCCGTGAGGTACATTTCCCTGCATAACGAAGGCGAAGACTGGCAGCGCTGGCCCTTCGACGGAAAATCAGGAAATATAGGGACCGGCCATGATTACAATATGTTCTGGCCCCCTGAACTGGTGGTTGAATTTATCAACTACATGACCCCGATGATGAGAGAACAGGGTCTGAATGATGTTTTTGTCACCAACGGCGAGCCATCCAACTGGTACCGCTTCGGCACCTGGGGCTATGCGGAAGCCTTATATGACGATGAGGAAGCCCTGAACAATATGG
>CAYZEZ010000421.1:0-2865 GCA_964477295.1 uncultured Bacteroides sp. | reverse complement strand
ATGGGTTTGCAGGTACTCCACTGCATCCCGCACAGTTTCAAAAACACCAACCATCTTTAGTTCAGGATCGACAATCCGGATCAGGCGATGCAGATGATTAGCTGCCCTGGCTTCATCTTCAAGGATCACTACGTTCATTTCTCATTGACTTTAAGCACAGGCACTGTCACGGTGAAGAAACCGCCGGTTTCATCGATGTGTAATTCTTCATTAGTGAAGTAACTATACTGTTGCTTCAGGTTAGATAAACCCGTTCCTGTTTTTTTCTGACCGATATTCTTTATCTGAATATTATTGGAAACCAAAATAACCTCTTCCTTCTTTAATACTTTGATTATCAGTGGTTTTTTTGCTGATATCTCATTATGCTTTACACAGTTCTCAATGAGCAATTGCAAGGCCATAGGCACGATCATTTCATCAGACTCGCATTCTATGTCAAGTTCAATGGAGAGTTTGTCTTCAAACCTCGTCTGAATCAGGTAGGCATATGATTTTATAAATTCCAGTTCCTCAGAAAGAGGCACCAGCTCTTTATCACGACTATCGAGTACATACCTGAAAAGTTCACTTAATTGATTGATAAACGCTTTGGCCTTGTCCCGGTCCTCGTAAACCAGTTCACTCAGTACATTGAAACTATTAAACAGGAAATGGGGATTAATCTGGTTCTGCAGGGCTTCGTATTTGTACATCAGCATCTCTGACTTGAAACGCTCAGCCTCAAGGAGTGATTCTTTCCATGACCTGAAAAAGCCAAAAGCAAGGAACATCAAAGAGATGGCAAAAGAGATGAGGATTGTAGTGTAACTCGATTGGATTCCCCATTTCAGTGGATTTTCAGGGAATTCTCCGTATACTATCCTGCTCATCAGCAGGGAGACTAAGCTATAAGCCAATACAGCATAAAGGATAATCGTAAAGAATCCAATGATGGAGCGCTTCCGGGGTACCAATCGCCAGGGATACTTTCTGTCCAGTAAAGTAAAGAAATAGCTGTGTCCCAACCACTGAGTGGAAGCAATGGCAAAAGCCCAGGCAAAGGAGATCAGGATTACCCTTAGATTACTTTCTCTGTCTACCAGGACAACTCCGGTGAATATAATAGCGAGCAGGAAGCTTCCAAGGAGGTTCCTGATCAACCTTCCCAAAGGAGTCCTATTAAAATAAGCCAGATTCATAACTTATTGCAAGATAGAGACTTTTGATTTATTAATTGTCGCAAGCGTCAAGAATCTGCAGTACCTGATTTTTACCCCAGACCGGATGGATGGGTGACCTTACTTCATAGGAGTCCCATGAATCCAATAGTTCACGGGCTGTTTCGCAATAAGGAGAGATATCATTCCCAAAGAATTGTGCAGTACCTATTTCATTTGAAAGGCGGATATACCGGGCCCTCGGATTGGATGGATCAAGTTTCAGTGACCTACTGATGGAAGCATAGATCAGGGAACTGGTATACTGCGCCCGCTCCATAGGATTCACAACCATCCTTGCCGTATAATAGAATGCAACCAATGCATGTACTTCAGACTCTTCCGGACCCAATACCAGCATTCTCTCCAGCGGTTCCTTCGCACGGTCCAGGTAGGCATCTTTCTTCCCAGCATCTGTACTTTCCACAAAGCTCATCAGGATATAGCATTGTGTTTCGTAATAGAGAGGCAACCATTCTGCAGTATCCACACTGGCAATCGTCCCAAACGTGTTTGCCAGTTCCTGGTAGTCCTCAACAGAGGTGGCGCTTGCAAACTTTTGCAGGGTCTCCCCCATTTTTTGGTAATACTTTTCATCTGTCAAGGTCATGGAGTTTAAAAACAGTACAGTAACGAATAAAAGAATTGTTGTTTTCATAATTAATTAATTTTTTCGATTTGATTAATATTTCCTTCTTTTGATAGCGTTATAAAGCATCCAAGAATGAAGAAACGTTTGGAGCCAGGTAGTTTCGGAGCACTGTTATACTCCCCCACAGCGTTGGGTATGGTAGAAAACTGACGCCCGAACTCCTGCTCGAAGCCCAAAATGTTTGACACGGAGAAGTAGAAGATTATATTCTGTTTGTGCAAATAGCTCCAGTTAACATCGAGGGAACGATAGGGCAATGTCCTTTCACTATTAAATTCCTGCAGGTTAGGGTCATTATAGTAACGCGGGGAGGAATAGTGGAAAGTGGCTCCAGCCAGGGAATGCATCCGGGGAAACCAGTACTTGTAAACCAGCGTCAGGTTATGACTGGAAGAGTATTCAGGAATAGCTTCATGCGGATAGTCCAGGTAGTTACGGCTTGCGTCAATATATGAGTAGGATATCCAGTATTCTCCGTCTCTGAAAGTTTTACGATCCCGCCAGAACAGGTCAAATCCCCAGGCATGTCCATACCCGGAATTATCAATAGACAGGTACTCCCCAGTCTCCGGAATGTCAAACTTGACCAGGTTCCTGTAGTCCTTATAGTATAGCTCTGTTCGCAGTATTCTGCGGTTGCCGGAATGTATGTAGTTAAGTATGTAGTGATCTGCCTGCTCTAATCCTAACCGCTTAGAATAAAGCATATACTGGTCATCCGGATCCTGGAAGAACCATCCGTATGAAAGAGAGAGCTGTCCTGTTTCACTCGTTTTATAGGCGAGGGATACTCTTGGGGCTATACTTGCCTTCTGCAGGTACCAGGAATATTCAGACCGCATACCTGCCCGGACCATGAATTTCGAAGAGGTATAGAACTCCCCTTCCAGGAAGTACGCCAGCGTATTGGTCAGGAAATTCATCGAGCCTGATAGCCCTTTCCCGGGGGATTCAATAAGGTACTTTTTTGTATAGAGTTCACTTCCCGCTATAACCCGAATTCGTTCATTGAAT
>CAYZEZ010000420.1:0-2885 GCA_964477295.1 uncultured Bacteroides sp. | reverse complement strand
GTCTGGGTAGGATCTTCTTCTTGTAGCTTTGCATCCTAAATTTAATCATTTTTTTGTCACCTCCAATGAGGAATTTTCTAATTTTAACTGGGGAAGTCCAGGAGCAACTGAAATGAGCTATCATATCAGTATCATAATTAAGTGTTAGATATGCAATATTTTCGATACTATTTTTCGTATGTGAAATACCATTAGCTTGAACACTACATGGCTCATTATCAACAATATAATTTACAATTGAGATATCATGAGTTGCCAAATCCCACAATACATTAATATCGGGTTGAAATAATCCTAAATTTATTCTTGTTGAATCAATATATTTAATTTTACCAATAACGTCTTCATCAATAATTGATTTTATTTTTTGAACAGCTCCTGTATATAAGAAAGTGTGATCAACCATTAATACTTTTTTGTACTTCCCGGCAAGATTAATAAGCTGGTCTGCTTCTTCAACGGAAGATGTCATTGGCTTCTCTAATATAACATGCTTTCCATTTTCAAGGGCTTTTTTAGCTAACTCAAAGTGTGTAAAAACAGGAGTTGCAATTACAATTGCATCAATATCCCGATTAAAAATTATTTCTTCGACAGAATTGGTAGCATTAATATTTGGATAATTTTTTTTTACAATGTCTAATCTTTCTTGTCTTAAATCAGCAACGTATAAAACATTACAATTAGGTTGTGCAATAAAATTTCGTACAAGGTTTGGGCCCCAATAGCCAAAACCGATTACTGCTATATTTACCATTTTTAATAATTTATTGGCTCTAATCTATAAATAGGATAGATATCATTTTTTGCAAATATGAAAAGGCCTCTGCTTTAAAGTCCTTGCCTAAAAATGCTGGCCGAAAATAACTAAAAAAAGTTAGACACATGGCAATCCGGCCACAATTTACTCAAACAAGACGAGAACGTCAAAATGGTTTTTTTAGTGAATCCTTTGAAATGGCAAAACGTAAAATCCGACCTCCTGATCATCACAGGAGCCGAATGCAGACCCTGTTTATATGATCAATTAAACCGGGTTCCGTAATACGGTCATATATAACAAGATCAATTGTATTCAAAACGGGATGGTTATCCAGTCGTGAGAAGAAGTGAAGAGTGACGAGTGAAGAGTGACGAGTGACGAGTGAAGAGTGAGGAGATCGTGAATCGTGAATCGGAAGAAAAGAAAAGAGGTTTATTTCCAGATAAGCGTAATATCGCCTGATTTGACGAAGGTTTTGCCGTTGGAGTAACGGCCGCGGGCTTTCCAGATGTAGACGCCCTGGCCGGAGAGCTTGTTTTTGTAGTAGCCGTCCCAGCCATAATTGATGTCATTGCTCTCGAAGATCACCTGTCCTGCACGGTTGTAGATCTTTAATTCGTATTCCGATACCTCACCCTTTAGGACAGGGTAGAAGACTTCATTGCTGGGATCCCCCACGGTATAAAATCCTCCGGTTGGTCCCGACATATTCGGGGTGAAGGCATTCGGGAATAAAATATTGTTTTCACTCAGGGCAAAGGCATTTAAGACAGTTGTGGAGTCATAGCATTGATTGGCTGTCCAGGCTTTCAGGGTAATATCATATTTTCCGGGTGATTTGTAATAATGGACCGGATCAGATAAACCGGATTTTTCATCGTCACCAAAATCCCAGGTGAAGTAATCGGCATTTTTTGAATAGTTATAGAAATTAACAGGTTGGCCGCTGGTAAGGGACATATCTTCATCGTATTCAAATTGTGCTTTCGGAGAAACGAACACTTCCAGTTTCCTGGCGCTGAGATATTCTTTCCCATCAACCCCCCGGATCTTTAAGGTTACTGAATATTCTCCCGGTTCATCAAATACATAGGAGGGGTGCTCTTCGGCAGAACTGCCTCCGTCTCCGAAACTCCAGGAAAAGCTCCCTGCATTTTTACTCTTGTTGGTAAACTTAACTGCCAGGGGCGCACAGCCCTGGTATTTTGATGCTTCAAACCCTGCGGTAACAATGACCTGTTCCGATGTTTTAAGTGATTGCTTTTCAGTTTCTCCTGTTTCAGCGGCAGATACTTTTCCATCCTGCTTCAGGTTTGTTTCCTTCTCTTTTTCGATCCCTGAAACGGGGGTTGCCGATTTTTCGCCGGGCTGATTCCTGCCGGGACCGGCCTCGGAATATTCCGGCTCAGCTTCCATCTCTTCCATGTCGGAACCAAACTCATAAGTGGTTCCTTCAGGCGTACCGTTTTCCTCTAAAGCCGGCGACTGTTCCATCCCGAACATTTCGTTTTCCTGGTCCGGCACCATGGAGGCCTTGTTGTTAATCAGGCCGGTGATAAGAAAAGTGCCGACTATAACGGCAGCGGCAATGGCAGCAGTATAATAAATATTGAACGTATTGGCTCTGAAACGGAAAAATTCCTTCCGGAAAAGCTGCATACGGATCCTGTTCCACATCCCGGGGGAAGGCTCTGCCTCAAACCCCTCGAATTGTGAACTGAACAGTTCCTCCATATTTAATTTGCTGCCGCTCATAGTGCAGATTTTCTTTCTTTTTTAAGTATTTCCAGTTTCTTCCTTATCAGGCCCTTAGCCCTTGAATATTGTGATTTTGATGTGTTAATATCTATTTCCAGCAATTCGGCAATCTCCTTATGCTTATACCCTTCCAGTGCATACAGGTTAAAGACCATCCGGTATCCTTCCGGCAGTCCCCTGATCACACCAAATAATTCCTCACGCGTAAACTCTGCCGCTTCATATTCATACCCTAAATACTCGCGCAGTTTTACTTCCTCTACCACGTCCTGCAGTTCCGTGCCCTTCTGCTCTATGTCTATGCCCAGCTCCTTAGCCTTGAAAATAAAATTGGACTTCCCACTCAGTTCCGATACCAGTATGC
>CAYZEZ010000419.1:0-2895 GCA_964477295.1 uncultured Bacteroides sp. | reverse complement strand
TAATAATCCTCCCACTTTTATTAAGTGAGTTAAAACATTTTTTTATCAAACCTGCCCTCATACAGGATCTTCAGGATAAAAACAACAAGGACACCAAATAAAAGAGGTTCTGTTGGCAGGGAAAGATCAAAACTGAGACCATCAATAATATGTGACAGAGGAATAGAGAGAGGCGTAAGAAATACAATCAGCAGGATTAGTCTGTCCAATGATAAAAAAGCAAGAAGGACAATAGCCAGAATTATAGGGATAATGCTGAAATAGAAGAATTCCAGATAAATCAATAATGAATTCAGAGCTATAAATCCCAGTGAAATAGCTAAAACCCAAAGTGTTTCTTTCTTCTTAAATATTGACAGATCCATTTATTTTCCAATCTTCTTGAGAAAGCTTTCAAAAAACAGGAATGCCATGACGGTCAGGAAAAAAGTAGAGAACGTGGCTACTATAATAATGATTGATTTTTTAGGATAAGCTTTCTTTTCTGCTTTATAAGCCTTATCGAGGATAAATACAGAGGATAATTTCATCTCAGCATCTGCTTTGACCTCAACATATTTCGTTTTCATATCCCGTAAACGATTTGTTTCGGTACTGAAAAGCGACCAGTAATAGGCAAACGGTGCAGAAATTGCAGCCAGTTTATCTAGTTCTTTTTTTATCTTCACTGCATTTGCATCATGTCCGTCAGCAATGGCTTTACCATAAGCTTCAGTGAGCCTTTCAATCTGACGGTCATAGGCAACCATCCCCTTCTTGTTTAACATTTGAATGGAATCGCGCAGTTCCAATACATGAGCTTCCAGTGCATTGTATTCCCTGACTACCATATCATAGGCCTCCATGGCCCTTTCCCGTTTCATCCTGTTCATGGCTGAATCGATCAGGAATGAAATATCGTTGGCAATGTCAGCTGCCATCTGCGGATCCTTATCCATAACCTCAATAATGATGGAATTGAACTCTGTTCGTTTCAGATCAATATTAGACTTATAGGTATTAAAGAGCTTGGTAACCGGATAGAGTGTAGTACTGTCGATCTCATAATGTTCCATCAGATTAAATTTTTTAATGACCCTGTCCCTTATCTCATCAGAACGCAATACCTGTAATATCCTCTCCAGCTGAAGCTCATCTCCAAAACCCAATATGCCTATCCTGTCCTGGTACATGGGTTGAAACAGAGATTTTGAGACTGGGGTTTCAGAGGCCGGGAACAGTACCACAGTTGATTTAAACATCGGTGTTATGGTAAAAGACACCAGTGTTGAAATGATAGCAGCGGCGATAGTAATGATCAGTAAAGGAACTTTTCTTTTCCAAATATAAACAACAAGGTCAGTTGATTCAAAACGATAACTGCTTTGAATATTACTTTTTTCTTCCGGTTCCATATTAGATTCGTTTTTAGTTTCCTGTTTTGCCATAGCAAATTATTTTTATTTAATTATTTCAGTTTGATGAGATAATAATTCTTCTTCCCTTTCTGGACGAGTAAATATTTACCATTTAACAGATCTTCTTTAAAGAAGGAGGCTTCGGGATCGCTGATTTTCTTTTTGTTGATCATCAGTCCGCCTCCCTGTATCAATCTTCTCAGTTCGCCCTTTGATGCAAAAACCGGTGTATGAACGGCAAGCAAATCCAATATATTGCTTCCGATGAGGGATGAAGATATTTCATATTGAGGTACGCCTTCAAAGACTGACAGGAAAACATCTTCCCTGATGTTAGCGAGGGATTCCTCTGTAGCTTTCCCAAACAAAATACCTGAAGCCTCTTCTGCCGCTTTTAATTCATCCTCCGAGTGAACCATTATTGTAATTTCCCTGGCGAGTGTATGTTGCAGAATTCGCTGGTGAGGTGCCTCATCATGTTCCCGTATCAGCTTTTCAATTTCCTCCTTTGACAGAAAGGTAAATATTTTGATGTAGTTTTTTGCATCTTCATCTGCTGTATTCAGCCAGAACTGATAAAAAGCATATGGGGAGGTCAGGTTGGGATCAAGCCAGACATTGCCTTCTTCTGTTTTTCCAAATTTTCCACCATCGGCCTTGGTAATCAGGGGGCAGGTAAGTGCAAATGCTTCCTTGCCGGTTTTTCTGCGAATAAGTTCAGTGCCGGTAACAATGTTTCCCCACTGATCCGATCCTCCCATCTGAAGTTTACAATTATTATTCCGGAACAGGTAGAGGAAGTCATAACCCTGTACAAGCTGATAGGTAAATTCCGTGAAAGACATGCCTGTATTGCTCTCTGCTCCCAGTCGCTTTTTCACAGAATCCTTCGACATCATATAATTAACAGTAATATGTTTCCCTATGTCGCGGATGAAATCAAGGAATGTAAACTCTTTCATCCAATCATAGTTGTTTACCATTTCAGCACCATTCGGGTTGTTATCACTGAAATCGAGAAACCTGGTCAGTTGTTTTTTTATTCCTTCCTGGTTTTCATGCAATGTTGTTTCATTAAGCAGGTTCCTTTCCTGGGATCGTCCCGACGGATCTCCGATCATCCCTGTGGCACCTCCAACCAGTGCAATTGGTTTATGCCCTTTTATTTGAAAATGCTTTAATAGGATGATTTGCACCAGGCTTCCGATATGAAGCGATGCAGCCGTTGGGTCAAATCCAATATAGGCGGCCGTCATTTCCTTATCCAGCTGCTCCTCAGTTCCGGGGGTGATATCGTGGATCATTCCACGCCATCTAAGTTCTTCGACAAAGTTCATAAACAGGTTTCTTGTTACTAGTTACGAGTTGCTAGGTTGTGTGGGTTCAGGGTTTGAGGTGTGTCTTCTTCACTTCTTAAATCAAAAATCGTTAATCATTGATCTCAGATCCTCTTACGCTTCCTCCTCTGGCTGCGGCTCATCCAGTCTCTCCCTGATAC
>CAYZEZ010000418.1:0-2900 GCA_964477295.1 uncultured Bacteroides sp. | reverse complement strand
GTTTTGGCGAACGGCACAACGATCCGATCATTCACTGGCTGCAATACGAGGTAACAACTGACCTGTACAGTGTAAAGGATCAGGAACTGGTTTTAGGAGCTGAGATGTATGAGTCGGATAATCAATTAATTATGGATGAATATTTTGCCGGCCTGATTACCGATAAGAAATTCGAGGATGAGGCGAAACTGTGGGATAATTACCAGACTGATTACAAGCCGGTGCTTGAATTTGCCAGGGAAAACGGCCTTCGTTTTGTGGCCACCAATATCCCGCGCAGGTATGCAAACCTTGTCTACAGCAAAGGATTCGAAGGGCTTGAGGAACTATCCGGTGAAGCCAGAGCATATATTGCACCCCTGCCGGTTGATTATGATCCCGGACTTCCCGGTTATGAAGCCATGCTGAAGATGAGTGCAATGGGCGGACATGGTGAGGTAAATGAAAACCTTCCCAAAGCACAGGCAATAAAAGATGCTACCATGGCTCATTTCATCCTGCAAAACTGGTCATCAGGAAAGTTGTTTATTCACTTCAACGGGTCGTATCATTCAGACAACTTTGAGGGGATTGTCTGGTATCTGAAAAACAGCAATCCGGGCTTGAAAGTAAAAACCATCACAGCGGAATACCAGGAAGACCTTGAGAGTATGAATGTGGAGTTTGCCGGGGAAGCCGATTTTATAATAGTAGTGCCTGAGAATATGACGAAAACCTACTAGAATATCGAATATTGAATAACGAATGGCGAATGAAGAAGTAAAGAGAAATTGAAAGTAGGAGAGTCTTACTTTCAAATTGATCAATGTTTATACAAAAATCAATCTTTATTGATGTTCAGTGCCTTCCCTGCTGAGTCGCCGGATTTTGTTTCAGCAAGTAAAAGGGCTTGCATAACATCATTTTCAGCCATAAGGATATTGGTCTGGATCCGTGAAAGATTATTCAGGACGGCAATCAATGGCAAGTGTGCGAAATGATGGTCTTCCCATGTAAGTGGCAATCCGCCAGGATGTTTGTCGTCGGGCACGGGATCATCGGTATTAAGGTTTCCTAAAATTGCCTTGTGCACACCAGTAGCTTCATCCTTTATCAATGAAAGCAAATACTCCCTGAATTCTTCAATTTTTCTTTTGAGTACAGATCCAGCTCCGTCACGCTCACGACCGATCATGATTTCTGCCGGTACGTAAACTTCCTCCAGATCGATAATCCGACCAAGATCAATGTTGCGATTATTATCAACTGCATCCCTGTTTTTAATTTTGGTTTGTACCACGATTTCAATCCGAAGAGACTGTATAAAATCATTCAACTCAATGGTCCTGGATCTCAGCTCATTCATATTGGAAACCAGTAATTTATCATCGCTTTTGAAAGCATTGACTGTATTAAGCTGGTCAATGTTCTTTGATTCGAGCAGGGATCTGGTATCCTCTATGCTTTCACCTGCCAATACAAATGCCTCCAGGATTTCCCTGCTGACAGTCATGGAGATGAGTGTAAACATGAGTCCGATAAAACAAAGTGCAAATACCAGGTTTGAAAAACTCCGGAGCTGGTTTTCCTTATCCCGGATAATGTTCATAATCATCGCTGGGACAAAGGCAACGAGTGCTGTGGCCATGCTTATGATAATCAGAATTCTTCCACCTGGAATATGCTGGATCTTGAAAAGTGCTGTTGCAGCAAATAGTATACCTGTTATCATGCCTGTCAGATAGAGAGACCTGTTGACCGGTTTTCTGTTTTCCCGGGTATCCCGGATTTTTATCATTACGAAAACCGGTATGAAAATAGCACCTAGCAAAAACAGGCTGAATGTAATCATAAGACCGCCTCCAGGCAGGTGTTGCCAATTGAATAAGGCACCCAGCAGGAGTAAACTGGGAGCAATTATCCCCAGTACATACATAGATTTTTTCATGATTCTGTATTTTTGGTTAATAAGCAATAAGGTTTCTTCCTGGATTTCCTGTAGCCTGCTCTCTCCAATTCGTTGTGTTACCTTTTCGAGTGCCTTGATAAATTCAAGTCCCTCGTTCATTTCTGCCTCCACATCGCAGCACAGATGGTCAAGCAGCTCCTCCTGAAGTTCGGTGTAGGTCAATCCCGACCTGTCGATCTCCCTGCTGATCCTCCTGATCTGTTTGTTGTTCAGTTCCGACATGGATCTGTTTTTTACTTCAGCTACAAGTCCTGACCCAACTCAGGCTGGGTTTCGGATCCAGGATCTGTCCCATAATGGTGACAAAATCAATAAACTCCTGCACCTTCTCTTTCGCCGTCTTTGTACCCGAATCGGTCAGGGTATAGTACTTGCGAACCCTTTCGCCGATGTATACTTTTTCAGCCGTGATCAAACCGTCCGCTTCCAGTTTGTGTAAAGCCGGATAGAGTGATCCCCAGGTGAGTTGCATCTTTCCCTTGCTCAGACGTTCAACTTCCTGGGTGATCTCATAACCATACATGCGTCCCTTCTCATCGAGAAGCTTGAGAACGATCGTTTTTAGGGTGCCTTTCAATAATTCATTTGAAGCCATACTGCAAATTTATATAAAGTTATTCTATATATCTAAAACATATATATATGATTTCTATATATTGAACAAATATATAATAATTCTAAATAAGAAACAGGCCTGGAGCTCTGAAAAAATTCAACCGGAAGGATTTCAGTGGGGATGTTACTAAATAAGTTATGAATGTCAGCCAGCAGGTCAGGTCTCAAGCAAGATCTTCTTTCTGATCAATTTTCTTTTTTAAAAGCTTTACGGCAGCATTTAAAGCCCTGCTAATACCCTCAGGATCTTTACCGCCGGCTGTGGCGAAAAATGGTTGCCCTCCGCCTCCGCCTTTTATCTCCGCGGCCGCAGCTTTGATAAACTCATTGGCATTAA
>CAYZEZ010000417.1:0-2903 GCA_964477295.1 uncultured Bacteroides sp. | reverse complement strand
TGGCTACCACTCGCAGCGTCGCTGGGACATAATTCGGGGCCAGATCAGCGGAATGCGGAGCGGGATTGTGTCCCGGGGATTTGTATCCAGGACCACGTCGAGAGGGTAACAAACCGGATGGATCCTAACACTGTAAGTGGTCTATGAACATTGTGCATATAAAATACTGATCTTGCTGAAGGACTATCATCCGGCCAGATTCCGGAACATCTGGATTTGAGAGCTGAAAGATTTTCTAAGCCTGTGAAGTGTTTATTCTGTTATTTTGAATTCTGCATAAATAACAATAAAAAATCTATGTATTTATTTGCTTATTTATCCTTCAGTTCTATTTAAGGGACATTCAAGTGTGATGTTATAGGTCCCAATACAAAAAGGTTGAGAACTAAGATGTTTGTCTTGACAAATGTATAGAAAATAGAGTATAAATGAATATATATTCATTGAAAGGTAAAGTTCTTTAGATTTATTTTTGCATTTTTATAGTCTTGATTCACTGTATTCATCAATATAGATGAAGCATGGTTCATTTCGAAGGGGAGAGTTGGGGGATGAGAAAATTTGCACCAATTTATTTCGTATTCTGTATCTTTTTGATTGGTACCGGTTCAAGTAAAGCAGATCCAGTGATTATCTTCTCCGATAATTTCGACTTGGAGAACGGCGGGGTTGGGATCAATAATTATTTCGGCTTCTCGAAGTGGACAATATCGGACGGTACGGTTGACCTTATCGGCTATACCGGTGTCGGGAGTCCATATTGGAACTTGCAGCCTGGTAATGGTCTGTATCTGGATATGGATGGTTCAGCTCAAAACGCCGGGAAAATCACTTCTATTTCACTTTCTCTGGAACCGGGCGATTATATTCTCAGTTTCGATATCGCTGGCAACCAACGAGTAGATGATGTTATTGATAAGGTGATTGTGCAGGTCGGTGAAGGCAGCTTGTTGGATGAGACCGTATCGGTTTTATGGGATGTTGATTTTATGACTATGAATATGCCTTTTTCCATTTGTTCCACTGTCAACACTTCGATTAGCTTTGAGGGATTTGGAGGTGATAACGTGGGCATGCTTCTCGATAATGTATACCTGTCTACGAACAATGTTGTTCCAGTTCCTGGTGCTGTTTTATTAGGTAGTATCGGCCTTGGTTGTGCCGAATGGTTGCGCAGACGCTTTGTATCATAGACACTATTGCATAATATATTTATAAGAGATTACGGATTTATTATGCAGGGCCTTCCTGATGCTGTGTATGTATCATTTCTGAGAGACGTCTAATTCTTCTTTAGTTATTGATTTAGTTTTATATCGGGCATTCCGAAACTGAATATTGCGTTGTATTCCAATCGTGACGGAAACAACATTCACTCATTTCAGAAAAGTCAGGAATATTTGGGCAGAATGATACAACTATTGTGTGGATAATATGGGCAATATAGATGATATGAAAGACAGTGTGTTATAATTTGACTTTGAATGAAATGTGATGGTTTGGGTATTTTAAAAAGAATGAATAATATAATATTTCGATTTAGTGGATTTTTAGCTTAATATTTTTTGTTTATTTGTCCGATAAAATGTTTAAGATGTAATATAAAAAATAGCTTTTTAGCATAAAACTTTATAATTTGGAACTATATAAAAAAAATATTCACAGCTATTAACTTGTAAAAGCTCTATTTGTAAGCAGTTATAAAAAAAACTAATATGGCATAAAAAATTTGTTTATTTTTTTACTTGACGTGAATATAGGATGTGTAAAATAGATAGGAAGATACGGCAAAATAGATTCTGTAGATTCCTGACTTTTTTTCGTATCTGAGGTTGATGAAAATTTCGTGTATCTTTTTACGGTAAGGAATCAAGATACAGTTATAGAATTAGGCAACAGATGGATGGAGAGGTGTTAGAGGACCCAATGTCCGGCTATTTATGCTGAGCAGACAGTTCGCTTTTCACCGATGCCTGTTTTACCAGACCGAACCTTCCACCTGATCCGGTTTGATGTGTGGTAATCTTTTGTATACAAACTCATCGGATAGAAGCTTTGGATTACAGGAAGGGGAGGCAAAATCGACAATATTTTGTTGTTAAGGATAACAGTTCAATAAATGAATATCGAAATAAGGGAAAGGAGACCCAAATGGAAAAGAGACTTTTATTCATTTCATTGTGTGCGGCTGTAATTTTATGTATCGGCACCCCCGCCTCGGCCGCAGTAACCAATATATGTATCGGCGGACAGCGAGTCGTTTATGATTGCACGAATCATCTGTATTGGTACCCGTATTTGACAGATACCGTGGGCATGACCAGAGACGGGCAAGAGGGCTTCATCGCCGGCTTGAATGCCGCTGGCTACGCCGGTACAAAAGATTGGGAGATGGCCAATTACGATCAATTGATTGGCCTGAGGGTGTCCCTTTCTTCCATGGGAGAGACACTTATTGAATATGCGTTTCCAGGAACAGAAGGTTTACCACGGGATGCATCCTCACCTTATCTGGCCTGGTCTGTCCATGCTGACCAATTCTTTACTCCCACGAATCTGACTACTATTCCACCTCTGTTTGGTGATACACTGATCCAGGTCTTTAATGGACGCATAGCTGACTGCTGGGCTTGGCGAAATAATGGCGATGGTAATCCTGCAACCTGGTCGTACGGAGACGCCGATGACCATTTTGTAGTACATTCATATATGACCCCGGGCGAGTTTGCGACCATGACATTCAATTATGACGTGCATTATCTTACAGATAATGATACGTACCAAGATATGCCTCTTCCTGGCGGTTTTATTGTTGGGAATGTTGGCACATGGATAGTCTCAGATGCCGGACCGTGTCCGATTCCTGCCCCGGGTCCTCTGGGGCTTGGCGGCAGTGGGGTCGG
>CAYZEZ010000416.1:0-2905 GCA_964477295.1 uncultured Bacteroides sp. | reverse complement strand
TGAAAGTTCTTGAGGAAAGAAACTTTCCTGTTACAACCCTTTATCCCGTTGCCTCTGAAAAATCGGTCGGCAAAGAGGTAATTTTTTCAGGAAAAAAACATAAAGTCATTGGGTTGGCTACTGCAGTGGCAGAAAAACCGGATGTTGCCATATTCTCCGCCGGGGGTGGAACATCGCTGGAATGGGCACCGAAATTTGCTGAAGCCGGGACAGTTGTGATCGACAATTCTTCGGCATGGCGGATGGATCCGTTAAAAAAGCTGGTTGTGCCGGAAATCAACGCATCGGTGCTGACCCCGGAGGATAAGATCATTGCCAATCCGAATTGTTCCACCATCCAGATGGTGCTGGCATTGGCCCCCTTGCATAAAGCCTATGGAATTAACCGGGTAGTGGTTTCTACATATCAATCTGTTACCGGGACCGGGGTAAAAGCTGTTCGCCAGCTGGAAAATGAACTGGCAGGTATAGAGGGAGAAAGGGCTTATGTGCATCCGATCAGTAAAAATTGCCTGCCACACTGTGATATGTTCCTTGAGAATGACTATACCAAGGAGGAGATGAAGATGCTTAACGAAACACGTAAGATCCTTGGGGATGACAGCATACGGGTTACCATGACGGCTGTAAGGGTACCTGTGATTGGAGGCCATTCAGAGGCCATCAACCTTGAATTCGCAAAAGCTTTTGAGGTGGATGATGCCCGAAGGCTGCTGGCTGAAATGCCTGGTATCGTGATCCAGGATGATCCAGCTAACAATATCTATCCCATGCCGCGGGATGCAGAAGGCAAGGATGAAGTATTTGTTGGGCGTATCCGGCGCGATGAATCCATCCCTAACGGACTTAATATATGGGTTGTATCAGATAACCTGAGAAAGGGAGCTGCCACCAATGCTATACAGATTGCGGAATATATGGCGGAGAAGGGATTAATTGGCTAATTTACCATAACGTATTACAATTGGTCATCCCGAATTTAGTTCGGGATCTGTTTATCAAACTTACAGATCCTGAATCCAGTTCAGGATGACGAAACATCAATACAGCAGATCATTATATGGGTAGCGTTTGATATGAAGCTCTTTCACACGTTCATACAGCATATTCTTTATCTCTTCAATATTATCTTTTTTCCTGGCTGACACGAAAACACATGTCCCGTTATACCTGGCCATCCATGACTTTTTCAGGTCATCGAGGCTGAAGTTGTCCCTGGTGAAAGGTGTGAGGTCATCCTCTTCTTTTAGGATGAATTGAAAGATATCTGTTTTATTAAAGACCAGGATTACCGGTTTATTGATCGCATCGAGTTCGAACAGGGTTTGGTTCACCACTTCGATCTGTTCTTCAAAATTTGGATGGGAAATATCGACTATATGCAGCAGGAGATCCGATTCCCTGACCTCATCGAGGGTTGATTTAAAAGATTCAACAAGGGAATGCGGCAGTTTCCTTATGAAGCCTACCGTATCTGAAAGAAGAAATGGCAAGTTATCGATAACCACTTTCCTGACAGTCGTATCGAGGGTAGCGAATAATTTATTTTCTGCAAAAACATCCGATTTGCTTAATACATTCATCAGGGTGGATTTACCCACGTTTGTATACCCTACCAGTGAAACCCTAACCATTTTGCCCCTGTTTTGCCGCTGTGTATGCATCTGTTTGTCAATCTTCACCAGGTCGGTTTTCAGCTTGGCGATGCGGTCCCTGATTACCCGCCGGTCGGTTTCAATTTCCGTTTCACCCGGTCCCCTCAGCCCAATACCTCCCTTTTGTCTTTCGAGGTGGGTCCACATTCCCGTTAACCTGGGAAGGAGGTATTGATATTGCGCAAGCTCTACCTGTGTTTTGGCATGGGCTGTTTTAGCCCTGCTGGCGAAGATGTCGAGGATCAGGTTGGTGCGGTCGAGGACCCGGCAGTCCAGGGCTTTTTCCACATTCCTCAGCTGGCTGGGTGATAATTCATCATCAAAAATTACAAGGTCGATTCCCTTCCCGGTGACAAACTGCTTTATCTCGAGTAATTTTCCGGAGCCCACGAAGGTTTTTGGATCGGGGTATTTCAGGCGCTGGGTAAATTGCCCGATCGGAACAGCTCCGGCTGTCTTCACAAGGAATGCCAGTTCTTCCAGGTATTCATTTACTGCTTCCTCATCCTGTGAATCATCAATTACACCGATTAAAATGGCCGTTTCCTCACCGGGAACCGTATCAATGCCTTTCTTCATAAAATAATTGTGATAATAAGGCTGGATTGTTAGAATTAAATGCCGTTGGTTTCAACCGACGGACAAAAATACTTAAATACCCATACTCAGAATGCTTTCAGGCTTTTAGTTAATAAAACGCCTGTTTCTGTAAAGAGCATCCTGGATTGCTGGTTTCAGGGTTTGTGCCGTATTGATGATCATTTCCACATCACTGGGGAAAGGAATAAACTCCTGTTCGATCATATTGAGCTGCTCCTTGTCAAGGGCACCTAAGTCTCCAACTGCCCTGGCAGAGTGGTGATCAAATACATTTTCTGCACCAATAGGTTCTTTTTTGATCAGTTTTTTCGGATTGTTGGAAATAATTTCAACATTTCCATCAATCCTGACAGTTTTGTGCTGATGGGTTTCGATTACCGTACAGGACAGGGTTTTGTATTTTGGTATCTTGATATCATTTCCTGCGGTATCTTTCATGACATTGCCTTTGGCATCGAGGACATAATCAAATCCATCCTGGATCTCCTTCTTATACATCTTATCCGATTCTTTCACTTCATCGGGAGAACCAATGATATTTTCCAGGTTTACATATACAGTATAATCATAAAAAATATCTTCATTGAGGTGTTTAAAGTGGTATTCAACCCACTCACTGCCCAATCTGTCTGTATTTATCTCAAGCAGGT
>CAYZEZ010000415.1:0-2945 GCA_964477295.1 uncultured Bacteroides sp. | reverse complement strand
ACTTTAATTTAATCATCTGTTTCTACAATTTTAGCTGAAGCCAGCAGGAGGCTGCTGACTTTCAGGCCTGATTTTTCCATTGCCTTCTGGTTGATTTCATAGCGTATATAATTACCATCAACATACATGTTAATATGCGTACCCATTTCACAAAATCCTTTTGAATCGCTGATTATAAGAATTGGCTTAGTGCTAATTACAGAGAGAATTTCGTTAATTCGTTTTTTCTCAGATCCTGAAATAAATACCAGGTTTACCTTATTTAAATCGTTTATATCATTTGTATAGATCAGACTGACTTTTTGATCTTTAATTTTTATATCAGCAAGCAGCTCATCAAGTGTTGTATTAAAAGGATTTTTACCTATAACTGCTATTTTAAAAGTATTTTCAAATTTTCCATCCAATTCACCGGGCCACATAACGAAACGGGTAAAACGTTCCAGGAATGCAGCTTTGAACTCATATTCCGATACCTGGGCGTGAACTGAGTTTGCAAATAGTAAGAATAAAAGCAGTATTAAAAATTTGTTTAATCTCATATTCATGCCAGGGCGGATTAAAATTCTGCTGTTAATCGGAAACCAAAAGCCCTGGGTTCTTCAATAAAAATCGCTTGAGCAGGAACAAGGTGTTCATTTCCGCCATCCCAGACATATCTTTTATTGTTTCCAACATCCAATAAGTTCATTACATATATCTGAAAAGTACTGGATTCATTTATCCTGAAGGAAAGGGAAGAGCTAAGCGATAAATTTGTTTTATAAACATTTTTATCACGCACATTCTGTATCAGCTGTTCAGACCCGGGTTCGTAAATGGTATTCGCATAAGTATTCTCAATCATTTTTAAGCCATCCAGGCCGCCTTTGTAAGCCCAGAAAATCTGGGCATTGGTGTGGAACCAGATTTTATCGTTGAGGTTATACCGGACAATCAGTTTGGTTGAATGGTTTGCCCAGTTGTTCAGGTTTTGTCCTGTGCCTGTCAGATATAACCCGGTGGGGTCCCAACGGTAAAGAGCCTCTCTGTTATAATCGGCATAACTGATCCCGCTCCATTCAATGCCCTTTTTTAGTTTCCATACTAATTGTTTTACATAAGAATGGCTTACTATGAACGAAATCTGTCCTGATTGATAATGCAGTTCACCTTCAAGGCCAAAGAGTTTCAGATTGCCAATGTGAGTGGATTGCCGGTTATTGTTATCCCAGGCAATGGTGGAAAGATCATTATAATAAGCCGAAAAATTAACCAGCAGGTTTTTCTTCACCAGTTTATTCACCATCAGCTCAACAGAATTTAATTTTTCGGGTTCTGAAACATTGCCTTCGGTACTTTCGACATACAATTGCTCGGCCGTATTCATCCGTTTAGAGTTTTGAGCCACGAGCTTTACCGTCAGGTTTCCCGGGAACTCCGATATCAAAGCCATTCGCGGATAAAAAAGAACTTCCGAATAGGTGTTTTTGTCTAAACGTCCGGAAAGCAGGATATTAAAAAAAGGATGTAAGTCTACGTTCAGTTCTGAATATACGGAGTAATTCCACGAATGCCAGCCCTTGCCAACAAAATATCCTTCTGTAATTCCACCACGTACGTTATAAACATACGAATTCTCTCCACTGATGATATTTGCCCTGTCTCCCAGCCGGAGTTCTTCTTCGCCTTTTCCCCAGGGTGCTCTCCAGTTTGTATAGGCCCCGTCAGCGCCCAATGCCAGTTGGATCTTATTATTTATATGGAGATTCAAAAGTAAGCGGGCAAATAATTCATTCTCAGAAAAATTTAAACTTTTATTCAAAACACTCCGGGGATCTGCAATCATTCTTTGTATTTGGGGAGAAACACTATCCCCGGCAGTATAATGTATCGGAGCACCTGTTTTTTCAACATTTTCCGAATCCCATGAGAGCATGGAACTGGCAGTAAGTCCGGATAAGACATTTTGAAAATTATGCTTATGGGTTAAAGCTATTGTGTAGTGCTGGTTTCTGAACACACGTGTATTTTTAAAATTTCCATAAACAGGAATGCTGTCAACCACGGTTAATCCGGTTTGATACTTTGCTTTAGGTAAAACCCCTGTACTCCCTCCATACATAGTACCTGAACTCACATATCTTGCCCATACTGAAATATTGTTCCTGAATGATACTTCAGCATGTAATTTAGCCTGGGGTATTCCAAATGCATCTTTCATGTAATCATGTTGCGGATCAGATGACCATGAGGTGCCTGTAAATCCGCTGCCCATATAACCTGACTTCATGCTATTGGCGGATAAACTGTATGCTCTGGGACTTATTCCCCCGGTATTTACCAGGCTGCCATATATATATGCAGAAGCTGATCCGAGTTTTGCACCATGGCTTAAACTAACTGTATTCGAGTTATACTGGTTCAGATACCCATATCGTACCCGGGTGCCCTGAAAACCTGATGAACTCTTTGTTATCAGGTTTATAACTCCCGCAACAGCTCCCGGACCATAGGTTACCGATCCCGGCCCCCTGATTATTTCAATACGTTCTATATCGCCCAGATCCCAGTTTTCAAGTTCTGAAGTGGCGCCATTATGGGCTTTCTGGTTCATTTCCCTGCCATTTACCAGCAGCAAAAATTTATAATTCCTGTCGACTATTATTCCCCTGATTCCGGGATGAGGCCCCTCGTTATGATACATCCACAATGCTCCGGGCACATAGATTTCAATGAGATCATAAATGTTTCTTGCCGGTGTATTATTAATATCATCGGCAGTAATTACTGTCAGGGAAACAGGTTTATGGGAATATTTCAGTTCTGTAATTGATCCCGTTTCAATTTTCACATTCATAAGCTCTTCGAAGGAGAGAGCAACAAGATCCTTAGCTTGTAACGTATCTTTACTTTCCTGGGCATTTGAAATTATTGCCGTAAAAAATAGAAGACTTAATATGAGT
>CAYZEZ010000414.1:0-2957 GCA_964477295.1 uncultured Bacteroides sp. | reverse complement strand
TTCTCAAGGATGACCAGTTGTCGTTTGGGCTTTCGGGCGGACTTTACCAATTCAAGATAAAGGAGAAAGAGATCACTTATCTTGATGAAGGAGACATGGTTATTGAGGAAAGTATAAGGAAAGTGTTATATGTCCCCGATGCTAATTTTGGCGTTTACTATTTGAATTACAGATACTATGCTGGTTTTTCTATCAATAATTTGTTTCAGTCATATCTTAAGTTTGGCAACCAGGCTCTGGATGAATACAGGCAGATAAGGCATTATTATTTTATGGGAGGCTACCGGTTTGAGTTGAGCCGCGATCATGAGATAGAAGTTTCCGGTTTGCTGAAGGCAACGGAGAGATTATCATTTCAGGCAGACCTTGGTGCTAAGTATTATTTCAGGCAGGATTATTGGGCAGGACTGGCATTTCGAACCAATGGCACAGCAATTGGCTTACTGGGTGTTCGTATTAAAAATTTATATATCGGTTACGCTTTTGATTATAACCTGTCAAGCATCAGAAAGTATAGCTGGGGATCCCATGAGCTGGTTCTGGCTCTGAAACTGGGTGATAATGCCAGACGTTACCGTTGGATACAGCGTTACTAAGCTTCAGCTGTTAGTTCCTTCTTCAGGTATTTACGGATTTCCCAAAGTACAATTCCTAACGCCAGCAATGCGAGTAAAACAGAACTTGACACGCTGATTGGTCTGCCTATGGTATATGGTTTTGGGTGGAACTGAAAATCTATTGTGTGCTTCCCGGCCGGGATTACCATTCCACGTAAAATATAATTGGTTCTGAAATGTGTAGCCGGATTATTATCAATCATTACCTCCCATCCCTTTTCATAATAGATTTCAGAAAAGACGGTTAACTGGTCGGTATTTGATTTGAATTCATATATCAGGTGATTGGGTTCATAGTGGACCAAGCGGATATATGCCGTTGAATCAGCCTTGTAGGTAAAACCCTCCAATTGATCGCTGAACCTTTTATCGATGATTGCTTCATGTGCAGGATCAAAGTTATCCAGGGCTGCTATTTCCTCATCGGCGTTTTCCACCAGCCTGAATTGATCAACAAACCATGCATTGCCCAGCGCCATCACATTGTACCTGGCCTGGGGTGCTGCATTTTCAACAGGAACGATAAAATACCTGGTATTCAGCATATTTATCACATTCATGTTGTTTCTGGAAAGATGTCTCTCAATGATATCCTGGTAGCGGCGCATCTTTGCACCATGGTATCCGCCAATGGATTTATGAAAATAGGAAGCACGGGCGCTACGGAAAGGATCAGCAGTGAGATCAAATACCCTGTAATCTAACGTGGTATCCAGTAAAATCTGCTGATCCGCCTGCATGGGCTGGAAAGCCACCTGACTTTGTCTTTTAGGAACAAAATCATCCTTGTTTACATACCTTTTATCAACCGGCACCAGATCAATGAGTATAAGAAGTAGAAGAATACCGGCGGCAGGCAGGGCCTTAATCTTCTTCTTATACAGAAACCAGACCAGACCCGCTGTGAGTCCTACATAAATAAAAGACCTGATGGCGTCGTTTCGAAGCATGACTTTTCTGTCAGCAACCAGTGCATTGACCAATGCATCAGCACCCTGGTTCAGATACTGGGCATCAGACAGGGCTGAAAAATCAAAAAATGCACCTGGCAATAGTGCAAATAACAGGGCGATACCTCCGGTTCCAAAAAGAGCATATTTAAAGGCTTTGATAAACTCATCCTTCTTAATATTATCATTCATAAGTTTATAGAAAACTATGATAGCAAGAAGAGGGACAGTAAACTGAACGATCAATAACAGGGTTGTAACGTCCCTGAATTTGTTATACAGGGGTACATATTCCAGGAAAATATTTGTCAGGAACATAAAATTCCTTCCCCATGAAAGCATTATTGCCAGCACAGATACCGCCAATATCCACCACTTCATGGGTCCTTTGATCAGGAACAGCCCAAGTATAAACAGGAAAAAGATGACTGCACCCAGGTATGCGGGGCCCCCTGTAAATGGCTTGGTACCCCAGTATAGTGGCAAATGCTGAGACATTTGTTTTGCATACTGGGGACCCCTGGCTTGTTCTAAAAGTTTATATGTTTCTGAATTTTTTCCTACCGGCCCGGCAGAAGCGCCTCCTTTAAAATTGGGAATCAACAGGGTTAGCGTTTCATCAATGCCATTACTCCATGCTGTTACATAGTCGGGATCCAATCCACTGGAACTTTCATTTTCGCTTACAGTAATATCCGACTTTCCACGCATGGAGTATTTGGAATACTCAAACGTTAACCAGAAGTTAGAAAAGTTGGAGGCTATGGCAAGGGTGACTGCCACGAGCAGGACAGCTGAAGATCTGATAAATGGTTTAATTTGCTTACGTTGAATAGCACGGATCAGTTCAAAAATAACGAAAATAAGAACAATGATAACAGTATAATAAGTCATCTGCAGGTGGTTAATAGCAAGTTGGATCGAGAGGGCCACCGCAGTAAGGATGCTTCCAAGAAGGATCTTATTTCTGTACGCAAGATAAAAACCGCCTACTATCGGGCCTATATAGGCAAATGCAAGCACCTTAGTTACATGGCCGGTCTCAATCAATAACAGGTTATTCGTTGAAAATGCAAATGCCATAGCACCAATGATGGCCAGGTAGGGATTTATCCTGAAGCAAAGTAAAAGAACATAAAATCCCAGCATCAGAAGGAAAAGGAAGGAAACAGGGCGGAAATGATTAAGGGTTAAGAAATTATGAAATTTCAAGAGAATGTTACCTGACGGAGGAGTACTGGTAAGATATCCAGGCATGCCCCCAAACATATTATTTGACCAGAGGGTATATTTGCCGGTAGAACGGTTGTAGTCGAGAATTTCTTTCGACATACCTGCCTGGTTACGTACATCAGACTGGTTAAGGGTTTTGTTCTCTAATGATTGAGGG
>CAYZEZ010000413.1:0-2975 GCA_964477295.1 uncultured Bacteroides sp. | reverse complement strand
TTGGGATATTATGGTACGTGGTTGGGCAAAAAGGCACGCCAGCTGGCGCCGGCGGCTTAGCTCCAGTTATGCAATTCCTAGAGTCAGGCAGACTGAGAAACCATGGTCCATTACATTCAAATGGTTTTATTGCCTATCTTTGTACAGAGGTTGAATTATGACAGCTAATATAATCATATCCAGGATAAAGGAATCAATCCATAATAAGGATCCAAAGGCAGAAGCTTTTTTATTTGGATCTAGAGCCCGTGGTGAAGAAAGACCTGATTCTGATTGGGACATCATAATCTTAGTTGAATCCGATACAGTCACGAACGAGATCGAAGATAAGTTCCGTGATGAACTCTATGACATTGAGTTAGATACAGGACAGATTATTTCGACATTCATTTACCCAAAGAATCAGTGGTACGCGAGTCTAAAATTCTCACCACTTTACCGAAATGTTGAATTGGATGGAATTCGACTATGACAATTGAAAATAAGCAAGATTACATAAACTACCGACTCCAGAAAGCCGATGAATCATTTGCCGATGCAGAGTTACTTGCTGATAACGGACGATGGAATTCTGCTGTGAACAGACTTTATTACGCAAGTTTTTTTGCTGTAAGTGCACTACTACTTTCAAAAGACATCAAATCAACCACTCACAATGGATGTCGAACTCAATTCGCTTTGAATTTCATCAAAAAAGGCACCATAGAAAAAAGGTTTGGTAAACATTTCAATAAACTTTTTGACCTCAGACAAAAAGGGGACTATGGTGATCTATTTGACTATGATAAAGCTACTGTTGAGCCTCTGATTGATCTAACTAAAGAATTCATTCAAGAAATCAAGCGCCATATATAGCCTGGTTATATAGGTTAAATTATTACTGCTTGTCATTTCGAATTTCTTTTAGGAATGCATAATTCATTAAAGCCGACCGGTTACGCATGTCACGCCCTTTGCAATACAGCAAAGCTCGCGCCACACTGCGGCGGCTTAATTCCACCGTTCTCTGCTATATAATTGGTAAATATATCTATACACCCATGAGGAAAAGAGGATATTTTACCTTCAGCGGCATTTCCAGTCATCCGTTGATCAAACTCCTCGTTATTATCATGTCAGCTTATGTTGCCTTTGCAATAGGGGCAAATAATGTGGCCAATGCATCCGGTCCCATTGCATCCATGACAATAACTGAATTAAATGTAAAGGACGTGGGCAATAATTACATTATCATCATGATCCTTTCCACGTTGATCATAGCACCGAGCTTTGGCATAGGAAGTTCGTTTTTTGGCCACAAATTAGTCAGGCAGACGGGGAAAGGGATTTTCCTGTTTGGTCCTATCGAAGCGATCTTTATATCCTTTATTACGGCCAGCTTATTGCTCCTGGCATCAGTCACCAAAGGCATCCCCTCTTCCCTCGTCCAGGTAAATACTGCATCCATAATTGGCTTGGGTGTGACGAGGCTTGGATTTAAAAACATCCTGAGAAAAACGTCTGTAAATAAATTCTTCATTGTCTGGGCGGTCGCACCCATATTTTCGTTTTTATTATCCATATTTCTGACCTGCCTGGCTGATAAAACAGGGTTTCTTTACCTTTACAAATGAATAATTCCCGTTTTAGACCAAAAATGTATTATTAATCTCATATACGACAGAAGATGAAAGTTCCCATGGACAGGTAAATTCGGAAACTATTTTCCACCTCCCCTGCTTCCGGAATAGAGGTTCACTTCTTCGCGGTTCATTTCTAACTGTCAAAAGGAGCCAATTATCAAGTTCCAAATTGGTCGAATTTGTATTTTTGAAATTAACTTATCCAAAGCAGGTAAGTATTAAAGAGAAAATGATGAGAATATTTCTAAATATCACATTAATTTTTTGGTTATTAATTTTTCAAATACCACCCTTCGCTCAGGGACAGGAAGTATTATCAACCGATGACCTGTTTTCAAGACTAAAAGCACTGAACGGTGTATATGTTAAGAAAATTAATGCAATTCCAGGATTCAGCGAGGAGTATGAAATTGCCCTGATACAGCCGGTAGATCATAAGAATCCCAACGGACCAAAATTTACCCAGCGGATATTCCTTTCTCACCGCGATTATTCAAAACCTGTTGTACTGGAAACAGAAGGCTATGGAGCACTATGGCCAAAGGAAAGAGAAATGGCCAAACTATTAGATGCTAACCAGATCATTGTTGAACATCGGTATTATGAATCATCAAAACCAAAAACGCCTGATTGGAAATATCTTACCTCATGGCAAGCTGCATCAGATCATCATCGGATAGTCGAAATTTTTAAAGAAATATATCCTGGTAAATGGGTGACCTCCGGAAGAAGCAAAGGGGGGATGGCAGCACTCTTTCATCGCTATTTCTATCCGGAAGATGTTAATGCTACTGTAGCCTGTGTTGCACCTATAATGATAGGACCAACAGATCCACGAATTGAGGAGTTCATGAATTCAGTGGGTGACGAAGAAAGTCGCGGGAAGATAAAACAATTTCAGAGAGTATGCCTCGAGCGCAGGACTGAACTGCTGCCGCTGTTAAAAAATTATTCAGAAATGAGAGAACTTACTTTTTCATGCAGTTTAGAAAGTGTTTTTGAATGGACCGTGATTGAATTTCCTTATTCATTTTGGTCTGGAAATCACAGGAGTAAAGAAATTCCTCAACCGGATGCAGCCAAGGAAAAAATATTTGAATTTCTGGACAAAGTGAATTCTTTCTCAAGCATTTCAGAAGCTGATATAAGCTTCAATGCTGCTTTGTATTACCAGCAGTATACTGAATTTGGTTATTACAGCTATCCAGCTTCTCATCTTAGCGGATTATTGCAGGTTGTCAAAGAACCACACTTTTCATTCTATGTCCCCATGGATGCACAAGATGCTGTTTTTGATAAGGATCTGATGCCTCAGATTTTACACTTCCTGCAAAATGAAGGAAACAATATCAT
>CAYZEZ010000412.1:2502-2996 GCA_964477295.1 uncultured Bacteroides sp. | reverse complement strand
TGGATTCAAGAACCAGGTTTAACCAGGTACGGTCACCATCAGGCTTCCATTTATCAGTACTGTATATTTCACCAGTTACAGGATCATATATTTCAGGGACAAGTCCATCGGTACGCAGCGACAAACGGATGGATCTTTTAGTTTCCATCTGGTTCGAAATAAAATAGATATCCAGGTTTTTACCGGCCCTGTGAGTCCATGCTATTTTTTCGGCCCTTTTCCCTTCGTTGTCAAATGCCATAAAATCCGGATCGATTTTCAATAACTCAAATGAACTTAACTTCCATGGGCCCTGGACCAACTTGCCTTTGCCTGATTTCCAGATTGTAATGGTGTCCTTGCCAGATATCATTTTTTCAGGATAAAGATCTGCCAGGTCAGCTACCGGAGGTTCCCCGCAGAACAGCAATGTGGCACCATCCTTTGCCAGCTGGATAATCCTTTCTGCCAGGCCGGGTGACTCCAGGTGTGATTCGGGTATAATTAACATCTTA
>CAYZEZ010000412.1:0-2492 GCA_964477295.1 uncultured Bacteroides sp. | reverse complement strand
CTTATAACTGGCCCCGCCGGGTAGTACAATATTGCCATCCTTCATCATGGCAAGGTTTAGCAGTGCGTCGGGATTAAAGGAATCATATCCATACCCGTTCAAAGGATCTGACCAGTCAAAATGATCGGCCATATTAGCCGAATGACTGACGCCGTCTGGCATCTCAAGAAGCGGGATTCCTTCATTGGCAAGCCTGATGGCTTCCTGCTCCACTATTTCCGGTCCGAAAATACCTGGAAGCACAGTTACCAGCCTTTCCGGCAGTACTGCCCTCCGCGGTATTTCTTCTCCAGTAAAAACAGCTATATCGTTCACCGGTCTTCCCAGTTGGAGCAATGCCTGGCAGCGCTGTATATATTCAATCCAGGCACGGCCTTCATCCCACCAGGTCTGATCGCGCTGGAAATACAATCCTATCCCATCCAGGGTCATTCCAGGCTTCCTGTCGATCCATGGATTATGCACAAATACATGAAAAACAAGGCGGTTAATGCCAAGTGCAAGGTTATAATCTGCAAGGGACTTGAGCGATCCCGGGTATTCATTCCATTCCATGCGCAGTTGTGTAAACGCTTCCGCCTGGATAACAGGTTTGCCATAAATGTGTGCCCCGGAGATGGCATCCAGCATGTCATTCCTCTTATCGTGCGTTGGACTGCGAAGCCAGAATTCACCCATAGGTATGTCAACGTTGCTGAAGTGAAGCATTCCATCACTACAAAAAGTGGGGGCGACGCTCTCTGCACTGAAAGAACAACCTGATTCCCGGGCCAGGTCAGACAGGGTATCGTAAAAATTTTCATTTACCAGTTCACTGATGGTCTGCCTGATATCATGCAGGAAGCTTTCTGACTGGCCGGCATTTTCAACCGGGATACCTGCCATAACAGGTAGATAGTAATATAAATCATAACCACGCCTTGTTTTGAATTCTTCCCGAAAAACAGGTGACCAATTCTGGCTCCCACACTCCCAGCTGTCGACATGCAAGGTATTGAGCACATTCCCGGAAAGGCCGGGTCCAGCTTTGCGAAGAGCCTCTCCAAACCAGTGATCGAATTGCAGCTTCACTGCCTCCGGGTTGAACTTATCACATTCCAGTCCCTTACCTGCACCTCCCGTTTCATTGGTATGTCCGGTGGAGGTATGACCCATCCTCAGGATTATCCAGTTGCCTTCGGGTATATCCCAGGTTAAATGGCCGGTTGAATCCATATTGGCTGAAATATCCCTGATCTGATCAACCGGTATACAGATATTATCAGGGACCTGTTCCGGTGTGGTTCGTTTGCTTATGCGCCAGACGGCACCCGTTTTACCTTCAAACTGATGGATCCTGGGGGAGCCGGAGAGTTCAATCCCGGTGATTTTAAGGGACTGTTTCCATTTGGCAGCATCCAGGTCCTCGGCGCCCGGTTCCGAACCTTCGTTGTTATATATAAATCGAAAATATTTTGCTTTGGTTGGCGTGATCACATGGGTAACATTGGCGTCTCCATCCTGCCATCCATGCCTTGGGGGTTCAAAGCGACAGACTTCCCGGAAATTATTGCCGTCCTCACTTACCTTGAGCATCAGACGATGTGACTGGTAGTTGTTCCCCTGGGTTCTAATGATGACCGACCGGCATTCAAAGGGATTGTCAAATTCAAACTGGATCCAGCAGGGATCCACGCTTCTGAACACCTTATCGTTTCCCGGTAATATCAGGTAACCAACATCTGCGCCCGGTATATTTGTGGTGACCTTCACCATTGTATTTTGAGTGGAAAGATCTGCATTCTCCGGCATTGGGAAGGCAAACACTGCAATATCGCGGTAATAATTTTCCAGGGTTTCCGGTTGCGGGAGCAGGTCATCAAACTGCCTGTTTCCCGGGACATACACTTCTGACCAGACAATTTTTTGCATGGATAATCCGGGTGTTATCCATGGGCCCCCTGCCAGGGCAAATCCATCGCTTAAATGCATGGCTATTTTCAGGCCCAGGCGATCGGCCTCATGGATTGCAAACAGTACCATTTCCCACCATTCCGGGGTGAGCTGTTCAACAGGAGGATCCCATAAGGGAGGATCGGTAGTGCCCTTAATGCTCATCAGGTATGCTCCCCCTATACCGGCCTTCTGCATAGCTTCCAGGTCGGCAGTAATTCCTTCCCGCGATACACTGGCATGCATCCAGTACCAGAATACCCATGGTTTGGATGACCCGGGAGGAGACAAAAACACCTTTGCAGGATCAGGTTTATTATCATCTGATACTGAACAACCCGATAAAATAACCAGCAAAACCAGAATCGCGACTGGAATCCTGTAGACTATCCTTTCAAGGGCATTAATCATGTTGATTAAAATGGATCTCACTTTCTCCTATATCTGCTGAAGTAGCCAATGCAATCCCACGCTGTTGTTTATTGTTTACAGCGCAATAAAAATGGTATACAATTCCGTCATGTTTAATTACGAAGGATTTGTGTGCAAATAGTTCATCA
>CAYZEZ010000411.1:0-3014 GCA_964477295.1 uncultured Bacteroides sp. | reverse complement strand
CTGCGGGGCTTTCCTGGTATTGCAACCAAGCAAAACCAGAAGAAACAGGGCAACAAAAAGAATTGAATATTTTTTCATGGCAGGAATGATTTAATGGAATAAAGATAGTGATAAATAATTTTATCATAAGGCAGGAGAGGATATGTCGGGAGATTCCTGAAACAAATTGATAATAAGATCCTTAAGAGAGTTCAGGATGACGAAACGAGTTCAGCATGACGGCAGCAATCAGGGCAGCGTGACCGATTGGTTCAACTGGAACCGCTCGAGGATGGATTCGTCGTTGACCTCTTTAGAGAGGGCAGATATGGTTTCCGTCGGAACATCGAACAGGTCGAGGACCATCAGCCCGTCGAGCGCATTATTAAACTTCGGATCGATATTGAATTCGATGATCTTACCATTCTGTTTCAGGTATTTTTTCAACAGCACCGGCATATGGTTTTCAGTGGTTTCAATATCCTTAATGATCCTGTCGAGCTGGTTAATATCCTTGTTGTATTCAAACAGGATATCGGTATCGGGGTATTGCAGAGGAACGCGGAACCGCTTCCTGGGCTTTATATACCTGGCTAATTTCTCATCGTAATAATTATCCTTTATAAACTTGATTATTAGCGCTTTAGAGAAATTAGAAAAACGGTTACTTATACTTACGGGACCAATCAGGTACCGGTATTCAGGATTTTTCAAAAGGAAAAAAAGGATCCCTTTCCATAAAAGGAACAACGGCAAGGGTTTCTTCTGGTATTCGGGTATGATAAATGACCTGCCCAGTTCCAGGGCCTGGGAAATGACCGGGATGAATTTCCGGTTCATCCTGAAAAGGCTCTGGATATAAAATCCCCGGATGCCATACCGCTGCAATATCTCCTTTCCCTTCCCGATACGGTATGCACCAACAATCATCCTGGTTTCCTCATCCCAGATAAATAACTGATGGTAATAGAGGTCGTATTCATCGATATCCATCTGCTGGTTGGTACCCTCACCCACCGCACGAAATGTGATCTCACGAAGCCTGCCAATCTCATTCATGATATTGGGAATTTTCACAGAGGGTACACAGATCACGACATAATTCTGGTTCCTGAAAAGGGAATATTTATTAATCACGGCTGAAACTTCAGCTTCAATCTTTTCAATCGGGACCGGATCGATGATCTTGCGCTCGCGTTTCAGGCGCCTTCCTCCCATCTTAAAGAACTTTTTCACCTCCAGCGCCGTGCCGAGGGCATACGTTTTGGTTCTTAAATACCTGCCATACCGTGATACATCCTTGAACTCAACCTGCTCTTTTACCGGGATGGGATTCCCTATCCTTATCCTGATCGGCCTTTTCTTCATTTTGAACAGCTCGGTAGGGAGCTTGACCGTCTGGAGCCGCGGGGCCATTCTTCCCAGGAAATGAAAAAACTTGCTGTTGGTCCCGTCAAAATAGATCGGAACGACAGGTATATTACTGTTTTTGATCAGCCTGATCGCAGAGAACATCCATTCCCGGTCGATGATGCCGTTTGCATAGTAATTATAGACCGACACCTCGCTGGCCGGAAATATTCCTACCGGCTTTCCCTCCATAAGGTGAGTCAGGATATCCTTATAGGTAGATATTTCAGGTGTGGGTTTGGTATGGCTCTTAAAGGGATTATCCGAGAAAACATGATCCTTAACCGGTTCTATCTTATGCAGCAGGAAATTTGGGATTACTTTATAATCAGGCCTCTTCTGCTGGATAAGTTTAATCAGCAGCAGCCCGTCGATGCCTCCGAAAGGATGGTTGGAAATGGTAATGAATGGCCCTTGTTCAGGAATACGCTCAAGTTCACCTCCTGTCAATTCATAGTTTATTCCAAGCTGTTCAATGACAGCATCAATGAACTCAATACCCTTAAGATGCCTGTTTTCAGAATATAACTTATTAAACCGGTTAAACCGGGATACGAGCATTAAAAACCTCGCTGCGCTCTCCCCTGCAAATCCGTGCAATTTAGCAGCCTGAAGCAAATCATCGGTTTCAATTAACTTCATCCAGTTAAATGAATTGTAAATATTTTGCAAAGATAATCCAAAAATAATGGACGCGCAACTGAATCAGATGAATGGATTTTTGAGCACCCAGCTGCTGATCAAAACGACTATACCCAGAATAAAAACGGCAGTACCGGTAATTTTGTTCATCCACCATATACTGCGCAGCCGGATATGTTTCCTGAACCGGTTGGCCAAAAAGGAAAGCAGAAACCACCATGCGGCTGAGCCGGTAAAAACCCCGGCCAGGAACATGAATATCTCAATAATATTCAATGATTCATTGGCCATTTTAAAGGCCGCCATAATACCGATAAATAACAAAATAGCCAGTGGATTAGATATGGTCAGAAGGAAAACCGACACAAAATCCTGCGACAGCATGGTCTTGTTCATCCGCTGCAGTTTCAACTGCTTGACCGGGTTGGTGTAAAAAATCTTTAAGCCGATGTATAACACAATCAATCCCCCGGCAATCTGAAAATAGTGTTGCTGTTCCCTGACAAAATTGATGACAATGGTGAGGCCGAGACTGGCAATAAGTGCGAAGACAGTGTCGGCAGAGGATGCTCCGAGTCCCGATATAAATCCCGACCTTCTTCCCTTGTTCAGGGTCCGCTGAATACAGAGCACCCCTATAGGCCCGAGTGGAACAGAAACCAGCAAGCCTACAATAAGCCCTTTGAAGAAAAGTAAAGAATCAAATTCAAGCACGGATAATAACGTGAAAATTGATCTGCTAAGATAGAAATTTCATGCCATATGTTGAAGGGAACATGTGGCAGATTACCAACAGTTGACTTCAGATTAATCGCTATATTTGGCTTTTCATTTCCATTCATGCAGAAGATTGATCTTTCAAAACGGCACTGGCAATGGGCTGCAATGCTGTTCCTCTCACTGGTTTGGGGCAGTTCATTCATCCTGATGAAGAAAGGGCTCCAATCCTATTCATTTGACCAGGTGGCTGCATTCAGGATGTT
>CAYZEZ010000410.1:0-3060 GCA_964477295.1 uncultured Bacteroides sp. | reverse complement strand
GAAATGTCCCATTTCAAAACCTGTTTCGGCAATTCCCATATCCTCAGCCTTCCGGCGGTATTTGGCCCACTTTTCCTGAGTGGTTTCAATGGGAGAATGAACTGCATAAAATGCCAGGTAAGCAAAAAAAGCAGTGTCCTTATTATCCTTTATGAAACGGGCCGTCTCTTTAGCCAGGCGCATGGATAAATTTTCACCATTTACTAAATTTTCGAGGTTAGGATTAGACCATGGTGAAAAATACCCACCCTGTGGGCTCCCTGCTTCATATCCACCTTTATTGATATCAAATCCATGATCTTCAGGCCATGACCCTTCACTTCCCAGGTGCCATTTCCCGGCAAAGAAAGTTTTATACCCGGCCTCTTTCAAAGCTTCTGGCAAAACCACATATTCGTGAGGTAAGTTGTGGAGATATTCGGGTGGCAGAAGTTTATTGAAACGGTTTGCCTGGCGCCATTCCTCCCCGGTCTTTGCACCAATCCAATCGGTGATCCCATGCCTGGCCGGAAACTTTCCCGATAGGATGCTTGCCCTGGAAGGGCTGCATACCTGGCAAGTAGCATAACCATTGGTAAAAACCATACTTTCACTGGCAATGCGATCAACATTGGGTGTTTCGTAATACTCGCTTCCCATGCAGCTCAGATCGTGACATCCCAGGTCATCCACCAGGATAAACAGGATATTGGGTTTCGACAACTGGTCTGTCTCAGAGCATGAGGAAAATAGTCCCAGGAAAAAAATAAAAACGAAGACAATTTTTCTTTTCACCATTAATACAATTTAATTGAATAATTATTCATATACAAGCCATGCTGTAGCAACACAATCTTTGTCCGGTTTAAACCTGATCCAGTGTGCACTGAATCCCTCCGGGAAGGTGAAATCAAACTTTTCATGTGCTTTTAACCGGAATGTTTTATACTGATACCATCCGTGACGGTCAAAATCAACCTCGGCACTGATTTCAACATCACTGTCTGCCTCCAGCATTAAGGTTTTTTTATCAAACCCGGTCATAAGGTATGGATCAGATGGCATTCCGGCTTTTACCATATCATTCATCCAGACTCCTCCTCAGCCGGTTGCAGATCCCCACGATTTCAGGTCCTCCCACATGCCAAACCAGAGATTAGATTGCGCCCGGCCTGCAAATTTATTCTGCATTACAGATGTCTCATCCGTAGCCAGGACCAGTTGTCCGTTCCACTCACAAAAGTCCGGGATATACCTCAGGTGACTCGAGATGGGTTTCAATCCTGAGATATTTTCAGCTGAGAATGTTATCGGAAAATCGTAAAACATTCCGTGCATATCCATCAGCATTTTGCCTTCTTTATCCTGGAAATAGACCATGTTTTCAGGATCGGTCAGATGCCGGGTAGTTGCGGTATGCCTGCCGGGCATTTCAGCATAGGGAACAGATCTCACATTTCCATCTTTATCAATAAAATAAGGACCGATGATCAGTTGTTCTGTTTCTTTATGAAGAAACCTGTTTTCAAAATTCCTCTATTCTGTTTTGAAAAGTATCTGTTTACCGGTTAATTTAAAAATGCTCAGTTTAAAGGGATGTAAATACAGGTCCCTGTAACAGTTAATTAATAAACTGTTCATACACATGGTACTGCCAGGGCTCAAGGGATAGTTTGGTATTCTCATCAAATGTTACCATCTGATCTTTAAATACATCTGAATATTCTCCCAGGTACTTTTTGCCCTTTAATGTTACCTCGACGGGTTCACCGGTCAGGTTCAATATTATAAATACCCTGTCCTTCTCTTTTTCTCTAATGAAAGCATACACAGATTTATTATCAGAGCTGGTAATACGGGTAAGGGTGCCGCCATAAATGCCATTCCAAAGGGCCGGATTTCTTTTTTTAAGATTAATAAGGGTCTGGTAAAATGCAAATAGCTCATGATCTTTCCATTCAATTTCATCCTTAACAAAAAATTCGAGCCGCTTATCGAGGCCCGCTTCCTGTCCATTGTAGATCAAAGGCATGCCCGGGACCGTAAAAGTAAGTACAGCAAACGTTTTCACACCACCTCCCAGTCGCTCCCAAACCGTTCCATTCCATGAGTTTTCATCATGATTTGAAGTGAATTGCATGATAATTGACCCTTGCGGATACAAAGAATCAACCTTCCCGAAGTAATAGGAAATTGCATTGGCTGTTTTTTTACCGGAAGCGATATCATTCATAAGGTGGTGGAATGTCCATCCGTAGGTGGCATCAAATGCTTTCTTGTGTAATTCCGCCTGATCAGATTCAGCCAGTAAGAAAACAGGTTTCACTTCCATGAGTTCAGGCCTGAGTTCTTCCCAGAAATCAAGCGGCACCTTATGTGCTACATCAAACCGGAATCCATCCAGATCAGTTTCGGTGATCCACCACTTCAGAGTATTTACCATGTATTCTCTGAGGCCCGGCTGGTCGTAGTCAAATTGTACCACATCTGTCCAGTCAAACGGTGAAAACATGTTACCGTCCTCATCCTTCTTATACCACTCCGGATGTTCATTAATAAGCGGGTTATCCCATGAAGAATGGTTCGGTACCCAGTCGATGATTATATGCATTCCCATTTCATGCACATGGTTAACCAGGGATTTAAAATCATCCAGGCTCCCAAATTCAGGATTGGTGGCCTGATAATCTTTTATCGAATAGTAGCTTCCCAGCTCCCCTTTCCTGTTCTTCATTCCGATTGGATTAATCGGCATCAACCATAAAATGTCAACACCCAGTTCTTTCAGCCTGGGTAAATGTTCAGCAAAAGCATTAAAAGTCCCTTCAGGGGTATACTGCCTGATATTCACTTCATATAGAGTAGCGTTTTTCACCCAATCCTGGTTTACCACCTCTGTCATACCCGGTTTCACATCCTGTGGTTGCTCACCCGGTTTTTTTGTTTTACAGGATGGGAAGATAAGTAAGAATAAGGAAAATGCAATGATAGCAGAATTTATGCGAATTCGTTGTTTCATGTTTTTAAATATATTGCAGGTTACAGGTTACAGGTTACAGGTTACAGGTTACAGGTTACAGG
>CAYZEZ010000409.1:0-3076 GCA_964477295.1 uncultured Bacteroides sp. | reverse complement strand
GAATAATCCTGAATAGCCTGTTTGAATTCAGGTGTTATCATTGAATGGTTAATGGATTAGCTTCCTTTATATTCAAATCCCCTGAAATACTTCATAAACTGGACTCGTTCATAGGATGCCGGGTTACTGCTGGCCGACTGGCTCATCTTACCGACAAACTGATCCATTGATTTGAATTTGTGTTTATTCATCCAGGTGTTCAGTTCATCAAGCATTTTCGTGATGTATTCGGGACCGTATTTATAGATGGCAGTAACTACCTGTACCGCACTGGCCCCTGCAAGCAGCTGTTTAATGAGGGCCTGTCCGTTATGAACACCTGTTGATGCTGCAAGGTCGCACTTCACGCGGTCTGACATGATCGCGATCCAGCGTAGCGACAGGGCAAGATCACCGGGAGAGCTGAGCACATTTCCTGAGGTAATATCAAATGTATCGATATCAAAATCAGGGCTATAGAACCGGTTAAACAGCACTATTCCTGATACACCCGACTCAGACAATTTGCCAATCATGGTGGCGAGGTTACTGAAATAATAGCTTATCTTGACCGATAAAGGAATACTGATCTGCTTTTTAACCTGGTCGATGATCTCAAAATAGATTTTTTCATTATCCTCTGCCGTCCGGTTCAGATCTGAGGGCAAAATAAACAGGTTCAGCTCGAGGGCATCGGCACCGGCCATCTCGAGTTCTCTCGGGAAAAAGGTCCACTGGCTTGCAGTGATACAGTTAATGCTGGCGATTACCGGGATACTGACTTTTTTCTTAAGGTTCCGGATAAGTTCAAGGTATTCCGCCGATTTTTCCTTCGGGCCATCATTATGTTCATAAAAATCGATTGTTTCGGGATATATGAAGCCACTTGTATTCATCTGGCTCAGCTTCGATTCCTTTTCAATAATAATCTCTTCTTCGAACAAGGATTTCAATACCACAGCTCCTGCTCCTGCTTTTTCAAGGTTCATAATTGAACCCAGCTGATCCGTTAATCCTGAGCTCCCGACAATGACCGGATTTTTTAATTCTAACCCAAGGTAACTCACTTTTGTATTTGCCATGATTGATATGTTATATTTATATCTTTTAACAAAAATAACTTATTTTCCTGAATAGGATATGCTGGTGATTCGTAAAGCTCAGATCTCAGAATAATGATTATCCGGCATGTACAAGCCCACAATCACAACCTCCTCGCGAACAGGAACCATTTCACGATTCACGGTTCACGGTTTTTCATCCATTATAAATTGAAGATTAGGGATTTAACGCACAATTTGTTACATTTGCATCGGAATATCCTATTCATCTAATAAATCTGAATAAAATGAGACCATTCATCGTGTTACTCCTTGCTGCCGCGCTGCTAATGCCGGGATGCAAATTCATTAATGAAAAAATCCTGAAAAAAGAAGCCGATACCCTGCTCACTTACGTTAATACCCTGGAAAACGAACTTGAATTAACCCAGAAAAAGCATTCAGAGGAGCTGAGAATGATACAACAGGAATCGCAGGCCAGAATGGATTCTATTGTGAAGTATTACGAGAACGAGCTATCCTCAAGGGGTGGTAAATATGGTAACATTGCCAAAGGGACTTATTACCTCGTAGCAGGCTGTTTCCAGACACCCGCATACGCAGAAAAGTATTCTGCCAAGATCAACGGCATGGGTTATGAATCCCAGATAGTTAAAGTTGGTTCGTGGAATTTTGTAGCGGCTGAATCTTATGCTTCATGGAAAGAAGCGCTTACAGGTTTGAACCTGGTCAGAGAAAGTATTACAGAAAACGCCTGGATATATATCGCCAGGTGATTATAAGGGGGTGTCCGTGACACCCCCTTTATTTCTTCTAACCGCTGCCGGTCATAATAAAGAGCGGTTGAAACTCAAAGCTTTTATACTGCGGTCTTAACCTATCGACATTATAATGTTTATGCACATCGACCAGTTTCTTTGAACTGGTTACCACATCCAGCGGTGCATTGTCATACCTGCCATTACGTAAAACCACCAGGCGCCCGTGAATCCCTTTCAGGATCAGGTCAAGCGCCAGGTTACCATATGCCATAGGCACGATGGAGTCTATCGCATCAGGATCACCGCCTCTTACCATGTAACCGAGTCGCTGGTTAATGGTGTTGATTCGCTGGCCATGGTTGTATTTGGCAGACAGGCCTTTAATTTTTGATGAAACAATATCTCCGATCCCGCCCAGTTTGGCATGACCAAACATATCTTTTTCTCCATTTTCGAAAACCATTTCGCTTTGCTCGTCCATCATGGCGCCTTCAGAAACCAGGACAATCGAATATTTACTTGGGTTCCGGTTCCTGTCCTCAACCAATAGCTGAGTGAGCTTTTCAATATTAAATTTATGTTCAGGGATGACACAACGATTGGCAACGCCCGCCATAGTAGGAAGCATGGCTGTAAAACCGGCATACCTTCCAAATACCTCCAGTACAAGGATCCGCTCATGAGAACCTGCTGAAGTCCTGATAACATTACCCAGGTGAATGGTCCGGGTTACGCAGGTGCTGAATCCGATACAATAATCTGTTCCAGGCACATCATTGTCCATGGTCTTTGGCATGGCGATCACTTTAAAACCCTCCTGGTATAATCGTACTCCATAACTCAGCGTATCGTCACCGCCTATGGGAACCAAATAATCTATACCCAGGAATTCCAGGTTTTTAATTATCTCAGGCGTCAGGTCATTGACCTCTTTATTGTATTTATCCTTCAGGTGAGATGGCACTGCTGATTGTGGAACATGACTTGGCCGTGTTCTGGAGGTGTGCAGGAATGTTCCCCCGGTCCTGCCGGATTTATTCACAATTTCCTCAGTTAGTTCGAAATACTTGTCGGTATTATCCGCATCTTTATCACGGATAAGTTCCAATATTCCTGCCCAGCCACGGCGCAGCCCGATTACCCGGTAGTCTTCCCTTAAGGCACGAATGGTGATAGCCCTGATGGCGGGATTTAATCCCGGAACATCTCCCCCTCCGGTTAAAATGCCGATTGTTCCTTTAATCTTTTTTACATTTGCCATAATACATTGTTCTT
>CAYZEZ010000408.1:0-3120 GCA_964477295.1 uncultured Bacteroides sp. | reverse complement strand
ATTCGTAATTTCGGTCTGGAGCCGGTTGAAGTAGGAGCCACTGTGGTCCTGAAAAATATATTCTTCGAAACGGCTAAAGCCACCCTCAAAGAAGAATCCTTTACCCAGCTGGAACAGGTTTTGAAATTCATGCAAAGCAATCCTACAATCAGGATGGAAATCTCGGGTCATACTGATAATACAGGCTCTCTAAAAGTAAATACCAAACTGTCACAATCAAGGGCAGAATCGGTAGTGGATTGGTTGGTCGAGAGAGGAATAGATGCTTCGCGACTGGATGCCATGGGATATGCCTTCAATAAGCCGATTGCATCAAACGATACTGCTGAAGGCCGGGCACAAAACAGGCGTGTTGAATTTAAGATTCTCAGCAAATAATTGCACTTTCTTTTATTACTTTTGTGCTTTCCTGTTGCTTTCCACTTAATCCTATGTTATGAAAGAAACTGCATTATTCAGTATACACCGCTACCTGGGTGCCAAAATGGTTCCATTTGCCGGATTTCAGATGCCCCTGGAATATTCCGGGATCAGGGATGAACATACTAATGTGAGAAATGCAGTTGGAATTTTTGATGTATCCCATATGGGAGAATTCTGGGTAACAGGAGCAACTGCCGGTGAATTTCTTCAGAGAGTAACAAGCAATGACATTCAAAAATTAGTTGAAGGGAAAATTCAATATTCCTGTTTCCCAAACGGAAATGGAGGAATAGTGGATGACCTGCTGATTTATCACATGGGAGACTCGAAATACCTTCTCGTGGTTAATGCAGCAAACATAGAAAAAGACTGGGACTGGCTGACTGAACAGAATAAGGAAGGAGCCGTACTTGAAAATGCATCCGATGAAGTTTCTCAGTTGGCTATTCAGGGACCCCATGCCATTGAAACTATGCAAAAATTAACTCATGTTGAGCTGAAGGAGGTCAATTATTACAATTATGTTATTGGTGAATTCTCTGGCGTTCCTGATGTGATCATTAGTGCTACCGGATATACCGGAGCAGGCGGTTTTGAATTATACTTTGTGAATAAGTATGCTGAAAAGATATGGAACAGCGTGATGGAATGCGGTCAGGAATACGGCATCAAGCCAGCTGGTCTGGCTGCACGAGATACCCTCCGGCTGGAAATGGGATATTGTCTGTATGGTAATGATATTGATGATACTACCTCCTCCATTGAAGCAGGACTTGACTGGATTACCAAATTCACTGATAATAATCAATTTATCGACAGGGAAATCCTGTGGAAACAAAAGAATGACGGGATTCAAAGGAGGCTGGTTGGATTTGAAATGATGGAAAAAGGAATTCCCAGGCAACATTATGAAATTCTTGACGGATCAGGTACAGTTATTGGTGAGGTGACATCCGGAACCATGTCGCCCATGATGAATAAGGGCATTGGTATGGGTTATATTCCGCCTGAAATGGCCCATCCCGATAATGAGATCTATATCCAGATCAGGAACAAGAGACTGAAAGCAAAGGTAGTGTCTTTCCCTATATATAAACCGTAAGTAGTGCGTCGGTAAACCAGGAACCAGATGGTTTGCATATAATTAATTTAAATGAATGCCTGCGAACAAAAATAATGTAGAGGTTTGCTTTTCCCCGGTACTCTTTCCCAATTTTAAAAACAGGGAAGCAATAGTTGTTATTGTAGATATTCTTCGTGCCACTTCAGCTATTGTTACTGCATTCATGAATGGAGTAGATAAGATAATTCCGGTTGGAACATTACACGAAGCGGAAAAAATGAAGAACAAGGGTTATATGGTGGCCGCCGAGAGAGATGGAATAGTCCGTGATTTTGCTGACTTTGGGAATTCTCCTTATAATTTTACAGCTGAAAGGATTAAGGGGAAGGTGATCGTTTACAGTACAACCAACGGAACACAGGCAATCCATGAAGCCAGTGAATGTTATTGCGTGGCGATTGGCGCATATCTTAATTTTACCGCTTTGTGTGATTGGCTGATCAAAGAAAACAGGGATGTTATCGTACTCTGTGCTGCATGGAAAAACAAGTTCAACCTGGAGGATTCCCTTTTTGCCGGAGCGGTATCAGAATACCTTTTAGAAAGTGGCAGCTTTGAAACCATTTGTGATTCAGTGCATGCTTCTGTAGATCTTTATAACCTGGCAAGCGGCGACCTGCTTCACTACATAGAAAAGGCGGCTCAGCGACACAGATTAAGAAAGAACAACCTGGACGATATCCTTGGCTATTGTCATACATACGACCTTACAAAACTGATCCCGGTCCTTGAAAAAGACTACCTGACGGCCTTTCACTACAAGCTGTAAAAAAGTAGTAATAAAATATTCAGATCTGTCTGTAATAACTGGTAGAAATTTATCAAATTTGTATCATTAAACAGAAGTACAAGTTATTACTCTGAAATACTCTAAATCAATCAATTATGAAAAAACACAATTTCTATGCTGGCCCTTCTGCATTGCCTGAGTTTACTACTGAACAAACGGCCAAGGCTATTCTTGACCTGGATGGTTCCGGATTATCGTTGATGTCAATTTCACACAGAAGTGCCGCATTTGATAATGTGATCAATCAGGCCAAAGAATTGATAATAAAATTGCTTGATGTTCCGGAAGGTTATTCCGTTTTGTTCTTGGGAGGAGGTGCCAGCTTGCAGTTTTGTATGGTTCCTTATAACCTGGCGAGAAAAAAAGCGGCTTATCTAATTACCGGATCGTGGGCATCAAAAGCCCTGAAGGAGGCAAAATTATTTGGCGAAGCCATTGAAGTGGCCTCTTCCAAAGACAAAAACTTCAGTTATATTCCAAAAGATTATACTGTTCCTGCCGATGCTGACTATTTCCATATTACCACAAACAATACCATATATGGAACTGAATTCAAGTCGGACCCCGATTCCCCGGTCACGCTGGTTGCAGATATGTCGTCGGATATTTTTTCTCGTCGCGTGGATGTTTCGAAATATGGAATCATCTATGGTGGAGCCCAGAAAAACCTTGGTCCTTCAGGTGTTGCATTCGTTATTATTAAACATGACATACTGGGGGATGCCCCGCGGACCATTCCGTCTATGCTCAATTATAAGGTTCATATTGAAAATGACTCCATGTT
>CAYZEZ010000407.1:0-3136 GCA_964477295.1 uncultured Bacteroides sp. | reverse complement strand
CCAATATTTTCCGGATTAAGATCATACGATGAAGTTATATACCTCGCAACTCGCAACTTTCTGTTTATCCGGAAAATGATGGAATATCGGTACCAAAAGAGGTACTTTTTATTGAGCGAGGGTATCCACTTCGATCCGCTCGTACGCCCCGATGTCGGGTCCGTCATCTGAAAGCCTGTTTTCTCCGTTCAGATCAACCGGGAATGGAAAGGCAAAATTCAGTGATCCTTTATCCTTGGCAGGAGAAAGAGTATCGAGCTGGTAATTATTATCCCGGACAGAGATGAATTTGGGATCTTTATAATTGTAGTAATTCACAAATCTATCCTCGTCTTCGAGATCGAATTCTTTAACATCTATTTTTGAAATGCAATGGGAAAGTTTAAAATTAAGTTCAGAGCCGGGATACTGGTCTATTTCAAATTCGCTTTCACGGTTGCCATAAATAATGCAATTGCCAAAGATGGCTTTTTCAATGGGCCTGACCTGGATATTTCCATTTATATCTTCATAGTAGTTATTCAAAACTACTGCCGGAGTGCTCCGGGTAGTGAATAGTCCCCAGTAGTTTGCAACGGTACAATGGTAGAACTCATATCTTCCTCCAATCAGTAATGCGATCGCAAACTGTCCGCACTCACTGATCTCGCAATTATTTGCATGGATGGTTGTACCAAGTCCCAGGATACCAACTGCCGACATATTTTTAATAATAGTATTGGAGAGTTTTAAGTTTGGATTAAGCAAATTACCAAGCGTATCTGACTCAATTCCAATCACCGCGTTTTTAATAATGGCATAATTGAACCGGTTATCACGGCTTCCGGGCAGAAGCCATATACCGTCCCATTGGCCCGGGATATCTTTATACAGTTGCTCGAGCCGGTCACCTTCAAAGATCACCGGGTTTTCGAGGGTTCCGTTTACGATGATGGTACCGGCCACAAACAACCTGGAATTCTTATGGAAATGCAACCTTACTCCTTCTTCAATCGTGAGGGTCTCACTGGTGTCCACCATCATAGAATGAATGATGAGATAAGGTTTATCATTGATCCATGTTTGTGTGGGTAATTCCTCTCCGTCAATCAGATGGACATCCTGTCCCCATGCCATCAGGTTAACATCCTGAATGTTCCCGTTGGTACTGAAAACTATCGAGTCCTTGATAAGCAAGATTGAATCAGCATTATTCGGATCGATGGTCACCTCAACAAAAATGTAGATAGAATCTTTGGGAGGGATTTCGATGTTATTTACGGCGTTGCTCTGGTAGCCATCAATATTCAAACGAAAAACAGAGTTATCGCCACCCGCCAGCCGGATGTATGAAATTTCAACAGGCTGGTCGTAAGGATTACGCACCCTCACCTGTTTGGTAGTAGATCCGAATGTGGTGAATATGGTATCGAAAAATACCGTATCGGCAGAGAACCTGATACTGGCATCCGGATTCCTGTACAATTCAAGGCGTTCACATGCCAGGAAACCGGCAATGAGGGCAACTACAACCAGGTATGGAATAAATCTGCGCATTCCGAATAATCGCGGCAAAAATAGATAAAACATTAAGATAACGATAATTCCCCGGATTAATTATAGTATCTATTAACGTTAGATTTAGAGGCTGTGTAAAAACTTAGTTGCATGCAACCAAAAATCATTCCTGCAGAGGCGGGAATCCATAATTAGCCCTTATGTTTGCAAGAAAACTCCCGTTTTCTGAAAAACCTCGTCATTCTGAATTTATTTATAAATCTCATTTTCTGGTGGTTATAGATTCTGAAATAAATTCAGAATGATGTAAAATCGAGTTTTCTTACAGGCATGGATCCCCGCTTCGCGGGGATAATATGATGTCAATTAATTATGAATCCCGCTCGCGTGTTCTGTGCTTCAGGATAACTATATTTCGAACATATTGCCGTTTTTACACAGCTTCTCAGCCAACTGAATATGACATTAAATACAACCAGGTCTGAACCCTTAAAAGTTAATACTACCCTCCCCGTCGCAGTCAATAAAATATCAATAAATTTTCGCCTGAAAGCTTGCCAATATAAGAATTAGTTTGTATCTTATTGGATTGATAACCAGTTAGATAATTTTATCTTATCTAACAACAACTTTATAACAAAATGATTTTGTTTAATTTAATATAATAAATGAAACCATCAATATTTCGCCTTCAGCCATTAAGATGTATTCAAAATCAATTTCTTCTTGCCTTTATAATGATTTTCATTTCATCTGTTGCAGTTGCACAAATAAAACCGCCACCTGGACCTATACCCCCCCTTATTAATAACATCATCATAACACAGCAACCTCAAAATACCTGGGTTTGTCATGAAGGTGACGCAGTTTTCAGTGTTACGGCTACGTTCCCTGGAAAAACCAAATTTTATCGGTGGTACGTCGGTGCAAATCCAATTAATGATAATCCAGGCATTGCATCCGGTTCAACTACCTCTACACTTACTCTTTATAATGTAAATGTTTACCAATCCGGGATATATAAAGATATTTGGTGCAACCTATATGACCTAAGTACAAATGTTGGGACTAACCATGTCAATGCTTATATCCATGCATCAGCACCCGGAATTACTCTTCAGCCTGTCACTACTTCAGTATGCATGAATGAAACCTTTACACCTTTAGAAACAAACAGCAATCCAACTGCAGATCCTGTTCAATACCAATGGGAAAAATGGGAATCGAGATGGAACGGAGAATTTCTTGTTATCGGTTATTTCGAAATTCCAGGAGAAACAGGTAAAACCTATCTGCCCTCTGTTTCAACCAGCAGAATACGATGCCGGCTGACCAATGGTTGTGGTGAATCAGGAACCGATGAAGTGGATTATGTCTTTAAAACGATTCCTTCGATTAATAATACCTCTTATCCTCAGGATAAGGAGGCCTGCGTAAGCGATAATGTTACTTTTAGTATTTCCGGCAGTTCATCTTCCGGAAGTGTAACATATAACTGGCGAAAGGAAGGTGGATCCACACTCAGCTCTAATTCAACCCTTCCGATTAATAACCTGAATACCGGACATGCTGGTCGTTACTATTGTACTGTAGGTCAGACTGGCAATAATTGCACAGTTGAAAGCAGGCATGCATTGCT
>CAYZEZ010000406.1:0-3187 GCA_964477295.1 uncultured Bacteroides sp. | reverse complement strand
ATCGATAAGGCTTTTATTTAATTTAAAATCAGGGATACCATATCTTATCAATCCTCCCGGGGCATCTTCTTTTTCATAAATCACAACTTCATGCCCCCATTTATTCAATAGATCTCCACACGCCATTCCGGCCGGGCCGGAGCCAATGACAGCCACTCTTTTCCCGGTTCTCTGGTTCGGGGGTTGTGGTTGAATATACCCTTCCATGAAGGCTCTCTCGGTAATGGCAGCTTCATTTTCCCGTATTGTAACCGGGGCCTCATGAAGCGTCAGCACACATGCATCCTCACAGGGTGCAGGACAAATCCTTCCGGTAAACTCCGGGAAATTATTGGTGGCATGCAACAGTTCAATTGCCCTTTCCCAATTCCCCTTATGCAAATGGTCCTGCCATTCGGGAATGATATTGATCACCGGACAGGCCCAATGACAGAAAGGGATTCCACAGTCCATACACCTGGATGCCTGTAATTTCCGGTCTTCAGTATTTAAAGTTTGCTCTACCTCGCCAAAATCAAGGATCCTGTCGGTAACCGGCCTGTTGCCAGCTTCTTTCCTCGGCACTTTCATAAAACCTCTTGGGTCTCCCATCGTTGCAAATATTTATCTTAATCTTGTTTTGGGCAAAAGCCCGTTATTATCCCATATCCGTAATCCGTTGACTGCAGTCAACGGCTATTGATTGCCTTTCACTGTATATTCTCCACATCCGTTTCAACCTGCTCAATCTTCTTTTTCAGTTCTTTCAATTTTTCCTCCTCCATAACTACCTTGTACTCATATGGTATCACCTTGATAAACTGAGGAAGGTATTCTTCCCAGTTATCCAGAATTTTCTTGGCCTTTGCACTTCCTGTATATTTGAGATGACTGGTAATCAAACCGTTAAGTTCTCGAATGTCAGCCAGATCTTCTACCAGCGAAAGTTCAACCATACCCATGTTACAGTAGTAGTCAAAATTGCGCAGTTCATTTAAAACATAAGCAATTCCTCCACTCATGCCTGCTGCAAAATTCCGGCCGATAGGGCCCAGCACGACTGTTCTTCCACCCGTCATGTATTCACAGCAATGGTCACCTGCTCCCTCAACCACTGCAATAGCCCCGCTGTTCCTGACACAAAACCGTTCACCGCTCATCCCCTGAATATAAACTTCACCACTGGTTGCACCGTATAAAAGTGTATTCCCAACGATGATATTTTTATCAGGTTCAAAGACAGATCCTTCAGGGGGTGTCACTGCAATCCTTCCTCCCGACAACCCTTTTCCAAGATAATCATTTGCATCCCCTTCCAGCCTCATGGTAATTCCCTTGACCAGGAATGCTCCAAAACTTTGTCCGGCTGATCCCCTGAATGTCAGATTGATAGTATTTTCAGGCAAACCGTCCAATCCATATTTCCCGGTAATTCTTCCCGACAACATGGTTCCTACAGCCCGGTCGGTATTCCTTATTTCCTTTTCTAATTTCACCTTTTTCTTTTCCAGCAAAGCCGGTTGGCAAATTTCAATTAATTCTTTGTCTAAAACTCCCTCCAGCTTTGGTAATTGAGGAGTTGTAAATTTTCTTTCAAACTTTTTATTCTCCTCCGGATAATACAGGATCGAACCGACATCTACTTTTGAGGCTTTCCAATGATCAATTTTCTTATTGACAATGATCAAATCGGTTCTTCCAATAATATCATCCAATTTCGTAAATCCCATCTCAGCCAGGATCTCCCTGATCTCATTAGCAATAAAGGAAAAGTAGTTTATAAGGTATTCCGATTTACCCGAAAACCTTTCTCTTAAAGTCTTATCCTGGGTGGCAACCCCAACCGGACAGGTATTTAAATGACACTTCCGCATCATGATGCATCCGAGGGTGATCAGTGCACCGGTGGCAAATCCATATTCTTCAGCACCCAGCAATGCCGCCATGACCACGTCATAACCTATCTTCATCTGGCCATCTGTCTGCAGCATGACTTTCTTGCGAAGATTATTCATCACAAGGGTTTGCTGTGTATCTGCAAGCCCGATCTCCATCGGCAATCCGGCATGTTTAATAGAGCTGGAGGGACTGGCACCCGTCCCTCCCTCGGTTCCGCTGATCGTAATTATATCAGCGCCTGCCTTTGCGACACCTGCCGCAATGGTTCCAACCCCGCTTGCAGATACAAGTTTCACACTTACCTTGGCTGTCGGGTTCACATTCTTCAGATCAAAAATCAGCTGGGCCAGGTCCTCTATAGAATAAATATCATGATGTGGAGGAGGTGATATTAAAGTAATCCCGGGGATGGAATACCTGGTTTTGGCAATAATATTATCCACTTTGTGACCCGGCAGCTGACCACCCTCACCCGGTTTTGCGCCCTGGGCAATCTTTATCTGGATTTCATCCGCATTCACCAGGTAATGATTGGTCACACCAAATCGTCCCGACGCAATTTGTTTTATCGAACTGCGGCTGCTGGTCCCATCGCTCCTGGGAATGAACCGCTCAGGATCTTCTCCACCTTCACCGGTATTGCTCCGGCCGCCGATGGCATTCATTGCGACAGCAAGGGCTTCATGGGCTTCCCTGCTGATGGAACCGTATGACATGGCTCCTGTTACAAACCTTTTATAAATGCTCTCCACAGGTTCAACCTCATCAATAGGGACAGGATTCTTCTGAATACGAAAAAATCCACGCAAGAAAGAGGGTTTTTCATTATGCTCAAGAACTATTTTACTGAATTCTTTGTAGGTTCCATAATCGTTATTCTTTACTGCTTTCTGAAGCAATCGTATGGTATCGGGATTCCAGGCATGCTGCTCACCATTTATCCTGTAATAATATGTCCCCTGGCTCAGAACAAGCTTGTCGTCACATGCTTGCTCATATGTATTCCGATGGGGCATCATCGCCTCACGGGCAATATCCAGCATCCCGATACCGCCTATCCTGGATGCTGTTCCCTCAAAGTAGGTATTGACCACATCCGGATGGATCCCGACGGCTTCAAAAATTTGCGCAGCACGGTATGACCTCAGAGTGCTGATACCCATTTTTGAAAGGATCTTTTGCAGTCCTTTGTGAATGGCCTTCATATAATTCTCTTCAGCCCTCTGATAATCAAGCTGAAGAGCCTTTTCTTTTACCAATTGTTCAATAACTGCAAAAGCCAGGTAGGGATTAATTACACTGGCTCCAT
>CAYZEZ010000405.1:0-3190 GCA_964477295.1 uncultured Bacteroides sp. | reverse complement strand
CTATCTCCCTTCTTTCAAGAAAAAATTCTGCTCTTAACGGATCTATCGTCTCCAGCCTGAGACCTTCCTTCAATGGTACGGCTCCACCAACAATAAACCGGTCATAATGGGAATATACCAGGTTTATGTTTCCGGGCTCCATAATATTACTAACCAGGAATTCCTGCCTGATTTTCCGGGTATCGTATTGTTTAAAATCTTCAGGATGGTGGGCAAATCGAACTTCATAATTCATAATTGAGTGATTTAAAGTTAAAAAAAGATGTCAATCATCTATAATCTAAAAATAGTTCTTCAGAAATTGAAATAAAAGAATTATTTTACAAAAGTAATACTCATACAATTATTTTATGAAATTTGGCCATTTTGATGATATAAACAAGGAGTATAAGATCACTACACCGATGACTCCTTATCCCTGGATCAATTTCCTTGGGAGTAAAGACTTTTTTACTATCCTTTCCAATACCGGTGGGGGGTACAGTTTTTATAAGGATGCCAGGTTGCGGAGGATAACCCGTTACCGATACAATAATATACCTTTAGATACAGGAGGCAAATATTTTTACATCAACGACAATAAATCCATCTGGTCACCCGGCTGGAAACCGGTACAGGCTGAACTGGATAAATATTCCTGCAGGCATGGTTTAGGATATTCAATCATCACCGGTTCATTAAATCAACTGAATGCGGAAGTATTGTATTTTGTCCCGGTAGATATCAATTGTGAAATACAACAGGTTACCTTCACAAACAATAGCAAGAAAGCTAAATCCTTCAGTCTGTTCTCGTTTGCCGAGTGGTGCTTCTGGGATGCGCTGGATGACATGAGCAATTTTCAGCGGAATTTCTCAACCGGTGAAGTTGAGATTGATGGATCTGCCATTTATCATAAAACCGAATACAGGGAAAGACGCGACCATTTTGCATTCTACTGGGTAAATCATGATCTCGACGGTTTTGATACTGACAGGGAGACTTTTCTCGGACCAAATAATGGACTTAACAATCCGGAAACTGTTTTTAATAACCAGCCAAAAAATTCCCTGGCGCATGGTTGGTCCCCGATTGCCTCTCACCACATTAATATTACCTTGCAACCAGGAGAACAAAAGCGACTAATTTTCATTCTCGGTTACATTGAAAATGATCCCGGGAACAAGTGGGAAACCAAAGGGATCATACGCAAAGACCAGGCACAGACAATGATGAAAATGCTTGGTAATGAAGAAAATGTCAACGCCAGTCTCAATAAGTTAAAGGATTACTGGGAAAATTTGCTTTCTCATTACCAGGTAAAATCAAAGGACGAGAAACTGGACAGGATGGTAAATATCTGGAATCAGTACCAGTGTACTGTAACCTATCATATGTCGCGAAGCGCTTCCTATTTTGAATCGGGAATTGGAAGAGGCATAGGATTCAGGGATTCGAACCAGGATCTGTTAGGTTATGTCCATATGATGCCCGGTGAAGCTCGTCAGCGAATCCTTGATCTTGCTTCCACCCAGTTTGAGGATGGTGGCGCCTATCACCAATATCAACCATTAACCAAGATGGGAAATTCAGATGTCGGAGGTGATTTTAATGATGACCCTTTATGGCTCATTCAGGCCGTCTCAGCCTATGTTAAGGAAACCGGGGATATAGATATCCTGAATAAAATGGTTCCTTATAACAGTGATCAAAAAAATAAGACAACATTATTTGAGCACCTCACCAGATCATTTGACCATGTTATAAACAACCTCGGAGAACACCAGTTGCCGCTGATCGGACGTGCTGACTGGAATGATTGCCTGAACCTGAATTGCTTTTCAACCAACCCGGATGAATCATTCCAGACTACAGAAAACAGGGAAGGCGGTCGGGCCGAATCGGTCATGATAGCTGGAATGTTTGTTCTCTATGGAAAGGAATATGTCAGGCTTTGCAGGAAAACCGGCCGTCAGGATGAAGTCCTGCGGGCTGAAGAACACATCAACAACATGATCAAAGCAATTGATGACCATGGATGGGACGGAGAATGGTTTGTGAGGGCATACGATCATTTTGGGAGGAAAATCGGTTCGAAAAAAAATGATGAAGGTAAGATATTCATCGAATCACAGGGTTTTTGTATAATGGCGGGTATGGGTATTGAGGATGGAAGGGCAAAAACTACTCTCGACTCAGTAAGAAAATACCTTGATAGTGATTATGGCATAGTCCTCAATAATCCAGCCTTTACAGAGTATCTTGTCCATATGGGTGAGATAACATCATATCCTCCTGGTTATAAAGAGAATGCAGGAATCTTCTGCCATAATAATCCCTGGATCATTATTGCCGAAACGATGCTTGGTAACGGCCAGCAAGCCTTTGATTACTACAGCAAGATTGCACCTGCCTACCTTGAAGAGATAAGTGATCTGCACAGGACCGAACCCTATGTTTATTCTCAGATGATAGCAGGTAAGGATGCAGTTAAACCGGGAGAGGCAAAAAACTCCTGGCTGACGGGAACAGCTGCCTGGAACTTTTATGCTATAAGCCATTATATCCTGGGCATACAACCAGATTATGATTCCCTCATTATTGATCCATGCATACCACCCAGGTGGGATAACATACAGATTACCAGGAAATTCAGAAACAAGCTTTTCAGGATAACCATTAAGAATCCCTCACATGTGTCAAAAGGTGTCCTGCAAATGAATGTTAATGGACGTCGATTTTCAGGAAAGGTAATCAAATGTGAACTGTTCGAGGATGAGAATGACGTGGATGTCATCCTTGGTTAACCTCGGTGGTCCGGGATCCGAGGGTGTAAGGATAATGTATGGAGGTATAATCCTGTTAAGAATTAGTTATTCAGACTCACCCTGCCCATTACTCAGGCCTGCAAAGAATAAGGAACGAGGAACCAATTAATCATTGTCATAACCTGTTAATATTTTTGCAATCATGTACAGACTTATTTATCTTTTATGTTTCCTTTTCGGTCTCCAGGCATGCATGCAGAAAGAATCTACAACCAAACCGCCAAATTTCCTGGTAATATTTGTCGACGACATGAGGCCCCAGCTGCACTGCTATGGAAAAGATTTTATGATCACCCCCAATATTGACCGGCTTGCAGAAGAGGGATTTATGTTTGAACGGGCATATTGCAATATTCCTGTCTGTGGTGCTTCCCGTGCAAGCC
>CAYZEZ010000404.1:0-3208 GCA_964477295.1 uncultured Bacteroides sp. | reverse complement strand
CCGGAAGGCTGAGGATATGGGAATTGCCGAAACAGGTTTTGAAATGGGACATTTCCTGCCGATACGACAGGTACAGGATAACCCGGTATATGCAGGACTGGTAGGGGCCATGGACGACGCGGTCGGCGTGGTACTGAATACATTGGATGAACTGGGACTGAAGGATAATACCATCGTCATCTTCACTTCCGACAACGGGGGAGTAGTGGCCGGAGATGCCTATTCCACTTCAAACTTACCTTTTCGTGCCGGTAAAGGGTATCAATTTGAAGGTGGAATCAGGGAGCCATATTTCATCAAAGTCCCATGGATGGAAGGGAGCACAGAGTGCCATGTGCCGGTAACCGGTGCTGACTTTTATCCTACCATACTGGAATTAGCCGGTCAGGATCTTCGGCCCGGCGACCATATGGACGGAGTTAGCCTGGTCCCTCTTTTAACGGGCAGTACAATCGAAGAACGGCCATTATTCTGGCACTATCCCCACTACGGTAACCAGGGAGGTGAGCCCTCCTCTGTCATCCGGGAAGGTGAGTGGAAGCTGATCCATTATTATGAAGATGGCAGGGAAGAATTGTACAATCTTGAAAATGACCTGGAAGAAACCACCAATGTAATTGGCGAGTACTCAGAACTGGCCGGTCAGCTTAGCCGGAAATTATTTGCCTACCTGGAAGCGGTGGGGGCAAGGTTTCCTGTGGATGATCCCGAGTACGATGAAGAAGCAGAAGCCGAATATCTTAACAACATAAGAGATCAATGGTGGCCTCAACTGGAACAACGCAGGCTTCAACTCCTGTCAGAAGATTTTGATCCGGGAAACAACTGGTGGGGCAGTGTGGTGAACTCAGAATAATGAATAACGATTTATGAATTTAGAAGTAGGGTGAAGAGGAAGAACGAAGAACGAAGAACGAAGAACGAAGAACCCGGATTCCGGAACTATTATAATACCACAATCCTCCCGGTAAATACCTGGCTGCCCTTGTTGATCCGGACCAGGTAGACACCTGAAGCAAGTCCTTGAATTAGCTTATTATTCTGATCTGCAGGCAATTGATCATTGTAAATTGTTTTTCCATAAAGGTCAAATACGGTCAGATCAGTTCGATTTGGCCCTGCCGGGATCAGGATATAAAACTGTGATGATGATGGATTCGGAAATACATTGATGGTATTATCCGGTACCTCTGAGTCAATGGCTGTTGCCACATCCATTACTGCATATTGAGGGATCCCTTCAACAAGGAGTCCCGATTGAGCAACCGGTGTTACCTCGAAAAACAGGTAATGCCCCCAATCATCAAGGGTAGTTACATAGGAGAGTTCATTGGCTCCTTCAATAACCTCCTTATTGGTGCCGTTCTCATATGGCCCCCTGTACCATTGGAAACGTGTTTCCCCTTCGGGGTCACCGTTCAGATCGAAGTAGTTGTAATCACCGTTAACATATCCACCTATTCCTAATGCACCAATTATCTTAACGTTATTGGCCACAGGAGCCGATATAATATCAGGCGCAGTCAGTTTTTTTGTCGTATAAATATGATATTCACTTTGTTCCAGGGTAACTGGCATATTCACATCGGATACCACCAGCGAATCACCCGTGAAGTAATCATACCATGTGCCGGTCCGGGTGAAGTCAGGATCTATTGTTTGAGGCCAGGTGTCAAAATTCCCGATGACAGTGACATCCATCGAAGGATCTTCAATATGAATGGTTTTAATGGTATCCACCACATCGATGGTGAAATTGTCGCTGTTGAAAGCTTCATTTTCCCGCTTAAGCCGGATCAGTGAAGAATAAGCCTGGTAAAGCCGCTGCCTGTTGGGATCATCGTAGTAATCCCAGCGGATGGGCTTATTGCATACCCTACAGTCATAATTGATGCTGTAATCGTACCCCAGCTCACCAAACTGCCATACCATTTTGGCTCCGGGTATGGTAAAGAAAAAAGCGGCTGCGAGCTCAGCCCTTAATGTTGACAACGCATGATTACCGCGAATGACATAATTCGGATTCTTATGATTCCCCCAATCAAAAAGTTCAAACATTTGCCTTTCTTCATCATGGCTTTCCATATAAGTCACCAGGTGTGGTTTTTCAAATCCGCGTGTTTTATAAACACCCCATGAGAGGTTTGACATGTCATTATAGTTCCATCCCTCAGCTGCCCTGAGATATGGTACTGTCATCTTACCCCAGGTCATCATTCCGTAGGCAGCCAGTACTTTTTCTTCTGAATTATCAGCAAAATGTTCAAGGATAACATACGCATCAGGATTAACCTTCCAGATGGAATCGGCATACTGCTTCCACAGGGCTACTCTTGTAGCGTCATACTGTCCCCATGCCCCGACATCACCCAGGGTATTTTTTTGGGTAAATCCCTTGGAAAGGTCGAACCGGAAACCATCCACCCTGTATTCCGTCAGCCAGAATTTATTTACCCTGTCAACAAACCGTTGTGTTGCCTTGCTTTCATGGTTAAAGTCAAATCCCACATTAAAATCGTGTTTCGGCTCCTGGTTGAACCAGGGACTATTGGCAGCGGGCCGGTTAACATCCCAGTACATGCGTACCATGGGCGACTGCCCGAAGGAATGATTCAGTACCATGTCGATGATGACGGCAATTCCCCTGGCATGACAGGTATCGATGAATCGCTGCAGTTCTTTTTTTGGACCATAGTATTTATCCGGGGCGAAGTAGTAAGAGGGATTATATCCCCAGCTCAGGTTGCCTTCAAACTCATTCACAGGCATTAATTCAATGGCATTGACTCCCAGATATTCCAGGTAGGGAAGGGTATCGATAAGGGTGCTGTAGGAATGGGCTGCCAGGAAATCCCTTATCAGCAATTCGTAAATGATGAGTTCTCCGTTTTCCGGGGGAGTAAAATCAGTCGTATTCCAGTCATAGGATTCTGGAGATGAATAAAATACTGTTACCAGGTCATTTGTTTTTCCCGTTGGATAGGCTATTTTACCGGGATATGTCTCAATTGGAATATAGGGATCATTGTCAGGGTCCAGCACCATTTCTGAATAGGGGTCACCCACTGTGATCTCTCCGTCGATATAATACTGGTACCTGTAAAATGTATCGGGAAGCAGTGAGTCTAAGGTGATCCAATAGTAATTTTCATCAGTGGTTCTTTTCAGCAGGTAGTTGTTATCCACCGACCAGTCATTGAAGTCGCCT
>CAYZEZ010000403.1:0-3217 GCA_964477295.1 uncultured Bacteroides sp. | reverse complement strand
AATCGACCGGGCCTGCCGGCTTTTCCCATCCTGTTATTTCGATCCCGCCACTAATGACAGGATGTTCTCCTTCGGCGGCGATTATCACAGAAGGGCTTGAACCGGTCCCGGAATCTTCGGTCCTGAAAAACAATGGTTCATACAGACGGTAAATCCCGTTCCGTAATATGATATTTACACCTTCATTGATAGCCGGATCATTCAGGCGACGTAATTCCCGGGCTTTACGCTGTGCCATAAGTATAGTGCCCATGGGTTGGCCGGATGTTCCCGGGTTGTTATCCGAACCACCGGGTGCCACCCATATCTCATGCGGCTGTGCATTAAGCAATGTACTGATTGCAATCAGTACAAGGGATATTATTACCGGCCGTTTTGTGCTGTATTTATGTTTCATTATTGTTTAAATATTGACTTCAGATACCTTGTATTAGCCCCGAAATTTCCCAGAACATCCTGCGGGTCATCTGCATCGCGCGACCGTTCAAGGACAAGCCAGCCGCTCCATCCAATTTCATCGAGGGTCTGCCTCACTTTATGCATGTTTAGGCGGTTGTTATTTTCCAGCAACTGTCCATCTTCATCGGTACAATGTATCTGGCAGATCCGGTCCCTGCCAAGTATTTTAATCTCTTCCGTTAAATCCCGGCTATTCTGGAGTGCATTGGCGAAGTTGAAATAACTTTTTACAGCAGGTGAGCCTATTTCACGGAGCAGGTCGACTTCACCTGATGAATCAAGGGCTGTTTCAATTCCGATAACAACACCCGCTGCTTCTGCCATTTTCCCGGCCATCTGAAGCCGTTCTATTATGGCCGGCCTCAGTTCAGGATACTGCACCAGGTCGCCTCTTACCCCGAGTGGAAGGAAAGCAGTTTTTACACCCATCAATACCATGGTGTTGATGCAATCACGAATCATAACCGGGACGGTTTCCCTTTCTGCAAATGACTGGGCATAAAATCCCGACATGGCCAGGGAGCTGATCTCGAGCTTGTATTTTTTCGCCTCATCAAGAAAATTCTTTCTTTCGACCGGATCAAGGAGCTTGTTTTCAAATGTTGTCCGTTGCCCGAGGCTGCCCATATCCACCTCTACGCCATCGGCGCCTATCTCGCTTGTTCGCTTAAATGCCCCAAGCTTTTGCCTTTTCTGGATCATCCAGTCGCAAACGGCTATCTTATACCATTGATCCGGTCCAGGATTGTTTAATACTCTGCTGAAAACATGTTTATTCGGTACAGCCAAAAATGCGGACATGACGGCAGCCGACCTGATAAACCGACGGCGGGATAAATGATTAGATATTATTTCCCTTTTCTTCTTTGTCATTTTGTAAGTTCGGGATCAACGATGGATTGATAAAACAATTCTTCAAGTTCAGCAAAGTTTCTGATGGCATGAGCGGGCAGGTATTCTCCTTTTTCACCAAAAACATACATCTCTTTCTCCTCTTTAATTACACAGGATGACTCATTGATCTCTCCTTTTTCATCCTGGATCCGGTTTATATCCAGTCCAAGATGTTCCGCCATGAATTGATACATAGCCCGGCGTTTTGATATTCCGTAATCATGTCCTTCATTTTCAAGGTGGATGTTTTGAACCCCTTCAATGTTATCATAATAGCCATAAATATTCTGTAGATATGGAAATTCAATCCCGGGAACATGATCGGTCCAGTCCTGTCCATCCGAGATAATGAGTTGCGGCCTTGGCGCAGCCATCCCTGCCAGTTCAACATTGTTGGTGCCATTCCCGCAAAGGTGAACCGGCATCCCGCTTTCACAGGGGCATCCGCCATAAAAATAACACGACAACATTACAACCGGAGCACTTACCTTAATACGGTTATCCATTGCAGTGACAAGCATGGTCTGGCTGCCTCCTCCTGATCCCCCGGTTATTGCAACCATTTCAGGGGGGTATTCGATGACAATATTGTACCTTGCTTCAATCTCCGATAAAACTTCATCCAACGATACCTGGTATTGGGTATCAACGGTCTGGGCATTAAGTATACTCCACGACAAGAACAGTGTGAATATGGCAGATATTATTCGGGCCATTTTTCGTTTTTGATTTTTTTCATTTTCAACTGTGACGGATCGACTTTCACATACTTAATTTTTTCGCGCCGCCAGGTATATACGATTTGGACCATGCCATCAGCGGATTGAATAACAGAAGGGTAGGAGTACTGGCCCACTTCTGAATCTTCAAGAATCAGGGCAGCATACCATTTCTTACCATCTTTTGAAACGGCAACATTAAGGGGTGTTCTGTATCCTTTCGGAGCACCGGGTGGGGTTTTCACATGATTGTACACCAGCAGGTGCCGGCCATCATCCAGGGAAACGGCATCGATCCCTGAATTGTTGTTAGGCAGGGCGGATTCTTTAAGTAAGGACCAGGTCAGGCCGCCATCTTCTGACCATGATTCCAGGATCATGCTGTTTTTACTCCTGCAAAGGATCTGCAACCTCCCGTCAGCGTGTGAGAGAAGAGCAGGCTGGATAGCATTGTACACCTTTCCATCATTAATCGGCCCAACCATTCTCCATGTTTTTCCGAAATCTTCCGTCATCTCAAAATGAACTCTCCAGCCACTGCTTTCTGTACTGGATGGACAGATAAGCCTGCCATTATCAAGCAAAACAGGTTTGTTTTTAACCGGGCCGATATATCCTTCCGGCAGTTTTTCGGGATCAGACCAGGTATTTCCATTATCGTCAGATCGCATCAGCATACCCCACCAGGTGGACGGGCTCGGCCCCACCTTATAAAAAAGCAGTAGTTTACCGCCGGGAACCTGGTATAGAACAGGGTTCCATGCAGGATATCTAAGGGTATCATTAACCACACCATTGGCAACTTCAACCGGTGTGGTCCAATCGTTGCCTGATTTCCGGCTGATCCATATGCCTACATCCGGATGCCGTTCGTGTGTGCCACCGAACCAGGCAACAACAAGGCCTGACGATGTTTCGGCTATCGTTGCGGCGTGGCATGAAGGGAAGGGTGCTTGATCGAAAATAAATTCATCAACGAGTATGCCCTTTTTCCATTTTTGATCCTGTGGGAAGATTGCAGACACCACGCAAATGATTAATATCAGTACGAGTAATGTTTTTTTATATGACATAGAAAACACATTAAATTAAATTTCACCGGAAGGGATTTTGTATATACAGTTCTTGCGCCAACCGATAATATT
>CAYZEZ010000402.1:0-3224 GCA_964477295.1 uncultured Bacteroides sp. | reverse complement strand
ACACCTTCCTGTTCAACACCATTAATATCAATTACATAACTCCTGGTGATGAACTTACTATACTCTTCCTCTACATAAGTATCTTTATCCTTTACTTCGGCCACCCTGGTTGCTTCACCCACCGACCTTAGTATATCCAGCTTCTTTTCCACCTCGATATTTTTTTCCTGGATAGGCCGAAGCTGTTCAGCAACGAAAGACAGCAGTACAGCAACAATCAGTACCATGATGGTGGAAAACATAAAAATATATGTATTGCTATAATTCTTCATGGTATCATGAATTTATCTGGTTTACATTTACTTTGGCCCGCTTCAGCCTCCTTTTTATGTTTCCTTCAACCACATAGTGATCGATGAGCGGGGCAAACACGTTCATCAGCAGGATGGCCAGCATTACCCCTTCCGGGAATGCCGGGTTCAGCACCCTGATCATTATGGCCAGGAAGCCGGTCAGGAACCCATATATCCACTTTCCCCTGTTTGTCTGGGCTGCACTTACCGGATCGGTTGCCATAAACACGCCGCCAAAAGCAAATCCTCCCAGCATCAGGTGCTGCCAGGCCGGTATTTCCATCAGCTGATTACCGCCGAATGCATTAAGGATCAACCCCATGGCCAGGCCGCCGGCAAAAAATGAAAAAATAATTTTCAAGCTGCCAACACCGGTATATATCAGGAAAACGGCACCCAGCAAAATGGCAAGCGTGGAAGTTTCTGCTATTGATCCCGGGATCAATCCGATAAACATCTCCATGGGGGTCATGGTGTCCCCTATTCCATTTACCAGTGTTCCCGAGTTGGCAGCAGCCTGTCCAAGTGCTGTTGCCCCTGTGAAACCATCAATAATCCCTTGCCCGTTCATCAATCCCGATACCCATACCTTGTCTCCCGACATAAAGGTTGGGTAGGCAAAAAACAGGAATGCCCTGGCTGTCAGCGCCGGGTTCAGGATATTCATTCCCGTACCGCCGAATGCTTCCTTCCCGATAATTACAGCAAAGGCTGTAGCCAGAGCAACCATCCAGAGGGGTACATCGGCAGGCATAATAGCAGGGATAAGCATACCTGTAACCAGGAAGCCTTCGTTCACTTCGTGCCCGCGCAGCTGTGCTACAATAAATTCAATGCCAAGTCCCGTGACATACGATACCACGATAATCGGGAAAACTTTCAGGAATCCAAAAGCGAAGTTCTGCCAGATGGTTTTTTCCACACCCATGGCCATGGCGTTCTGAAACCCGGTATTATACATCCCAAAAAGTATAGCCGGGATCATCGCAAGGACCACAACGATCATTAACCTTTTCATATCCATGTGGTCGCGAATATGTGATCCTTTTGTTGTTACCTTATCGGGAACAAAAAGGAATGTCTCGAAAGCTTCAAATGTGGATTTGAATGCATGAAACCTTCCTCCCTTTTCAACACCCGGTTTAATTTTATCAATATACCTTCTCAGTGCTTTCATATATTCTTATGAGATTTCTTACAAAATTGGTTCATGTTCACTTTAAAGCCAGCCGGCCAGAGCCTGGTCCTGAGTTAAGAGTTAAGAGTTACTAGTTACGAGTTACGAGGTGCGAGGTGCAAGGTGTCATCCATTAAGTTCTTTATTTATTCCAGTTCGCAAATTAAAAATCGTTATTCGTTATTCGTAAATCTCCAGGCTATTCCATTTCTGAGTACATCAGATCCAGCCCCTTTCTGATCAGTTCCTGCGAATCAATCTTTGAAGTACAAACATACTCGCACAATGCAAAATCTTCTTCAGCCACTTCATAAATTCCCAGTTTTTCCATTTGCTCGATGTCTTCAACAATAATCGATTTTAGAAGCTGAACAGGATAAATACTCATCGGGAGGACCTTTTCATATTCACCAGTCATAACAAAGGCTCGCTCGCCTCCATGCAGGTTGGTGTCGTGAACAAATTTCTTCCTGGGCATCATCCACGAAAAAAAAGTACGGGAAACGCTGAATTTCTTCAAGCCCGGCAGAGCCCATCCTATGAATTCAAATTTATTTCCTTCCGGGATGACAGTTATCTGGCTGTCATAAAATCCAACATGACCTATCTTGGTGATCCGTGTTCCGGTAAGCACGTTTCCTGATATTAACCTGACCTCTTCAGATGCGATGTTATCTTTGATGAAGGGTTCGATAGACGCTCCGCTGATATATTTGTAATAAACCGGCTTCTTCACTTCCGATCCCGTTAGTGCAAGAATCCGTGATACATCATATTTCCCGGTCATAAAAAACCGGCCCAGCATGATGACCTCCTGGGGTTGCACATACCATACGGTTTCGCCTTTATTGATCGGATCAATATAATGGATATGCACGCCTGGATTGCCTGCGGGATGAGGTCCCTGGAAATAATGAAATTCTACCTTCTGGGCCTTGGTGAAAACTTCATCAGCAGGATAGCGGCCGTTCAGGCATAAATGAATTTTACCCTCCGTGAGCCGGGAGAGCGCATTGATACCGGCCTGGAACTCCTCCCTGTTTCCCTTCACGATAAAATCCTTATCAGCTGCCAGCGGTGCGGTGTCAAATCCCGGGATAAATATCGATTTTGGTAATTTTCCGGGATTGGCAATCCTGGCATATGGCCGTTGACGAATCGCCGGCCAGAGACCACATTCCAGCAATTTCTTTATGATATCCTCACGATTCATGGTTAACGGATCCGCTGAACCGAAATCTTCATAGGTGATCTCACTGTCCGGTTCAATGACAATTTCCAGTATCTTTCTCCTCTCCCCCCTGTTTACAATCTTGACCTTCCCGCTTACCGGTGAACTGAATTTAAGATCTGGATTATGTTTATCGAAAAACAGGGTTGTCCCTGCTTTCACAGGATCATCGACATGTACAGCTAGTTTGGGCGTAACACCTTGGAAATCTGGCGGTTTAACTGCGTATGTCCTGGAGGGTTCAGCTGTGATGTAGATTTTTTCTGCGGCTCCTGAAAGTGGAATATCAAGACCTTTCTTGATCTTAATTACTTTGGACATCAGATAATTTTTGATATATAATTACGTTAGCAAAAATAGTTATTTTTACTTTCTATACAAGCCATTCCAGGAGGCCTTTATTTTGGAACATCCGGAATAATAAATTATACTGGTGATCTCTGATTAATGATTAACGATTTATGATTTATGAAGTAACCGGAGAGGTGATCTCTGATTAATGAATAACAATTCCAGTGCTAAC
>CAYZEZ010000401.1:0-3225 GCA_964477295.1 uncultured Bacteroides sp. | reverse complement strand
GGAATTCCTGGCCGGTATTACCATGCATGACGGATATCTTCACCTTATCGGGAACGCAGAGTGGTACCGGAAAGGAGCCGTGATGTCGTTGTATGCCCAGCAACCGGTTGATGCCATGGCTATGGTACTTATGTTCTACCAGGCGTTTATGATTACGGGTAAGAAAGCCTACCTGGATAAAATGTTTACCTCCTTTATGTGGTTCCTGGGCGAAAATGATATCAGGATGAACCTGTATGACTTTGAAACCGAAGGATGCTGTGATGGCATCGAAAGTTACGGCATTAACCGGAACCAGGGGGCAGAGAGTACCCTGGCTTACTATATTTCTCATTTGAGGGTATTGAGAGGATATGAGCAACTGCATAAATTGTGAGAAGTGAAGAGTGATGGGAGTGTGGGTGTGAATTAATAATCATTAAAACTATGCATAATGATCGTAAAAAGATTTGAGGGTAATCCCATCCTGAATAAGGATGATGTTCCATACGAAGTGGCTACCGTGCACAATGCGGCGGTGACAAAATATAACGGGAAATATATTATGCTCTTTCGTTCGCACCTGTTCAGCGGAAGAAGTATTTTAGGGTATGCGGAAAGTGATGATGGTTATAGCTTTAAGGTGGCAAAGGAACCTTTCATGGTACCTGCACAAGAAGGGATTTTCAAAGAATATGAGGAATATGGTGTGGAAGATCCGCGCATCACCTTTATCGATGATGAATACCTGATCAGCTACAGTGCATATTCCAGGCACGGCGTGCGGATCGGACTTGCCAGAACAAGCGATTTTAAAACCATCCGGAGGTTCTCACTGATCACCGAGGCGGATTACCGCAATGTGGTCATTTTCCCGGAAAAGTTTGACGGGTTGTATGCCCGGCTCGACCGTCCGCACTCTGAAATTTCTCCCTGGTCGGTTTGGATCTCCTATTCACCCGACCTAAAATTCTGGGGAGAATCCAAACTGATCATGAAACCATTACAATATCACTGGGACGAAATGAAAATCGGTCCCGGTGCCCCACCCATTAAAACGCCACGCGGATGGCTCAGCATTTATCACGGCGTCTTCCCTACAATGGACGGAAGCGTTTACCGGCTGGGAGTGGCGCTCCACGACTTGAATGACCCTTCCCGTATCATTGCCGTCGGGGACCAATGGATCCTTCAGCCTGAAGAGGTTTATGAGATAACCGGATATGTTCATAATGTGGTGTTCAGCTGCGCAGCAGTTCCGGAACAGGACGGTTCGGTCAAAATATACTGGGGAGGTGCAGATAAGGTAATGTGTGTGGGCACAGCCGACCTGGAAGAGCTGGTGGATTACTGCCTGCAACATCCCCGAGATCCGCTTTAAAATGAAAATTGCCATACTTGCCCCTGTTGCCTGGAGGACACCCCCACGGAAATACGGCCCATGGGAACAAATCGCCTCAAATACCGCTGAAGGGCTGATTTCCAGGGGAATGGATGTGACTCTATTCGCAACTGGCGATTCCATTACCAGAGGGCGGCTGGAATATATATGTGAGAAACCTTATGCAGAAAATCCCGGACTCGATCCAAAGGTCTGGGAATGTTTGCACATCAGCCATATCATGGAAAAAGCCGACCAGTTTGATCTGATCCATAACCACTATGATTTTCTCCCTCTCACCTATTCGGGACTGATTTCAACACCCATGGTAACCACGATACACGGATTTTCATCACCCGGCATCCTTCCAGTCTATAAAAAATATAATTCAACCACCAATTATATCTCAATCAGCAACTCCGACCGGAGCCCGGAATTAAAGTATATTGCAACTGTGTACAACGGCATCCAAACCGGTGAATTCTCATTTCAACCGGATCATGGAGATTATTTGCTGTTTTTCGGACGTATACATCATGAAAAAGGAACCTGGGAATCGATACAGATCGCTAAGAAAGCAGGAATGAGACTGATCATTTCAGGATTGATACAGGACCAGGCATATTTCGATGCAAAGGTGAAACCCTGGCTGAATGAGAAAGATATTATTTTTGTCGGAAATTCCGGTCCCGAAGAAAGAAACCGGTTGTTGGGCAACGCTTATGCTTTATTACATCCTGTAAACTTCGATGAGCCTTTTGGCCTGAGTGTTGCCGAATCGATGTATTGTGGTACACCGGTGATTGCTTATAACAGGGGATCCATGCCGGAACTTATCGATGATGGTAAAACAGGATTCCTGGTCAGGTCAATCCGGGAAGCAGCAGATAAAGTCGCTGAGATAAAATCACTCGGCAGAGAATACTGTCACCTTTGGACAACAGAAAGATTCACCATGGAAAAAATGGTGGATAACTACATTGAAGTGTACAGATCCATCCTGAAATAATGACCCTATCCGCCGTTTTTTAATGCGTACATCAGCTCCTCCAGGTTCACGATGGCATAGGTTGAAGCATAATCCGACATGGCATAGGGAATGATCAGTTCCTTGTAGTGCAGAATCGAACCGCAGGAATAAACCACATTGGGCACATAACCTTCCCGCTCATCCTTGTTGGGGATCAGCAAGGGATCTTTTAACCGTCCTGATTCTTTAGTCGGATCCTCCAGGTCATACAACGCCGCCCCAAGTACATATTCCCTCATCGGACCCACAGCATGAGTGATGACCAGCCAACCTTCTTTAGTTTCTATAGGAGAACCTGCGTTTCCTATCTGAATGAATTCCCATGGATATTTTGGTTCCTGAAGCAATTGAGCTTCCCTCCAGATTCCAATGTTATCTGAAAAAGCGATGTAATTATTGATCCCGTCGATCCGGCAAAGCATGGCATAGCGGCCATTTATCTTCCTTGGGAATAAAGCCATCCCTTTGTTTTGTGCAATTTCTCCGTGCACCGGAATGACCTTAAAATGATAAAAATCACTGGTTGCAATAAGCTTGGGCATAATGGCCATGCCATCATAAGCTGTATAGGTAGCATAGTAGGTTATTGTACCATCATCGTCGGTAAACTTTACGAACCGGGCATCCTCTATCCCGTTCCGCTCACTGTCCGAGATGGGAAAAATCACCCGTTCCGACAGTGCAGTATCCAGGGAAAATTCTATTTCATAATGAGAATTGGCCAGCCACATGATTTCATTCAATAACAGGATCTTTGAGGCTGACAGTTCCATTGAATCCCTTGCGTTAGCCACGCAGCGCTTCAATTCTCCATAGGTAAAATCATCTCCTAATT
>CAYZEZ010000400.1:0-3259 GCA_964477295.1 uncultured Bacteroides sp. | reverse complement strand
TCCAGTCGCCAGCCGCCACTCACCAACCAACAGCCGGCAAAAAGAATTCGCCAGTTTCCAGTCGCCCGCCGGCAATCTGCAGCCGGCAATCTGCCGGTGTCAATAACAACATGCAAGCCTTGCTGGTTCTGCAGATTCGCATCTCTGTGGCAGGTATGCAGCCGGCTGGCAAGATTATCTCAAATAATGCCCTGTCCGGCATACTAAATTCACCTGCACACACCCCCTCAGATCACATCTTGCCACTTACTACTCACTGTTATTGTTTTTTTATTATTTTTAAACCTTCATCTAAAACAATTGAATTTAAGGTACCGATTATGGAACAAATGAAACAGACTTTGCGGGATTCGGCAGCTATACGTTGGCTTGTCCTGTTCTTAATCAGTGGTCTGATGTTTGCAACTTACTGGTTCCAGGACTTTTTTGGCGGGCTGAAACCTCTGATGGAGAGATCGATGGGATTCACCAGTGAGGAATTTGGAAGGCTGATCGGCCTGACCACAATTGCAAATATGTGTGGAATGATCATTGTGGGAGGGATGATCCTCGACAAATGGAAAGTCCGGGTAGCCGGCCTGGTTTTCGGATCACTTGCCGCTGTTGGTGCAGGAATATCGGCCTTTGCATCGGCCGGCTTTTTCGGCGAGAACCACAGCACTATACTTACATTTATGATCGTTGGACGAATCATGTTCGGATCCGGGCTGGAAGTAGTCTGTGTTATTTGTACACGAACAATTGTTAAATGGTTTAAGGGATATGAACTGGCCCTTGCAATGGCCGTCAATATGGGATTCGGCCGGTTGGGCAGTGCCCTGGGTATTGCCATATCCGTGGATATAGCAAAGGGGTTTGTTCCCCCTGCAGTAAGCTTTGCCGCCACTTTGATAGCCCTGGCCATGATCATGTTCCTGATCTACCTTATTTTTGACGTTCGCCTGAACAGGCAGCAGGTTGCAATGGCTGCTGCAGCCACAGTACCTGATGAACCTGAGGAGGAATTTAAGTTTACCGACCTGTTTAAGATTATCAGAAATCCATCTTTCCTTTATATTGCGTTGCTGTGTGTTTCATTTTATGCCGCTGTATTCCCCTTTATCCAATATGCACCGGATCTCCTGGTAAATAAATTTGGCTTTACCTTCGACCTGCCGCCTGGATCGGATATCATACTTTTTGGCAGTGCGGCACTGGGAAATGCCAGTGTTATTGTCAGCTTTTTCCTTTTTGGCCTGGGTTTTTCAATGATACCATCCAGAATAAAAAACAGGAGAGGAAAAATACTTTCCATGCTTATCGTATTTGGTTTATTCATCTTTTTCATTTACTCATTATGGGATACACTGAGCGTATGGCTGCAGAACGGACCAAAAACCGCCAGCCTGATACCTCTGGGTACTATTTTGTTTACACCGATATTTGGGAACTATGTCGACAAGAAGGGCAAGGCTGCCTCCTTAATGATCCTGGGATCCCTCTTGCTGATATTTGCCCATCTGGCGCTCTCTATTTTCAACAGCCAGGCGCTGGGTTATTTCGGCCTGTTGAGCCTGGGAATTGCATTTTCCCTGGTACCGGCGGCCATGTGGCCTGCTGTGGCCAAAATCATTAATGAATCACGTCTTGGAACCGCCTATGCCACCATGTTTACTATTCAGAACTGGGGACTTTTTTTCTTTTTCTGGGGACTCGGTGCCATCCTTGACCTTGTCAACAGGGCAGACCTGGAAGCCATCAGGGCGGGGGAGAAGATGTATGATTATACTGTACCGATCGCCCTGCTAGTGGTTTGCGGAGTCATTTCAATTTTCCTGGCATTTAAATTAAAGCAGGCCGACCGCCGGCAAAAATACGGATTGGAATTACCCTCCGGTGAGACTCCTGAATAGATATTCTAATAAAATTATACAAAAATGAGCCATCTGAAAGACCTTGAACCCCGACAAATCTGGAGCATTTTTTATGACCTGACCCGGATACCCAGACCTTCCAAATCAGAGCAGCGGGCAGCTGAATTTGCAAAAGCTTTTGGTGAGCAGCTCGGGCTGGAAACCATCCGGGACAAGGCAGGTAATATTATCATCAGGAAGCCGGCAACACCCGGAATGGAAAATAAGCGCGGGATCATCCTTCAGGCTCATCTTGATATGGTCCCTCAGAAAAACAGCGACACCGATCACGATTTTGAAAAGGACCCCATACAGGCCTTTGTTGATGGTGAATGGGTCACAGCCAAGGGGACTACGCTGGGAGCTGACAATGGGATAGGTGTTGCTGCCGCACTGGCTGTTATAGCATCCGGTGATTTAAAGCACGGTCCTCTTGAGGTGCTTTTAACCATAGATGAGGAGACAGGCATGACAGGAGCATTTAACCTGGAACCCGGGATGCTCCAGGGAAAAATCCTCCTGAATCTGGATTCTGAAGACGAAGGCGAGCTTTATATTGGTTGTGCCGGGGGGATAAATACCTCGGCCCGCTTTAACTTTATCAATCAAACGGTTCCCGATGGAATGAAGGGATTCAAATTGAGCGTATCAGGACTCAAAGGCGGGCATTCCGGCCTGGACATTAACCTTGGAAGGGGGAACTCAAATAAGCTTCTTATTCGTTTCATGTACAACGGATTTAAAAAATATGGCATGAGGCTGTCTGAGATCGATGGCGGCAGCCTGAGAAACGCAATCCCAAGGGAATCAAATGCAATTGTAACTATCCCGGAAAAGTATGAAGCCGATTTCCTGAAGTCGTTTGAGGAGTACCGGGCAATATACATATCGGAGCTGGGTTCTGTTGAACCCGGCCTTGCATTCGAAGTCGAACCGGTGGAATTGCCCCGGTTGATGATAGATCGTGATACCCAGAAGAATTTGATTAAGTCAATTCATGGACTGCCGAACGGAGTGATACGTATGAGTGCTGAAATGCCCGGTGTGGTTGAAACTTCTTCAAACCTTGCAATTGTTAAATCGGGAAAAGATAATATCGAAGTACTGTGCCTCCTGAGAAGTTCTGTCGATTCCGCAAAAGACAGCCTTGCCAAGTCCATTCAATGCGTATTCGAACTGGCTGGGGCAGAAGTTGTTCATGATGGTGATTATCCGGGTTGGAAACCCGATGTTGATTCTCTACTCCTTGCTACTATGAAGGAGGTATACAAGAAAGATTTCGGCAAAGTGCCGGAAGTAAAGGTTATTCATGCCGGACTCGAGTGTGGTATCATTGGTGATGTATATAAGGGACTGGATATGATCTC
>CAYZEZ010000399.1:0-3260 GCA_964477295.1 uncultured Bacteroides sp. | reverse complement strand
GAAGTTGTTTTTTATGTAGTTATATTGCTCATCCATTGGTTTTTCATGGAGATCCCGAAGCATATTCTTTAGCCGGACCATTTTGAACTTCTTCCCCAGTGGACCTCCAAACTGATCGGGATATCCGTCAGAGAACATGTAGAATTTATCGCCCGGCCGCAATTGAAATTCTTGTGGTTCAAACATTTTATCTTCCAGCTCATATTGTCCCCCAACAGAACTGCGACTACCCCTGACATAGATCTGCTCACCTCCATGGTAAAGGATCACGGGCCGCATGGCGGATGCAATATTCAATACATTTGTCTTGAGATCAACCTGCGCAACAATGATATCCATCCCGTCATTGGACCTCTCTGCTTCAATATTCTGGTTCAGGGCTGCCATGATCTCCTTATCAAGGGTATACAAAAGAGAGTCAGGTGAATCTACAAAAGCCCTTCCACAAATATCCTTGATCAGGGTGGTGCCAATCATCGACATAAAAGCCCCCGGTACTCCATGTCCGGTGGAATCGGCACAGACTATTATGAATTTATCATCAAACCGGTCGTACCAGTAAAAATCACCGCTTACAATATCACGGGGTTGATAAAATACAAATGATCCTGAAAAAGTATCATGCAACTTGCTTATCGGAGGAAGGATACTTGCCTGAATTCGCTGTGCATAGTTAATACTGTCTGTTATATCCTTGTTTTTGACTTCGATCTCTTCTTTCTGCATGACTACCTCACGGGTTCTTTCATCAAGTTTCCTCTGAAGCATTTCCTGGAACAGTTTTGCTTTTCTTTCCCTGAATTTGATAATCAGGAAGACTGAAAAAATTAAAACAAATACAATGATCGTAATGAACCACCAGGTTTTCCAGATGGGTAACTTTACTTTGAGAGAGAACTCAACGGGGACCTCATTGCATACCCCTTCACTGTTACAGGCAATCAACTGAAATGTATATTCTCCGTCTTCCACCCTGCCGTACTGAACGTATGGCAATGTTGTGGGCTCAGACCAATCGTCATATCCGAACAGCCTGTATTGGTAAGTTACCCGCTCGGGTGCCATAAAATTCAGGCCGATAAATTCAATCCTCATTTTATATATTCCGTAGGGCAGAACAATAGGTTCAGATATATCATATTCCCTGTCAGCTATTCTCACAGAAGTGATGTTTACAAAAGGTGCCGTATCATTATTCCTTTCCTTGCCGGTATCAAATGTAACCAGACCATCACTGGTCCCGAACAGCACTTCCCCGTCGCGTGTAACATTTACCGCGTTGAGATGGCAATCCCCGTTAATACCAGATTCCGGGCCATAGGTTGCAATCCAGTTCTCCTCTACATTTATTTTACTCAATCCCAGCCTGTGCCCCACCCAGATATTGCCTTTCCCGTCATATGTAATACTGTAGCAGGCGTTGGATTTAAGGCCGTCGTTAGTGGAATAATAGCTCAGTGTATCAGAGAATTTAAATACACCATCATTATCTGTGGCAGCCCAAAGGTTCCCTTCATTGTCTTCTGTCACTGAAACAAACTCGAGTACCGCATTACCGGAAATAGTAAATTCATTATCAGTGTTTACAGAAAGAAGTCCGTTTGACCGGGTGGCGATCCATACATTGCCCTTCGTATCGCAATAAATATCATTGATCTTATTATGTGGTAATCCATCATTTGTACTATAACTTATTCTGCTGCCCGTTGAAACATCAATCGAGATAACACCGTTATTGGTGGCAACCCAGAGTAAGTTTTCATCGCTTGTAATAGCATTGATATGGTTCTCAAGAGAATTTTCTGAAGTATAGTATTTAGCTGCTCTCTTTGATTTCAGATCCATTTTATACAGTCCGCTTTCGGCTGTACCAAACCATAAGTTATTCAGTTCATCATGAAAGATGGTAGTGATCCTGTCATCCGGAATTCCATTCCCCCGGCCGTATATTTCATTGTTATCCTTTCCTTTCATGTCCACCATCATGATCTGACCATTTCCTCCCATCCAGAATCCTTCCTCGTTGGTGGTCACTGAATATATATCTGAACCCAGAACATCCTCATAGCGATAGAAGATTAAAGCTTCATCAAAGAGGGCAGCTAATCCATTTCCATAGGTACCGATCCAGAAATTGCCTTCAAAATCTTCAAAAACTTCCCTGATAAATAACGCTCCCAAACCATTATCTTCGTTGTAATTAACTACTTCATCCACTTCATTTTTGCCGTTCAATGTCAATTTATATACGCCTTCACCCTGCGTACTCAGCCATAAATGCTGCCTGGCATCAAGGAAGATATGATTTACAGTTGTATGTTTCAGATCAGGCTCTGCTTCAATTTTTGTTACTGAAGGAGAATTGTTGCCGTCAAGCTCAAGACTGAATAATCCTTCATCCTGTGTCCCGATCCAGTAAATATTCCTCTTTTCATTATGAATAATGGAACTCACCATCGTATAAGGGATCTCATTAATTTTTGTTATCGGGAAGGCAGTGTCGTGATCCGCATCATATTCATAAAGATGGAGCCCGTCATAGGTACCCAGAAGCAATTTATCCTGATCAGTGAAACAGACAGCGGAAAGTAATTTACCATTGAAAGATTTCCGGATAATCGTCGATCCCAGCTCAGGAGAAACCTTTATGATCCCCTGGTTCTGAGTAACGAACAGAATATTGCCACCAGGATCTTCAACAATATCATTGATTGTACTTGTAATTTTTTCATCCGGAACAATGATGGTAAACTGCCGGCCATCATAGAAGGTCATGCTGCCGTCGTTATGTCCAAACCACAAATTACCTTCCTTATCCCTGTATGTGGATTTAACAAAAGCATCAGGAAGTGAGTCTGAGGTAAAGTCGCCTGTAAATTCCACTCCGTCAAATCGGCACAATCCTTCTCCTGTGCAAAGCCAGAGATACCCGTTTTTATCCTGGTTTATGGAATAAACAAAGGGATGACAAATGCCATCCTCTATTCCATATTGCCTGAACTTGAATACCTGGGCCGAGGTATGAGAGATAATACCGGTGAAAAGGAACAACATTATAGAAAATGTCCCGAAAATCTGCCTCATAATATTTATTTTGTGCAACAAAACTTACTTTTGCGGTCTTATCCCAATCTCGTATTTGTATTTCGGCACACCTCCCAATGGAATAACAAAGAACGGTAACAATTCATTGTACTGGTTTCGCACGTTAACCACTACATTATTATTCCTGATGACGGGAGATTTGCTTTTTATCAGCT
>CAYZEZ010000398.1:0-3315 GCA_964477295.1 uncultured Bacteroides sp. | reverse complement strand
ACCAGGAAATCCACCGGAACGGAAAAATCATTGGCCGTTTTGCCACTGCTTTGTTCAACACCGCCAACGGTGACAACAGCAAATTTTGAGGAAGTTTTAAAGGTGGCTTTCAACCTGGTAAGGTCCGTGCCGTAAGGTACCTCTGCATACATGTCAAATGCTTCTATTGAACCGATAACTTTCGGGCTCCTGAATCCGAATTCAGTTAATTCGGCCCTGCCATCGGTCACCAGGATCTGCAGGGAATCAACATCCATTAAAACGTCTTCACCCCAGTTCCCATAACTTGTCGCTACAATAGCTGCAGTGAAGGTTCCGGGTTCCGGATAGGCATAGGCATAAGTTTCATCTTTAAAATTAATTCCTGCATCCTCCCCGAATTTTGAGATGGCATGGTAGGAATCTCCGGTCCATAGACTGAAGGCCATACCCTCCCCGCAGTTGGTAAAAATTACCGGTTCCCCGACATTGGCTTCTATTTTATCCACTGAGAGGCAGGCTTTGGGCACAACCAGCTCTTCCTTATAGCAGCTGTAATTAAGAGAGAGAATAAATCCAAGGACAGCTATAATTAATGTTTTAGTTGTTTTCATGATAATGTTTTTCGATTTGGATTCAAAAATTAATACCCAAAATTTTGTTCCAGAAGGGGTTCATTTAAATCAATTTCACGTTGAGGTATAGGGAATACTTCATTGATCCCCGGTGTAAAATCAGGCATGTACAATGTAATGTCATCTATCCAACCTGATTTGCTCCATCTGACAAGGTCGAGGAAACGCTGGATTTCAAAACCCATTTCAACCCTTCTTTCGTGCATGATGGCTTGTTGGATCGTCCAGTTTTTGGCTGACATAAGATCTTCAACAGGACCCATACCCACACGGGAACGGATCATGTTGAGCAATGATTGGGGTGTGGCGCCAATTGAACTGGTTGCTCCGTTTGCCAGTGCTTCAGCATAAAGAAGCAATATATCTGCATACCTCAGGATCCTCCAGTTATTGCCGAAATCAATATTCTGATTATCATAATGAATGGGGAAAATGGTTTTTTTGATGGTATATCCCGTATGTAATGCCATGGTGGTAGGCTCGAAGGGAACCATATAGAGATCCCGGTCGGAGCGGTAATCAACGATTTCTCCCTTTTCCCAGACAGAGGCGTATCTACGGATATCGTATGTTTTACCATCGGGTCCGGGACTTTCAAATTCGTTGAGAAAATCCTGGACTGGAACCATGTTCCGCCAACCGCTGGCAAATCCATTGGAATTCAATACCTGGGCTCTGTGTGAAGTGGTTGCTCCCCAATGCAGGTAAGGATTCCACAGGGTATTGCTGGAGAACTGAACCTCGAAAAGGGATTCAATATTGTTCTCGCCCCCCTGGGAGGTGGTCACTCCGGCATAGCCATTCGGGTAGGGAAGTTCAGTGAATACTGACATATAAGCGTTGAAATAGCCTGTACTATCCTGTGATAATGGCTGGATCAACTCATAATTCCCGGAATTAATAACCCATTCAAATTGCTCTGCAGCTTTTTGCCAGGAGTCTTCAACAGGATTCTCTTCCCAGCAAGCCCGGTAAACATATGTTTTACCTAAAAAACCATGAGCAGCTCCGGAGGTTATCCGTCCAACATCGCTACTTTCGTACGATTCAGGCAGATCGGGAATTGCTTCCAGAAGATCGGTCTCTATCTGATCATAGAATTCAGTAATATCCTTTACACCCGGCTGTTTTAGTTCACTAGTCGGAAGTACTTTATTTATAAGCTGGCCTTTTCCGAATGTGGAAACAATCATCCAGTTAAAATGGGCGCGTAAAAATTTACATTCCGCAATCAGTCTTTTCTTCAAATCTTCGTTCATTTCGATTCCGGGGATCTTTTCCATGGCGAGATTTGCCCGGAATACACCTCGCAACGATTGCACATAGATTTCTTCTATCCTGCCATCAGTTGTTTGAAATGTATAATTGTCATAAGGCATACCGGGATTTTCGCCCACACAATCATCGGATGCTATGTCCATGAGAATAAAGTAATCCCTGCCGTAGAGGGCGGGGGAGTGAAGCATTTCATACACCGAGGTGACGGCCATTACAGCATGTTCTTCTGTTTTGTAAAAAATGCCTTCCTGGAGCGAATCATCGGGTGAAATTTCTAACCATTCCGATGTGCATCCGAAGATAATAAATGCGCTGATCAGGAAAAGGCAATATTTGATAGTTTTCATTTTTATAATAATTTATTCTGTTCAGTAATTATGTGTAAATACCTTTAAAAATCAAGCTGTATCCCGGCTGAAAAAGTCCTGGCCTGTGGATAGATTCCGTCATCGACACCTACATTCAGTGTGGGTGCGCCTACATTGGTTACATGACCTGAAGTACCTACCTCCGGATCCAGTCCGCTATATTTGGTAAAGGTCATTAAGTTCTGTGCAGCCACATAGACCCGGATATTGGAGAATCCTATCCTGCTCGAAACAGGCAAGGGTAGTGTGTAACCAAATTGCACATTTTTAATCCTCAGGTATGATCCGTTTTCAAGCCAGTAATCTGAAATCCTGGAATTGATATTCGGGTCGGTAACTATAGCTCTTGGAATATCCGTTGTATTATCCGGTCTCCAGGCATCCAGTACCGTGGTCCATTTGTTCGGATCCTTAACATATTCTCCCGGAATATTGCTGGGCAGGGCCACGAACCGTGCCGCGTTGTTATACACATCGACACCGGCTATTCCCTGAAGGAAAACAGACAGGTCAAAGCCCGAATAATAAAAATCGAAGTTCAATCCATAGATAAAACTTGGGATGGATTTACCAATATGTGTTTTATCCGAATTGTCGGTATCGATCCTTCCATTGCCATTCAGGTCTTTAAAAATCAGGTCACCTGGAGAAGTTGATACGGCAGGATCATCTCCCGGTGTCTGTTTGGCATGGTTGGCAACTTCTTCATCCGTCTGGAAAATACCTTCTGTAACATAGCCAAAGAAACTTCCGATGCTATGTCCTTCCTCAGTTTTTGTCCTCAAGCCTGAATTCCACAGGGCTTCCCCACCACCCAGAGAAATGACCTCATTTTTAATGGTGGCCGCATTGGCAGAGATATCATAGTTAAACCTGCCTTCGCGTTTTCTGTAATTAACAGTAAATTCAAAACCCTTATTTTGTACCTTTCCTATATTAAGATAGGGATCTGCATTGTTATGATACCCTGCAGTTGCCGGGATAGGTATCTTCACCAGCATATCTTTCGTATTTTTAATAAAAAAATCTATGGTAGTCAGGATGCGGTTCTCCAG
>CAYZEZ010000397.1:0-3316 GCA_964477295.1 uncultured Bacteroides sp. | reverse complement strand
CTGCACATCCATCCCCCTATTCGGCCAATGCGGGATTCTTCGGATGCAGGCATTTTTCAAAGACCAACCAGATCCTCAAAGAACAGGGGAAAGAGGAAATAAACTGGAGCTTAATCTGACGCATATCTCTGCCTGAATTCTTCGGCTGCCTCTTTCCGTTTTTAAAACTATCCTTACCAGCCTTTGTAAAACCTTTTGAATATGATGCCTGGAAGTTAGGCTGCGATCTGCAATTTTCTTTCCCATCAGCAGTGTATCTGATCCGGCAATTAAGATAATGCCGTGAAATGTAACAGACGCTGCCTCAGAGATAGAAACCATCTTTAATATTATAATAAATAAGTAATTAAATACTTCTATATATAAATAGTCGTTTTTAAATTATATATACTCATTTCCGGAACTTCATTTTGATTTCAAAGAATGCTGATATATTGTTACCTGATTGTAATTATCCTTCATTCCTTCACTGCTCCTTTCCAGGAAGAATCTTTCAAGGATAAGCAGATGCGTTATCCTCGTGTAAGGACTGCATACAGTGAGAAATTCGAGGCACTGAGGAGCGGCATTGACACGCTTGGAATAGAGGATTTTGATTTATTCATAAGGGCGTTTAAATCCGAAGCATTACTTGAAGTCTGGATAAAGGATAAAGAAGTTGAACAATATCAGCTTTTCAGGGAATATGAAATCTGCCGTTCTTCAGGATATCCCGGACCCAAGCGCAGGCAGGGGGATTTTCAGGTTCCTGAAGGCTTTTATCATATTAATGTTTTCAATCCCTATAGCAATTTTTACCTTTCGCTGGGGATTAACTATCCGAACCGGTCCGACAGGATCCTTGGTGACCCTGATAATCCTGGCGGTGATATATACATTCATGGATCATGTGTAACCATCGGATGTATCCCCCTAACAAATGATATTATAAAAGAACTTTATGTGCTGGCAGTAGAGGCCAGGACCAATGGGCAGGAAAAAATTCCGGTTCATATATTTCCAACCCGGCTTAATGCCGGTTCATTAGAAACAGTTCATAACCTTGCCGGCAGGGACCAGGAATTGATAAATTTCTGGATGGAGCTGAAAGAAGGATTTGATTATTTTGAGGCCAATAAAACGCTGCCAGACATTACTGTAAACGCTTCAGGAACCTATCTTACACAGTAAAAAAGTCAAAATCATCGTACAGATTGAATTTTTGGCACAGGGTTTGCGGGTATATATGTGACAGTTCATCCAGCATATACCTGAGTAATACTTTCGGGGCACCGGGACACAGTTCCCGGTTTTTTTATGCTAAAAAGATTTATGTCCAACAATCTCCCTTACCTCATTCAAGGTTTTTGAGGCACTTTCCCTGGCCTTTTCAGCACCCATCCTGGTCACTCTGGCCAGGTAAGCATCATCTGCATATATTTCCCTGATCTTTTCCCTGATTGGGGAAACGGCTAAAATAATATCTTCGGCCAGCTGTTTCTTAAGATCACCATACCTGATCTTACACGAGGCATATTCTTTCCTGTAATGATCCACGGTATCTTTTGCAGAAACTATTTCCAGTAAAGTAAAAATATTTTGAATGGATTCGGACATGGTTTGGTTCATCTCGGTCGGACCTGCATCAGTAACGGCCCGCATCACCTTTTTCCGGATCGCATCAGGTTCATCGATCAGATAAATCCCATTGCCCTGGGTTTTCCCCATCTTCCCGGTTCCATCGAGTCCCGGGATCTTAATCAGCTTCTTACCAAAATTGAAAGGTTCAGGTAGGGGAAAGCATTCAACATTATACATGGTGTTAAAACGCTTGGCAAACTTCCGTGTCATCTCCAGGTTCTGCTCCTGATCCTTCCCAACCGGAACTTTGTTGGCTTTGTGAATGATTATGTCTGTAGCCATCAGGACAGGGTAAGTAAGTAATCCTGCGTTCACATTGTCAGGCTGAGTCCTCACCTTTTCCTTAAAAGTGGTGGTCCGTTCCAGCTCACCTTTATAGGCAATCATATTGAGCAACAAATAAAGCTGGGGGATCTCCGGAACATCACTCTGGACATATAATGTGGCCACTTCAGGATCGATCCCTGCAGCAAGGTATTCTGCCAATACCTGCCTCACATTCCCATGAAGGTCTTCAGGATTGGGATAAGTAGTTAGTGAATGCAGGTCGGCAACAAAAAAATAGCAGTTATACTCATGCTGCATCCTTACAAAATTTCTTAGTGCCCCGTAAAAATTCCCTAAATGCAGGTTACCGGTTGGTCTTATACCGCTTAATACTGTCTCCATAATATTTAGAATAATTTCCGGATCAATTGAAAAGCATTCTTAATCCCTGATCCCAAATCCTACACCAGCCAGGAACGATGCAGGGCTTCAGCCCGAAATTCGAAGTACAAATCTAATAAATGTTTGGATAAAGATTTACCAACCCCGGATTAAATAAAAGGCATGTGTCACAAAATCAATAAAATCTGTAATTTTACAACCCATTACCCTGGAGGAATACCATGCAGATAAATGATGAAATGATCGACAGGATTTCAAGACTGGCTTACCTGGAATTTAAATCTGAAGAAGAACGCCACAGGATCATGTCAGATCTTGAAAAGATCCTCAATTTTATGAACAAACTGAATACCCTGGATACATCTGATGTTGAACCCCTTATCTATTTGTCGGACCAGGAAAATATAACCAGTAAGGATGAGATCGAAAATATTTTATCCAAAGAGGATACATTCAGGAACGCCCCCGACCATGATGACCAGTATTTTAAGGTGCCCAAGGTGATCATTAAAAAGAAATAATAGAATGACTTCTACAAGACAAAATAAAGTGGCCCGGCTGCTCCAAAAAGAATTGGGACAGATCTTTTTGCAGGAAACCCATCTGTTTGGAAGTAAAATGATTACTGTTACCGTAGTAAGGGTTACCCAGGATCTTAGCATTGCCAGAATTTACATATCTGTATTTAATCCTGGTGAAAAGGGTGACCCGATATCAGAGATCCAGGAACACATCGGAAGAATAAAGAAGGAATTGGGTAAGAAGATCAGGCATCAGCTGAGGATTATGCCGGAACTTCATTTTTTTCTTGACGATTCACTGGATTACGCTGATAATATCGACCGGCTTTTAAAAAAATAAATAGAATGCAATACGATCCCATAAAAAAAGGGCTGGGAAGCTTTTTCAACCGATCACCCGGATTAAGGATACTGTTTTATAAAATGCTGGATCTGCTTCTGCTGAGATCCTGGCATATAAAAAAGGAATTGAGAAAATATCACCGGCAAAACAAGGCTGAATTGCA
>CAYZEZ010000396.1:0-3317 GCA_964477295.1 uncultured Bacteroides sp. | reverse complement strand
GAACATTCCAAAGAGGGAACTGTTGGATTTGTCCTGAATAAACCTGTGGATCTGTCACTTAATGACATACTGACCGATTTTCCGGTTATTGATTCAAGGATTTCTATCGGGGGACCGGTAAACACCAATTCCATACATTACATACATACACTTGGGGACGATATTCCCGGCAGTGTTCTTGTTATAGATAATGTATTCTGGGGTGGTGATTTTAACAGGGTGAAGGAAATGATTAGCAAAGGGGAGATCAGGAATGAGGACATCAGGTTTTTCCTTGGATACGCAGGCTGGTCACCCAATCAGCTTGAAAATGAGCTTTCGGAGCACGCCTGGATAGTGACTGAGCTTGACAGCAGTACCATCATGTCCGATCCTGACCTGAATTTGTGGAAGGATACACTTCAGGGGCTTGGGGACAAATACCGCACCTGGATTAACTTCCCGGAGAATCCCTCACTAAATTAATAATGGCAATTGATTGATAATCTCCCTCAGGTCCTGGTTCCTCTTAACAAGAATGGTCTGCAGGCCGGCTTTTTTCCCTGCTTCCACATCCCTGTCGCTGTCTCCTATCATCCACGATTTGCCGGGATCTATATCAAACCGGGCCAGAGCCTTTTCAATCATCAGGCTTTCGGGTTTTCTGCAAAAACACTTTTGGCGATCCGGATGATGCGGGCAATAATAGATCTCGGTTAGTTCAATACCATCTTTGAGCAGCCGTGAACGGAGATGATCATGTACCTGCTCTGTTTCACTTTGTGTATAAATACCTTTAGCAATCCCGCTCTGGTTCGATATAAGGATGATCAGAAACCCATTCTCCTCTATTTTTTTCAAGGTTTCTGGGATGCCCTTGTTCAAATGAAAATCATCAATACGATAAACATAATAGTTTTTATCGTTCCTGTTGATCACTCCATCCCTGTCGAGAAAAACGGCCTTGTTCATCTGGTTGGTTTAAAAAGAAAATGCACCGAGGAAATGTTCAATTAACCTGAAATCGATGAAAGCCGGAAAAATAAATCCAAAAACTGCACCTGCAAAGTGTGCATCGTGATTGATGTTGTCTGTACTTCTCCTGCTCATATAACTGGAATAGATCAGGTAGAGCAAACCAAACAGGATTCCCGGTATGGGTATTATTCCGAAGAAATATATCTTGGCGAGTGGCGCAAAAAATATGCTCGTAAAAATCACTGCTGAAACAGCACCTGATGCGCCTACTGAATTATAATAAACATTATTCCGGTGCCGGTAAAGAGTAATAAGCGATGAAATGACAATGCCTCCGAAATAAAGGATCCCGTAAACAAAAAGGGGATTATTAATTAAGCCTTGCTGTTTTAACTGGCCCATCCATGCTTCCACATTCCTTCCAAATGAGTATAGAACAATCATGTTGATGCCAAGGTGGACCCAGTCGGCATGCAGAAATCCATGTGTAATCAACCGGTATATTTCTTTCCTGTGAAATACCTGGTATGGATTGAACAGCAAGCGCGACATGACGCCGTCCTGATAAAAAGCCAGTACAGAGGTGGCGACGGTAATTATGATGATGAAAATGGTCATATATCGAAATTGTAAAATTAACTAAATTTATTGAGACCGGTTGAGCATTTGTATGAGATGCGAATCGTTCTGCTTAATGTAAGATCTTATAGATCAGCTCCTTTAGTAAATTTCCGGGAGTGGTTGAAACATTTCCCACTCCTTTTGATTTCAGGTCGAATTCTCGGAGTAATCCAATGATCTGTACCACTTTAGCTGCAGAATAATGCCTGGCTGCCAGCTCATAATCTGTCAGAAAGAAAGGATTGATCCGCAAAACCGATGCTGCATTTTTACGTGATTTGTCTTTAATAAAATGATACATCAGTACTTTGCTGAAAAAATAGTAAAGGGAGGAGATCGTCAATGAGATTGGATTATTCTTCTGATTCTTATCAAAATAGTATATGATCCGGTTGGCCTTTAACACATTTTTCCGGGACAGGGCCTTATGCAGCTCAAAGTTATTGAAGTCCTTACTGATGCCAATATTCCGCTCGATCTGGTCTGCCGTAATGGTTTTTGAATCTTTCGGAAGTGTGAGGATTAACTTCTCCAGTTCATTGACAACCTTGCTGAGTTCATTACCCAGGAAGTCGGTCAATAACATGCTTGCTTTCAGGTCGATTGAAATGCCCCGTCGCGACAGGTATGAATTTATCCATGATGGGATCTTGTCCTCATAAAGCTTGTCGAATGCAAACACGGCTCCTGCGCTATCGAGTACCTTGTAGAGTTTTTTTCTTTTATCGAGATTTTTGTATTTATAGTTGACAACAAGGATAGTAGATTGGAGTGGCGCCTCGGCGTAATACACCAGGTCGTCGATGTTATTCAAGGTCTGGGCCTCCTTCAGGATGACCACCTGGTAGTTGGCCATCATAGGAAACCGCCTGGCTGTATTAATAACGTTTGCTATATCGGTATCTTTCCCATAAAGGACTGTTTGGTTAAATGATTTTTCCGCTTCATCCAACACATGGCTGGCGATATAATCTGTGATGACATCTATGAAATAGGGCTCTTCCCCCATCAGGAAATAGATGGGCTTGTAGATTTTATTCTTTAAATCCTGTAATATTTCTTCGAATTTCATGCTATAAGGTGAGCAGTGAATTTCACTACTCACGGTTTTTTCTAACTTTAATGAATGGAACGTCTAAATTTACCAACTTATTCCTTTAAGTTGAAATCGGAAGAGGGAAGAAATTTTATTTTTGATGGGATCAGGAGAAAATATGTGATTTTGACCCCTGAAGAGTGGGTGCGGCAGCATTTTATTCACTACCTGGTGGATCATAAATTATATCCGGCCACATTGATTGAAGTTGAAAAGCAGTTTACCCATAATAAGTTAATCCGCCGTGCAGATATCCTTATTAATAACCGGAAAGCTGTTCCTGTGATGCTTGTAGAATGCAAGGCACCTGATGTAAAAATCAACCAGGAAACGTTTACCCAGGCAGCCTTGTACAATTTAAAATTCCGGTTGCCTTACCTGGTCATGACCAATGGGATGACACATTACGCCTGTCATTTTGAAGAGGGGGGGAAGTATTCATTCCTGGAAGGGATCCCGGATTATGAAAAGATCATTGATCAGGATTGATCAACTGGAAGAAATATTCACCGATCCATCCCGGTACATCCTTCAGCCATTCTTTCTTTTCACCCTGCAAAACAAATCCTGCATTTTTAAAAAGGTTTATACTGGCCTCATTGTTTGTAGTAATGGAACAATAGAGCTGATGCAGCCCGAGTGT
>CAYZEZ010000395.1:0-3334 GCA_964477295.1 uncultured Bacteroides sp. | reverse complement strand
CAGATGTATGACTGAAGTTAGCAATGAAACAAGAATTAGTAAGGGTCAACGATTAGAAACCATTGGTAAAATGCTTAAAGAAATACGTTTTTCTGACGGCAGGAATCAGGATGAATACGGTGAATACGGGGCTACCAGACGCCAAATCCAACGTGGTGAACATGGTTTGAACCTGACTCTGACCAGTCTCTTTAATTTGCTGGACTGTTATGGTTATACACTGCGAGATTTCTTTGAAGATATGGAATGATTGAAGAAAAAATTTGCTTCCGTTTAGGTAAAAACCTTGACAACACACAACATTCGTGTTAAATTTGCAGCAACTGCATAATAAAGCATATCCGGTTGAGAATGTGAGTAGATGTAGTAACCAACGGTAAAGAGCAAATACTGTAGTACAACGAACTGTAATAGACCCCCACTGTAACACAACTTCACTGTAATAATTCATCACTGTAGGAATTTAGCACATCGCTAAATCATTTTTCACGTTCTTTTCAACCAAATCCATAGGTTGACTCTCTTCGAACGATGGCAAATTCCCGCAACCATTTTTGGAATCCCTGTCAAAGTCAAGACTGTTACATAGTGGTTAATATTCACGATAAGATGAGGCAGAGGTCAACTCCAACACTGCCTCAACAACATGGAGAATAAAAACATCTTATCGTTGTATGTTAGTAAGCAGAGGACGGTTATTATTAGCGTTTAAAACCAAGTGGGTGCTCTGGTAATTGAAGTCACCAACTCCCGACCACATCAGTTAATAGTAACTGCTGCCAAAACATCCAGATGATGGTGGTATGCTGGATTACCTATAAATAGGTGGGGGTGCAAATGCTGATGCTTACCGCTTACAAGGTTCAATGATGCAAAATTATTTGAAATTGTAATGAATATCTCTTGGTCTTATGATTAATATTATCAATAATGCGTATATATTGCTTAATATCAATCTTTTAGACTGGTCTGCCAACAAATACGCTGCTGTGGGTGGATGGGGGATATAAAGACTTCGTATAGACTAACCCCATGTAACTTGAAGAAAATAAACCAATACATGGAATAATTACAGATTGGATGCACCCGGTTTGCTTACCAAAGCATTGAAAATAATTGGCTTAATATTTGGCTTACAAACAAAAAGACCGTTGCAATCTACTGATTTACAACGGTCTATTTTTTTAATGGTCGGGGTGAGAAGATTCGAACTTCCGACCCCGCGCCCCCCAGACGCGTACTCTAAACCTGGCTGAGCTACACCCCGAACTTTTGAAAGTGACGTGTGACAAGTGACGTGTGACGAGTGACGTGTGACGAGTGAAACCAAAAAAGGGAATGTAAATTTAGGAAAAATGGATTAATCTGCAATTATTGAACAAAACCTCCGCATAGAACCCTGCTGTCTGCTTTCTACTGCCTACTGTCTACTTCTTAAATAAGCTCCCTCACCTTATCAACCAGCTCCCTGTTACTAAAAGGCTTCTTAAAAGTCTACTGCGCCCCGAGCATCCGTGCTATCTTCAGGTAATCCTCGCTGATCATGCGGCCGCCACCCGAAATGGCTATGATCTTTGTGTCGGGTAATTTATTGCGGATATAATTGATGGTGCCGATACCATCCTGCTCCGGCATAATGATGTCGGTAATGACGAGATTTGGCTCTGTATGGTCCAATATAATATTGGCTTCTAATCCGTTATTCGCCTCAAGTACCGTGAATTCTTCACGTTCAAGCAAACGCGTAAGCATCCTTCTCAAATCAACATCATCCTCAATGATCAGAATTTTTGACATAATAAAATGGAAAAACAATTAATAGAATGGAACGTTTATACTCTTAAAATGTTTCAAAAACCCGCAAAAATAACACTAATTATCTCATTTACCGGATAAGAGGAAGAAATTTGAAGAGAAAATATGATTATGATCAGATCGGGTTAATCAGATCCTGATCCGATATCAGTAAAAGCAGGAATAAGAATTTTAAACACGGAACCTTTTCCAAGTTGGCTTTCCACCACAATCTCCCCATCAAGATTTTTAATGATACCATGAACCACAGATAATCCCAGTCCTGTTCCTTCACCAACCGGCTTGGTAGTGAAGAAAGGTTCAAAAATCCGGTCAATAATACCTTTTTCCATGCCTTTACCCTGATCAGTAATAGTGGCCTGTACGTACCTTCCTTCCTTCAAACCGGGAAACTGTTCAGAATGTTTCTTGTCCAGGTCAATGCACTGCAACTGGATTAGTAAAACACCCCCAATATCACGCATAGCATAAATCCCATTTGTGCAAATATTCATGATCACCTGGTTTATCTTCGAAGGATCAGCCAGGACAAACGGACAGGATTTGTCGAGTTCCATCCTGATCTCAATGTTACCTATAACCGGTCCATCCAATATTTCAACTGCCTCCTGGATATGAGAGATCATATCTACGAGTATAGCTTTCTCGTCATCCTGCCTGCTGAATGCCATGATCTGGTTGATCAACTCCTTGGCCCTGTTAGAAGCTTTCATGATCTGTTTCAAATCATGAAATGCCTGATGATCCTCGTTAAGGTCCTGCATGGCAATATCGGTGTGACCTATGATGGTGGCCAGGATATTGTTGAAATCATGCGCGATACCGCCTGCCAGTGTTCCCACCGTTTCCATTCGCTGGGCCCGGCGCACATAACCCTGAAGCTGTGACTCCTCGGTAATATCCCGCTGAACTGTTACAAATTTTGTCAGTACCCCCTGGGAATTAATAATGGGAGAGATGCTGGAGTAAACTTCAATAACTTTGCCATTCTTATGCCGGATCGTATTCTTTCCTCTCCATATCTTGCCGAGGTGTAACTTTTTGCTTATATCAATATAAAACGACTCCTGGTGTTCTTCGGTGTACATCATGTTATTGCTTTTTCCCAAAATTTCCTCTTCCAAGTAACCCGTTATCTTTTGGAAAGCATGGTTTGTATACTCAATGAGTCCCTCCTTATCAGTAATGATAACCATCTCAGCCGAATGTTCAATGGCAGTGAATAACAATTCCTGCTGTGCCTGGGCATGTCTAGCCTCCGTGATATCATCTATAAAGTACTGGTAAAACTTCTCATCGTTCAGCGAGAAACAAGTCAGGTTGATATTGGTTTCGAGCATTGTTTTATCCGGTCTTTCAAGAAGCCAGTCGAAATGAATCGATTCTCCGTTTCTAACCTGGTTTACAAACTCATCAAGTTTTTCTTTCGATTCCACCTCGTCAGGCTGCTTTTCGGGTGAAAAATCAAGTATTGAATGGTTGAGTATCTCTCCTTTAGTCTCTCCAAAGAACTCCATCG
>CAYZEZ010000394.1:0-3370 GCA_964477295.1 uncultured Bacteroides sp. | reverse complement strand
GAGAATGAAGTACATTTTAATGTGCTTCGAATTATCAATAATACCAGCCAACCGGTTTCAGGGGTAGTTCAGTTTATTGGTCCGGAAAACTGGAAAGTCAATGCCTTCCGGATGGATGAGGTAACAATATTACCAGGGGATTCATCATTTATACCTGTCAGGGTATCCATACCCAGGAATTCAATAGGAGGGTTGAACTATGTTCTGATTGGTACCTTTCGTTCCGGTAATGCCATATTTTCCGCAAATGCATATATAAGTATACCGAAGATAAGCTTATGGCGGGTTTACCTCGACCAGTCTAATATTTACTTCAATGTGTATAAGGAGTCAGTTGATTTCAAGCTCAATTTCACTAATAAGGGGAATGTGCCTGAAATGGTCAAACTGCAATTTGACCCGGGAAGATTGCTGAAGCTCCAGGGAGTTGAGAGTAAAGAAAATATAGTATTCTTTGATCTTCCGGCTTCGATTGATACCAGCCTTACCTATTCAATCAGGTATAATGATAATCTTGGGAGCAGTGAACTTGAGAGATATGAAAGAAATTGGAAAGAGTCAGCCATAATAGTGCAGGCTTCTACTTTTGACCAGCAACGGAACATGACCGTAAGGGTGAATAAACTTAAAAGTGATTTCGAAAACTCCAGAGCTCAGAATGCCAGTCCATTAAATGTTGAATATCAGGTATATAATTTACTCTCCTCGAATCGCACAAAGTTTAATGCCAGAGTTTTTGGTAATGTATTATTTCAGAAAGAAAGAAGTCTGGATTATAAATTTGGTGTTAACAACATCTATTTCAAAAGTGCATATAACGAGAATTTTGAATTTTTCCGGCAGTTTAAAGTTGCCCTGCGATACACTGATCCGAAAATGGATATCTTTTTCAGCGATCAGAATCAGGGCGGGAACATTCATTACCTGAGTGGCTGGGGTGTCACCATGCGATATAAACCTACTACGTCAGACCTGGCTCAGCTGGCCGTCATTCGGCATCCATTCAGCAACAACCAGGGCTTTTTTGCCGGTTACGAAAGACAATTAAGAAGCTTTGGCCTCAGATCCGGAATTACCGCTGAAGAGAATACTTCAGGTAATTACAAAGGGTATTCATTGCTTATAGGTCCGACTATTACGTTACATTCAAAGCACCGTGTACAACTCGACTTTCTTGTATCTAATGCCCGTTATTCAAACTATAATTTGATGGTCAGGGATACATCAGTTCTGGGCATCAGTTACCGGTTAAGTTACAACTATAATTCCAAAAGGCTTCATTTTAGAATATCTGATCTGAACACAACCCATAATTATATAAAATCCAGCGGAATTAATAATCTTAACCTGGATGGACAATTCCAGGTCTCGGACAATTTCCGGTTTGATTCCTATTATTCCAGGAATAAGTATGCCGTAACCAGGTATCCGTATAGTTTCTATTTCCCGGCAAATTATGATATGAATGATTTTGGAAGGGTCACGGCAATTTTATCCCGGGGGAGAATTATTTACCAGTTTGGTCCGATTTATAATTCCTCAATAAGAAACTATTTTAACCGGGGTTCCGGATTTTCAGCAAAATATTCTTCCTATAATCCGGGTTTTACCGGTTCAACTTCATTTCGCCTGTCTGATCGAAAAACCATAACACCAAATCTATCCATATATAACATCCACTTCAAATATGAGTCAGAAGATCCAACATATATTAACTACAATTTTCATAATGTATTAAATTACCAGGCTGGTGTTAATTACTATGATGATGTTTGGAGGATTTCTGCAAACTATACAAGTGGTGAAACGACTGACCTTTTCAGGAGCGTGCAGCTCGATAAAGAGCCTGTTATATCTCAGAGTATACAAATTCGACCGTCATTTGAAAAGTGGTTCAAGGATAATACGATTCGCATTTCAGGATATGGAAACTACATGTATTATATGCCATCGGGCAGGGAAAATGTGATTTTAAATCTCCGGAATGATTATTGGCTCGCACGTGGGTGGTTGTTATATTTTAGCGCAAACGTTTTTATGAACAGCAGGGTAGATGAGGAAACCGGACGAACCACTACAAGAGATCTGAACCTTTTTATAGGCGTTAGAAAATCTTTTGATATCCAGCAGCCCAGGCTTAAATATTATGATATTGAAGGAGTGTTCTTTAATGATTTAAATGGTAACATGATTAAGGATGCAGAAGAACCTCCTGTTGCGAACATGATGGTGAACCTGCGACGTGATCCAAATATGAATGACCGGCAAACCAATTATGCAGAAGTGAATCTGGTCAGTAGCACAGACGGGTATATCTCATATGCCAATTTACCTGAAGGAAATTATAATCTGATACTGCTACCACTGGAGAACCTTGGCGATCTATATATAGTAAATGGTTTTGAACAACAAGTGAATATTAACAGTGATCGGACCTTGTATATACCCCTGGCTGAAAGCTATAAAGTGATAGGTAAAGTGGTTGTTGACAGAGATCCTAATAGTTCCGAAGGGAAACTGTCGCTCGAGGGTATTAAAATTACAGCTGTATCAGATAGTGGTGCTAACTATTCTGCCCTGACAGATAAGTTTGGATATTACATTCTCAATATTCCGCAGGGATTAAAATTCAAGGTTAGTATTTTAAATGTTTTCGGTGAACAATTTGATCTGGAAATAGGCGAATACGAAATCCAGTTTGCTGAATTCAGGAGCGTGAACATCGATTTCAGGTTTATCGAAAAGAGGAGGGAGATCCGTACCAGGGAAGGGGAGGAGTTTTTTGATTTCAAGAATATAAGGGAGGAATAATGGGAAGAGTCGGCAGTCGCCAGTCTTCAAGTCTGCATCAAATTGCCTTTGGTTTCAATTGCCATCGTTCTTGTCCGCCCCCTGGTGGAAACTGACAGATAATCATGAGCCCAAAAATGTTTTGGGCTTAAGCCCATATCTGACCGCAACCTCGGAACCCTGAACAAAAAAAAGGGCTCATCCAGAGCCCCTTTTTGCCAAATTACTTTTTCAGGATTGCTTTTTTGACTGCTGCCTCATCCAATTTTTTAGTACAGAAGAACCAGTCGTAGCAGTGCATATCCTCTTTGCCTTCCATGCGGTCCTTGGCTGACCCACATGAACCAGCAGGCGGAACGATTACATCGTCGCCGGGCCGCCAGTCGGCAGGCATGGCAACACCGTATTCATCGGCTGTTTTTAGCGCGATCACAACCCTGAGCAGTTCGTCGAAATTACGTCCCAGGCTAAGCGGGTAATAAATAATGGCACGGATAATTCCCTTAGGATCGATGAAGAAAACCGCCCTGACTGCCTTTGGTGAATCTTCTTCGGGTTGGATCATGCCATATTTTTTTGC
>CAYZEZ010000393.1:0-3404 GCA_964477295.1 uncultured Bacteroides sp. | reverse complement strand
CTATATATTTGTATGTAATAATTTATTCAGATTAGATGTATTCAAAAAAGGAATGTACTTCATGTATAGATTGCAAAGACAAATCTCCGCTATTTGAATCTCTTTCAAAGGAAGAATTGGAATTTATTAATGATAAACGTTATTCTATTAATTACAAAGCGGGAGAGGTAATACTTAAGCAAGGGACTATAGCCAACCAGGTTATCAGCCTGGTGAATGGATTTGCAAAATTGGTAATCGAAGGAGACGGCAACAGGAACCTGATCATCACCTTTGTAAAATTCTGGCAAATAATTGGCGGGCCGGGTATTCATACGGATTTAAAACATCATTATTCGGTTGTTGCCCTGCAGGACTCTCGTGTTTGTTTCATTGATGGCGAAAAATTCAGGAAATTGCTCCGGGAGAATACAACATTTGCTAACTCTTTCATTATAAACCTTAGCCAAAAAGCCGTCTTTAATTTTGACCGGCTTTTCAGTCTTACCCAGAAACAGATGCATGGCCGTATGGCAGATGGGTTAATCTTTCTGATGGATGAAATTTACCAATCCCATAAATTTGAAACAGTCATCTCCAGGCAGGATCTGGCTGATTTCACTGCCATGTCGAAGGACAGTGCCATTCGGATACTGAAGGAATTTGAACGGGATGGTGTAATTTACCTGAAAGATAAAACCATTGAAATCCTTAACAGGCCTCAATTGAATGAGATCTCGGAGCGAGGTTAGATATATTCATCCAGGATTTAAGATTTTAGAGATTATTTCTAAATTTGCATCGGTTTTACGGACCCGTAGCTTAATTGGATAGAGCACTTGACTACGGATCAAGAGGTTGGGGGTTCGAGTCCCTTCGGGTTCACTTCAGAGGACGAGAGCAAATTTTCATGTCCTTGTCCTATTTTTTTTATCTCGTGAACATAATATATAGAATTGCGGATACCAGTTAATTTCTTTACGAATTGACGCCTTTCCCTGTTTTTTCGCTTATTCGAAGTTTGTCTCACCACAGCCATTATGCAGTTATGACCCGAAAAGGGAAAATAAATAGTCTTATAGGGAATCCAAAAGTGAATAAGGAAGCGTAAATTGAGGTTTACCTAAAATACAAAAGCTTTGGTCATTAATATAAGAACCAATAAAGCTGCCACAACTGCTCCGATTTTAAAACCAGAAGTTCTACTGGCCTTAAATAATATGAATAGACCTGTAATCATTATTGGAATAATAGATAGGATCAATAGCGGTTGAATAAAAAGTAATAGGAAAGTTGGTGCATCCGTTGGCGCATCGATAGCAAGCAAGGGATAAATAAAAGAAAAAAGTAAAATTATACCAATATAAACTGTCCTGTCTTCCTTGTTCATAGCTGAAAGTATTGATTAATTATCTTAAGCTAAAGGTAGGTAATTTATTCTTATAATCGAATACTATGAATACATATTCCAGTTCATCAGAATAATAATCAACTCCACCAGGATATCAAACTCCATGAGCAATACAGGCGAAAAAATTAGTATTGGCGCAGGAATGTTTTCCTTCAGGTTTTCATGGAAAAATTCCGAAAAAAATTGAAATATGAAAAGTGACTGCTGGATGCATATGAGCAGTTATGTTATTTCCGGTTGGATTTCAGATTCCTTCAAAGATTCAAAACTCAATGGATAAACCCGTTTCAATTTCCGTATTATAAAGGTACTATTCATTAACTGAAACTATCGGGCAGTTCACATTCATTGGGTTGCTAGGCACAATGGTTGCAGCCAATGCCGAAGATAAATCGCTTACATTGTCAAAATCTGCATTGTCATATACACTCACAATCCATAAGGGTGAATAATCTGCATCACCAGGAATGGTAGCAATTACGTTATGTGTTTGCAAAGATCCCGTTTCATAAACAAAACCGGATGGGGGTCCGCTGTTTGGATCTTCTGAATCAGGATTGATTTTAAATGTTACGTATACCGGCGAAAGAGGTACCTCACCGGAGGTATTTGTCAGAATTGGTGCTTCAGAGAAGGTAAAGTAGTAAACCACTTTTCCCTGATACCATCCCCTGTTAATTGAATTACTTTCAGATCCATATCGTTTGGTTGCTGTACTTCCTTCAGGGACAACAGGACAATTCACTATAATATTTGTCGATACTACATCAAATTTCTTTTCATAGATCTCCTGGTAACTTGTGACCGTATTGGCTACATAATTGCCGGGTACTGTTACCATTACCATTAACCAGAAGTCATTATAGCCAATATCACCAGGTATAACATCGATGATATTGAGCTGACCGGATACAGGAGTGTAATCCCCTGACCTGACCAGTACATAAATGGGTGCAGGGATAACCGGCTGGACATCAAAATTATAGTATTCAACAATTTCACCACCAGGTCCAAAGCTCTGTGTTATTAAAGGAGGATTATCAAAATCAACAGGCTCGTTCACACCGGGGAGGGAAGCATCAGCACTTCGTTTCATAAGGGTACCGGCTGCATCGCTGAACCTGTCAACACTTACAACTTCAGCTTTATCCGGATCTTTGGGTTTGTCAGTGTTCTCTTCCTTATTACAGGAAAAAAAAGAGGCAATAATCAAACCGGTAATCAGGGAAATTTTTCGAAGTTCCATATCATTCACTAAATTGATTTACACAAACTTATGAAATTATTTAGTAATTCATTAATTGCAAATCAATAAAAATGTCATGCCATTGGCACTGAACAATTCAGATTATGAAGCAACAAGCACAGCGGACTCAGTCATGATCCTGTTGATCTCTCTGATACACTTCTGTCCTTCCTTGATCTCCAGCCTGTGAAATTCATCCCTGGAGATCAACTCCGATTTGTGTCGTTCAAGCAGGACTTCCCTGTTAAAATTGAAGTTCCTTACAATTCTAATTATCCGCCTTGCCGCTTTGGATGAAATGGCTCCTTCATCAACCTCTCCGGAAATATTGTCGATCGTTTGATAAATTTGTTCAGAAATCCTGGAATGAAGTTCGAGCTCTTTGTTTTGATTTCCCATGATTGTATATTATTATTATATGTGGGTATGACCTGTATTGTATATTTCATTGAGTTTATTTATTTCATTATTAAACAATTTATCTTTTACCTTATAGAAGGACCTGATCGTTCCGGGCAGGTATCCCGACAATTCCGACATCACTTCCAGTCCAATACCCTTCACGACTCCCATATTTATAAAAGTTTTCCTGGCTACTTTTGAACTAAGCAATTCCCATTTCCTGAAGGTTTTTTGTTTTACCCTGTCTCCGATAGAATATTTAATGGTCACTTTATCATTCAAACCGGCTTCCCTACCTATTCTTTTTAAATAGAGATTGTAATACTGAATTGAAGGCAGACTGAACAGGTACTCATTATTGCCTTC
>CAYZEZ010000392.1:0-3418 GCA_964477295.1 uncultured Bacteroides sp. | reverse complement strand
CAGGTTGCAGGTTGCAGGTTGCAGGTTACAGGTTGCAGGTTACAGGTTACAGGTTACAGGTTGCAGGTTTGAATGATCTCAGATTAATGATTAGCGATCTTTGATTTAATATCTGACTGTTCCTTCTAAAATCAAAGATCGTTAATCATTGATTATAAATCATGGTCTCCTTCCTGTGTTATCAAAGAATCGAGTAATTTCAATTGATTCCGGGCTCTGACAAGGTTATGATCATCGTAGGAGATCTTGTAGTAAATATCTCCATTAATGTAATCAGTTAGAAATCTTAAGGCCTGCATATAGATCAATCCTTTCCCTCCCAACAGAAGGCAATCTTTTTCCTCAGGAGCAAGCATGCCACCCACCTCCGTAAGGAAACCCCCGGTTAGCTCCTGCAAAATATCAATCCGGCAGTATACTTTATCAAGATCCGGTTCATCCTCATCAGCGGCATTGGTAAAGGTCCTGACCATATCCCCGTAATCCGACATCACCGTACCGGGCATCATCGTATCGAGGTCAATGACACATATTCCTTTAAGGTTCTTCTCATTGAATAATACATTATTGATTTTTGTATCATGGTGCATCACCCTAACCGGCAATTGTTCCCTGGCCAGAATGAATTCACCGGCAAGACTCATGTGGTCCGTGACTTTTTGAATATCCCCTTCAATCCCGGTTATCCTGTTAATCCTATCTGCCTTTAAGGCCTGATTGAATTGGTCCAATCTTAACTGCATATCATGAAAACCGGGGATGGTTTCATACAACTTTTCAGGATTAAAATCCGCCAGGCTACGCATGAAATGACCAAACATCCTGGCTCCCTCAAAAGCAATACCGGGATCAGTAACTCTATCGTATGTAATACTATATGGGAAGTACGGAGTGCAGCGCCAGACATTACCATCCTGGTCAGTGTATGAGGAAGAGCCATCGAGGGTTGAAATGACCGATAAATACTTGTCAGCAATACCCGATCGTTGCTTTAAATATTCCGTTACCAGCCGGATATTATGCATTACCTTTGCAGGTTCCCTGAACACATTCACATTTATCAACTGAAGAATATAATCCTGGCAGGATTTGTCACTGCAGGCTGTGGTCAGCAGGTAGGTCTCATGGATATGTCCTGATCCATAAGGTTCACACGATTCAAATGTGCCTTTCAGCCTGAAATTACCTGCAATGGCTCCAAAGTCATGCATACGCCTTATTCCCAAAGATTATCGGGATATATTCCCTGGTTGACCTGTTTATTGATATTTTCAATTGCCTTGGATTTATCCTCTATATATGTAACACCGAACCATTTATCGATAGCAGGAAGCACCTTCAATGTCCCCAGGTTGTTTTTCACCATGTCGTTAACCACAGTGGGTATATATATCTCAGCCTTGGGCTGATTGATATTTTTATGAATAAACTGAATAAAATGCTCTTCGAGCAGTGGGAAAATGGCAGGAGAAAATCCCCAGATGTTCATGGATACCATCTCTTCACCGGTCATCGGCCGGGCCTCCCCGGTTTCATCTTTAAAATAGATACCACGTTCTGATTTTCCAATTTCCGTCCTTTCTACCACAGCTTTCAGGAAATCCCGGTCATCTGCATCACAAATACCACGTGAAACGGTCCCGAAATCAGACAAAGTATCTTTAATCTGAAAACCCACCATACAATGATTATTGGGACCCGTTTCTTCGTCCGTCAGGTAATCAACAACTGTTTGATAACTTCCCCTTCCATAAAAATCATCTGCGTTGATCACAACGAATGGTTCATTGATCACATCCCGTGCAACCCAGACAGCATGGGCTGTTCCCCAGGGTTTCTTCCTTTCCCCGGGAACGGTTAACCCGTCAGGCACCATGTCGAGCTCCTGGTAGGCAAACTCAAAGGGGATCCTGCCTTTCAGTTTATCACCGAAAAAATCAATAAAATCCTGCTCAATATTCTTCCTGATCACAAAAACTATCCTGCCAAATCCGGCCCGGATAGCATCGTAAATGGAATAATCGATGATGGCTTCTCCCGACGGGCCCACCTGGTCGATCTGTTTCATTCCACCATATCGGCTTCCAATGCCGGCCGCAAGGATCAGTAATGTTGGCTTCATAACTTTGAATCAATCAGTAGTCAGTAGTTTATTTCTTATAGAGATTCTTCTGAATTCTGAATTAATATTCATCATTCATGGCGAATTCGTTCTTCCGCTTCATCCACATCCCGGCTGTAAAGTCGGGGAAATACTGCGGTTCACCGCCACTGGCAACGGACCTTTCCGATAATGGAGAAATAACGCTCCATGCTGCTGCATCATATACATCCAGCGGAGTATTCACCTGGCGCTTAACTGATTCAATGAATGCATGCATAACGAAGAAATCCATCCCTCCGTGACCCGATCCGGCAGCTTTATCTTCATACCTTTGCCAGAGGGGATGGTCATATTTCTCCAGGTATTCTTTTGATGATTCCCATTGATGTGGTTCGCTAATCCCCTCAATATAAATCTGGTCACCATCTTTCATCCACAATCCCTTTGTACCCTGTACTCTGAAACCAAGTGAATAGGGCCTTGGAAGGTTGGTGTCGTGACTGATCAGAATCGTTTCTTCATTGGCACATTTGATCAGTGTAGTAACAATATCACCCAGCTTAAACCGTATACCGGCGTTGGGGTGATCCTCTCCCCCCTGCTCCACTATATATTCATGCAGCCCCCTTGTCTTGGTAGCCATTGAGGTAAGGTAAACAAACCTGTTCCCCCGGTTGATATCAAAATAATTAGCAATGGGTCCTACTCCGTGCGTCGGATACAAATCACCGTTCCTGTGGATGGCATGCTCGGTCCGCCATACAGCTTCCCCATTTGCTCCTTTTCCAAATTCGGCCCCCGGATTGAATTTTACCCCTCTCAGGTCGTGCTGATAGCCGCAATGACCATGAACCATTTCCCCGAACGAACCCTGACGGACCATATTAAGGATTGCCATGACATCGCGCCTGTAACAAACATTTTCGAGCATCATGCATGGCATTCCGGTTTCTTCTGAAGTTTTAACCAAATCCCAGCATTCTTCCAGAGTGAGGGCTGCAGGTACTTCAGTGGCAGCGTATTTGCCTGATTTCATAGTAGCTATGGCAATTTTTGAATGCCATATCCATGGCGTTGCACAAATCACCCCATCCAGGTCATCGCGTTCAATGAGTTCCTCAAATGCATAATTACCATTCGTATACGTCTTAGGTTTATCCTGGCCTGCTTCCACCACCATATTGCTGGCTTTTTCAGCCGCTTCTTCCCTGATATCACAAATAGCAGGAACAACGACATCACCACTTTCGAGGGTCAGCCGGAGCAACCCGGAACCACGTCCCCCTACTCCGACAAAACCGAGTTTTATTTTTT
>CAYZEZ010000391.1:0-3438 GCA_964477295.1 uncultured Bacteroides sp. | reverse complement strand
CATGCTCAAAGGCTAACCTGCAACCTGCAACCTGCAACCTGCAACCTGCAACCTGTAACCTGCAACTTGCAACCTGCAACCTTTTGTTTATATTAGTGCTTTTCAATTAACCGGTTATGCAAGCTCAAAGTGAACCAATTCAAACAAAGCTTCCAGGCTTTACCGTCCGGCATGCAGAAGAGAAAGATGTTCCACTGATTTTGGATTTTATCAAACAACTTGCTCTCTATGAGAAACTGCTGGATGAAGTAGTGGCCACAGAAGAAGATTTTCGGCACTATCTGTTCGGTGAAAATAGATATGCAGAGACTATCATCGGTTATGAAGAAGAGATGCCGGTTGGATATGCACTCTTCTTTAACAGCTTTTCGACCTTTTTGGGGAGACCCGGAATGTACCTGGAGGACCTGTTTATTATGCCTGAATACCGTGGGCAAGGGTACGGGAAAGCAATGCTGACTTACTTAGCCAGGCTGGCCGTTGACAGAAATTTCGGCAGGCTTGAATGGGCTGTGCTCGATTGGAATGAACCATCAATAAGATTTTATGAATCCCTTGGCGCAAAAGGGATGAAGGAATGGATCATTAACCGGGTCGATGGGACCAGCCTCGAAAAGCTCGCAGATCAGTTCAATTCATAGGAGGGATGAACCCCCGATTTTTCATCTGCCGATTATTCCTTTAATTTAGATAGAATATAAATAATCTATATTTATTTGATAAATAAGTAGATACTGGTTATAATATTGAAATTAACTATAATTTACGTAAATCAACTGCAAATATAGTTGAATAACTTAAAAAATAGTTATATATTTGAGCAGACATTGGCAGTCTGGATCTTGCGGGAGCAGTTCCCTCAGCTTGCTACGGGTTATGCAGGCGCAAGTAAAATATTTACTAATGATCAATGATTTCTCGCACCTGGAACAGGGGCGAGAAAGTTAAAATTTCAAGTTTCGCTATAGTTATATGTTCATTACAGAAACGAAGTGACTTTGTGAGACATTGCACAAATATGAAACGCTGTGCTTTATGAAAAAACTTACCAAAGCTGAAGAAGAGGTGATGCAAAAATTATGGGAGATGGAAAGAGGTCTTGTAAGAGATGTGATAGAAAAGTTTCCCGATCCCAAGCCACCTTACAATACTGTATCTACTGTAATCCGGGTCCTGGAAAAAAAAGGTTTTATCGATCACAAAGCTTATGGCACTACATATGAATATTATCCGTTAGTTAATAAAGAGGATTATGCCAAGGTACATTTTAACGATTTTATGAAGAATTATTTCGATAATTCCTTTCCGCAGATGGCTGCTTTTTTTGCCAGGGAGAACAACCTGGACATGAACGACCTTGAGGATATACTAAAAATGACCGAGGAAGAAATTAAAAAATCAAAAGATAATGGAGATGAAGGAATGGATCATGTACCTGGTTAAATCAGGATTAGCACTCTGGCTTTTCTACGGGATCTATTGGCTGTTCCTGAGAAAGGAAACATATTTCTCTGTGAACAGGTTCATATTGCTCGGCTCTGTTGTGCTATCCTTTATCCTTCCATTGGTTCCGTTAAGTGATTGGATCCGGTTCGGTGAAAACCAGGAATTAGTTTCAGGTATTTTCATTAACCTGGAAACAGCCATTACCTCATCTGTAACCCCGGATCCTGTTTATACCATTCAGCCTGTCTTCCTGTCACACTGGAGTAATTGGCTATTGCTGGGTTATATGGCAGGGATAATGATGCTTCTTTCCCGTCTTGTATGGCAATGGATTCAGATTATAAAAATGCGGAACCGAAGCCAGCTATCAATCAGGGATGGAATGAAAGTGGCACTGGTTAAAACTGAAATATCTCCCTTTTCATGGTTTAATTTCATTTTTATCAATCACTCACTGCCACCAGAAGAGGACCTTCTCAAAATTGTAAAACACGAAAAGGCACACTATATTAAATTTCATTATATCGATCTGCTTGTTATTGGACTAACAGGACTTATTCAATGGTTTAATCCTGTTATGTGGTTCTTTGACAGGTCGATACGCGAAATACATGAATTCGAAGCCGACCGGGAGGTATTGCGTTGGAATCCAAATGTGGGACGATATCAGGCTTTGTTGGTTAATCAGATTACCGGACTTGAAGTATTCAGACTTGCCAATGGGTTCAGTAAATCATTAACTAAAAAAAGAATGATCATGATGACAAAACTTAAATCAAAAAAAATTGCGCTGATAAAAGTATTCTTGCTGATACCTGTGCTAACTTTGCTTTTTTATGCGTTCAGAGAGCCCATTCCTCAGAATAAGACCGCCATCCTTTTTAGCAAGGAAACCATATCGGGAACCGTTTCGGATGATGAATCCGGTGAACCCCTGCCGGGGGCTGCTGTCATAATAGCAGGAACAACAACCGGTACAGTAACTGACCTGGAGGGAAAGTTTAAATTGGAGGTGGAAAACATGGATGTAACACTTGTTTTCTCATTTGTGGGTTATAAGACATTAAAAATACCACTTAAGGGAAAACATGTAATTGAGGCTAAAATGGTGAGGGATATAGTTGAAATAAAAAGCGCCGTTGATGAAAAAGATGATACAGACAAACAACTTGAATTAAAAAAGAAAGAGGAACAGAAAAAGAAAGAGGAACTAAAGAAGAAACAGGAAATGGCGGAAGAAAAAACCAGTCAGGAGAAGGGAGATGAAGAATATACGGGGGACGGGGAGACATTTGTTATTGTTGAAGAAATGCCCTCTTTTCAGGGGGGTGGAACTGAGGCGTTTGCAAAATACATCCAGGAACAGGTCATAAAACATAAAGTAGCAGAAAAAACGGGTTTATCAGGTACAGTAGTCATGGAGTTCACTGTGACCTCCCAGGGGAAGGTTACCCATATTAAAGTAGCCGGAAGCAGCGGGCAGCCTGAACTGGACGATACAGCCAGTAAACTGGTTACCAGCTCCCCGGATTGGCAGCCTGGCAAACAACGAGGTAAAAATGTGGCAGTTCAATTTAAAATCCCGGTAATCTTTAAATAGGTTTGTTATTTCCGAAATATCAAGGTAGCTGCAATTCATATGGATTGCAGCTATTTTTTTCCCTGGTCCCGATCTGACTGGATGTCAGATGACCGATCTTATTCCCCGGCTGTCAGGAATTGTCACCATTTATCACTTATGATTTCTTTCCAGTCATACTTTCTATCCTTATCTTCAATACAGCAGTTTCCCTCAGGCTGTTCTTCCCGAACGTATAATCGCCCTTCCCTGTATGCTGCTTCATAAGCACATTTAAACCATCTGATTTCTCCTCTCCAGTCTGCAGCCGCGATACCTTCCCATAGCCAACCACGCTCCTGTATTTCATGGTGAAATCGCTGCAGGCATTTTCACCTCTTACAAGCTCATCATCCACTATAACCTGGAAGCAC
>CAYZEZ010000390.1:0-3455 GCA_964477295.1 uncultured Bacteroides sp. | reverse complement strand
TATATAGTATGGCCAGGATATTGTGGGCGGTTATATCATCAGGGTACAATTCCACCCAGTTTTTCCCGACTTCCAGCGCCATTTCCGGATCCTGTTTTATCCCAAAATAGTAATCATGCTTGACGGCAAATTGCATCCTTTCAGGAAGCTTATACAGATAGTGCATCAGTGGTTCAAATGTCTGTCGGTATTTAAGAACCTGGTTGGTAAAAGCATAGCAGATATAAAGTTGCAGATAAGCCATTGCAAAAGTGCTATCCTCCTTAACGGACTGCTCGAAATATTTTGTTGCACCGATCCAATCTCCCTCCATGGTTATTTTGTTCATCCCGCGATAAAAGTTTTTCAGTGCGGGAAGAGATCCTGTCAGGATTTCTGAGACAGGCAGGTCCTCAGTTTGTTCAATATGCTGTTTTGGTATTTTCATTTCATTCTTCAGCCATATCGAAGTTTCGTCTGTCATTGAGAAAATATCCTTGCCTGAGAACAGGTTTTCTGAGAGGATCTTGGTTGTCTTAGTATCATGGATAGATAGCTGGATCATTATCTGACCATCCTGAGAATTTATTGATCCGGAGGTAAAATACTCCATGTATTTTTCAGTGGCAATCTTTTTCTTCAGTACCATAGGTATCCCGACAGCTTCCGGAAAACCTGCTTTGCTGATATCATCATAATAGCTGTAGGTAGAACCGATATTCAGATATATGTCCTGAGAAAGATCATATTGAACCATTCCCGGGATGGCATGCATAAGCCAGTTGAGAGAGCTATCACCAGATGCATTGTCCAGTGAAAATAATGCGAGGTTTTTGCGGAATTCACTCTTGGGCACAGTCCGTTCAATTTTTTGTCCCTGTTCATTCATGAGGGTTACAGTAGTTGTGGTAGCGCCAAGGTCTTCACCGCGAAATAAAAGCAGCAGCAGTACAGCAGATACAACAAGATTTGTTGGGATACCAATTTTCTCTGCCCTGTTCCATTGATCCGGTCCGGGCTTACCGTGATAATAAGCTAAAAGCAAAACAGTTGGGATCATCGATGCCAGGGCCACCAGCGAAAATTCGACCAGGTGGGGCGATATCGGGTAACGTTTAACCAGCCAATCCAGGAATTCAATAACAACCCAGCTGGCAGCAAGATATCCTCCCAGAATTTGAGGCATTCGCCTCGTTAAAATATTTTTAAAAAACGAAACACGTTCTTTCGGCATTTTGTGTAATTTTTAAAATTCCATAGAACCTGTTGGTTTGTCCTGTTTTAATAAAAGTCCGCGGGTCTCTTCATTATATTTTACGTTAACTATATTGATCTGATCATCAAACAGTTCTGTAAGCATATTGTTTGACACCTCGATCCTGCCGATAAATTCAACTTTTTCAATTTCAATATAGATCCAGGTCACATCGACTTCCACTTCTTTGCCTATATAATTCAATTTCATACAATTCCCATCGAGGTTAACTTTAAAATTTTCAAGGATATATGAAAAGATCAGTGAATCCGAGTCTGCAGGTTCTTCACTCGTCCCGAGGCCATAAAAATCCTGTGATCCGGTAATGCCGTATTCCAGGTCATCGGTGAATATCTTCATTGTAATTTCAAGGGCACTGGTTTCGGGATTATGATCGATCATACAAAGGCTTACATAAAATTTGTGATATGTATAACCGCACAGAAGTAAGATAATTCCCGGGATCAGTATGAATGATTTCTTCAACATCCTTTAAAGGTAACATAAAAAATAAAAAAGGGTGCTCTTATTATACAGGTTTTAACTAACTTGCCTGTTTAAAAATTGACTGATTATGAGACCACTAAAAGTTGTTTTAACCATTGCCTTGTTTTCTGCCTGCACCTTATCAATTGCACAACAATTCGGGAACCAGAATAAATTCAAACAGCTGGATGAACTGGCCACTCCTAATACTTACCGGACTGCGTCAGGGGCACCGGGCCATGAATACTGGCAACAACATGCAGACTATAGGATAAACATTACCCTGGACGACAATAAGCAGAAAATTTATGGAGAGGAGACGGTTACCTATTTTAATAACTCACCCGACGAATTGACTTACCTGTGGGTCCAGCTTGACCAGAACGTGAGGTCCAAAAATTCACTGGCCAGCCAGGTATCCACTCAGAATTTCGACAAAAAGGTTTCATCATATTACCTTGGAAGGTTCCATAGTGACTATGATGGTGGATTTAAACTGGAATATGTTAAAGATGCAAATGATAATGTTCTGCCCCATACCATTAACTATACCATGATGCGGATCGACCTTCCGGAACCGCTTAAATCAGGCGATAATTATGTATTTAAAATCAAATGGTGGTATAATATTAACGACAGGATGAAAGATGGGGGAGGACGATCTGGAATGGAATATTTCGAGGAAGATAACAATTACATCTATACCATTGCACAATTCTATCCACGCATGGCTGTGTACAGTGACTTTCAAGGATGGCAGCACAAACAATTCATTGGAAGGGGTGAGTTTACCTTAACATTTAGCAATTTTGACGTGAATATTACAGTACCGGCAGACCATATTGTGGGTGCCACAGGTTTGTTGCAGAATGGAGACGAGGTACTCACAGATGACCAGTTAACCCGCTTCGGGAAAGCAAAAACAGCCTCAGAACCTGTATTCATAGTTACCGAAGATGAAGCCCGGAAAGCAGAAAAATCAAAATCAAAGCAAACCAAAACATGGACTTTCCATGCGGATAATGTGCGGGATTTTGCATTTGCCAGTTCAAGAAAATTCATCTGGGATGCGATGGGCGTTCAATCAGGTGCAAACCATGTCATAGCCATGTCGTATTATCCTAAGGAGGGAAATCCTTTATGGGAAAAGTATTCTACTAAAGTTGTGGCCCATACGTTGAAAATATATTCCAGGCATACTTTTGATTTTCCTTACCCGGTGGCAATTTCTGTCCATACGGATCGCATCGGAATGGAGTACCCCATGATATGTTTTAACGGAGGGCGCCCCGAGCCGGATGGCACCTATTCCGAAAGGACAAAATGGGGTATGATTGGGGTGATAATACACGAGGTTGGCCATAATTATTTCCCTATGATCGTAAATTCGGATGAGCGGCAATGGACATGGATGGATGAGGGATTAAACACGTTTTTACAGGGAATTGCAGAGCGCGAATGGGACCATAACCATCCCAGTTGGAGCGGTAACCCGGAAGACGTTGTTGAATATATGAGTGGGGATAAGGAGAAAATGTCACCCATTATGACCAACTCGGAATCTGTCTGGAATTTGGGGGCCAATGCATATGCCAAACCTTCTGCTGCATTGAATATTTTAAGGGAGACTGTCATGGGCAGGGAATTGTTTGATTTTGCATTTAAAGAGTACGCCCAGCGATGGATGTTCAAACATCCTACCCCGGAGGATTTTTTCAGGACCATGGAAGATGCT
>CAYZEZ010000389.1:1922-3491 GCA_964477295.1 uncultured Bacteroides sp. | reverse complement strand
GAAGCAGAATCTGATTTTCCAGGTTCAATTATTGGAAATATCCTCTCCAGATCATCATCCAGGTAATGGGATCGTAACAACGATTCCCGGGCCTTCATCCAGAAGCGATTCCCCTTTACAGTGTTAATTTCTCCATTATGAGCCAGTAACCTGAATGGTTGTGCCAGGTCCCAGGATGGAAAAGTATTGGTGCTAAATCGTGAATGAATAAGGCCAATAGCACTCTTTAACCTGCTATCAGACAAATCTTTATAATAGCCCATCAACTGCTCCGAGGTAAGCATCCCCTTATAAATTAAAACCCTTGTAGAAAGGCTCGAAATATAGAACAACTCCTTCTGGTTTAATCCGGATTGAAGAATCTGCTTTTCCGTTTTTTTACGAATAACATATAACCGCCTTTCAAAATCAAGCTGTTCCATGTCGGCACCAAGAAGGATCTGGGTCATGCCAGGTTCAGCTGCCCTGCTGATTTCGCCCAGCACATCCGGATCCCTCGGTATATCACGGTACCCGATTATTTCAACCCTTTCTTCCTGAATGATGTTTTCGAATATCCTGAGACACTCGCCGGCTTCCTTCTTTGCTTGCGGTAAAAATATTATCCCGGTACCGAACTGACCTTCGGGTGGCACATTAAATCCCTGGATCAAATAGAAATCTCTCGGTACCTGTAATAAGATACCTGCCCCATCCCCCGTCTTGGCATCGGCACCTTCAGCTCCCCTGTGTGCCATGTTTACAAGCACTTCAAGGCCCATCTGAATGATATCGTGGGATTTCCTGCCCTTCATCTGGGCAACAAAGCCAATCCCGCAATTATCCTTCTCAAATTCCTGTCTGTACAGTCCCCGGTCGCCTGGTCTTATCAGATTCATTTCTCTTCCCAATTACATTATTTCATTCCTGGTGCAAACCTAAAAAAACCGTTCCCAGATTTGCTGAGAACGGCTTTTTTTCTGCACATATTTATACCATTCTCATCAACTTCGAATTGATTTAAGTAAGAACAATGTATGCCTCGCGTAATACAAACGATCCATCTCAACTAACAATTCGGACAAAAATAACCATTAAAAAATATAAATCAAAAGCAAGAACGGTTGTTTGTTTAAAAATTATAAGTTATTAACATAAAAAAAAGACAGAAGTCAAAAGTCAGAAGGAATTAATATTTGAACAAAATTTTTTGTTTCTTAGTTATTCTGTCTTCTGATTATCGTTTCTCCACAGATGCAGATACTTAGGATGGTCCCAGGCAACGCTTACAATATCCAGGTCCCCGTCACCATCCATATCAGCCAGCCGGGTACCGAGATGGCTCTCCTTACCTTTATCAATGATGTGTTCTGTGAAATTTCCTGATCCGCCATTCTCAAATATCTGCAGCTTATATTCCGAGCCCTTATGCTCATTGGTCACCAGATCATAATCCCCATCCTTGTCAATATCTCCCAGGTCGAGGTTGTTCATCGAGTACTGAGTTATCAGAATGGTCCTTTCCCAATCCGGTGAAAACGGATTCTCAGGCTGCCTGAACCAGTAAAGGTGAGCATCCGGCTCTTTCCC
>CAYZEZ010000389.1:0-1822 GCA_964477295.1 uncultured Bacteroides sp. | reverse complement strand
GGCCATCCCCATTTATATCTTTCATGGTCAGGCCAAAATACCTGAGCCACCTGGGTTCTTCCCCAAAATCTCCCCATAAGCCACGGGTACTGTCTACTTCAATATAGGTCCACTGATTCAACGATATGGAATCGCTCTTTTTACATCCTGTAAAGAAACCGTGTACCACAACCGATAATGCCAGGATTTTAATAAATGATCTCATAATAAATATTATTGATTGATAAGTTTTTCCCGATAGATCCTGGAATTAGCCTCTTTTGCTTCAATCCGGTAACCAGGATCCAATACATATTTTTTAATTTCATCTGAAATTAAACTATTAAAATGGGTAGTCGGATGCCCGTCAGGCAATTCATAGGTTCTTAAATCAGCATCTGTATATTCAATTTCCTTGTCAACCAGGTCCCTTGTCCAGATATAATTCACGTCGTTTCCCTCCATTAACTGACGTAAAAAGGCACTTCTCCAGTCACCCTTCTCCCTGTTCAGCGGATGAAATACAACCACGAAATAATCCTTGTTATTCTCTTCAAGGTATTTTAATGTTTTAAGTATTATCCTTTTATTCACCTCCTTTATCTCTTCGATCCTTTTTTTCGTTTTTCTTTTGTTCTTCGGCAGGAAATTAATTTTGTTGCTCCGGAATTTCCTGTATAAATAAGAGGTAATTCCGGGAGGATTTTTTTCAAAATAAACATAAGGATCCGGCTCAATTGGCAAACCTTTTACTACGAGACTATCCTTAATTAATCTGAAAGAGGGTTTTTGACCGATCCTGACACTGAGTAAACTTCGTTCCATATCCCTGATCATGAAACCATAAATGATGACCGGATTGTTGTAATTGGTATTGCTCAGCTCCAGCAGCATGGATATCTGTCCGATTCCATATCCACCCATACCATAATTAAGTAAATAGAATGAATCAATAAAAGAAGTGTCAATATTAAGCATTTCCTCGAAACAGACAGCACCTTTTGAACAATCAGAAAATGAATCACCATACAATAGGACGGGGCGTCTGTTCCTCACGCTGTCGGCTTCCTGATGCATAAGTGTTTTACGGTCGATTTCAAATACCCATCCAAGTGTGGGATGTGGATTTTTTGGAGGCTTGGAATGTCCATCGAACTTGTAATATAGCTTCCAATATTCGTCACTAAAAATACTGGAATATGGATCCTTGTAAATGGTTGCATAATATTCTGGTTTGCGTAAAAAATCAAATTTCTCAGAATTACCAAATAAAAGATACCTGAATGCAAGTTCGACTACGATCAGGGAAATAATAATTGAAACGGCCAGCAAAATAATGTTGCCCAGGCAACCCTTCTTCTTCCTCATGAGAAAATAGATTAATTAACAAACTGGTCTTATGCAGCTTACCTTGAAAACATGTACTTTCAAATAAACTAATCTTCCCGATTCATTCACTCCCGGTACTCAACAACAAATTCCTCCAAAGCTTAAGTGGCGGAGTTTCCCAATTGTAACTGCTGGTAATGTCAAAATCTCCATCATTATCAATATCTCCAACACAGGCCTTGTATACCGGGAAACTATCAATGCGGGTACGGGCCCAGGCAGTAGCTGACTCATCCAGGTTTATAAAAAGCACTAATTCAGTCTCTTCCAGCCGTGACAAGGTTCCGGCCACAATATCCATGTCTCCGTCCAGGTCCATATCAGCAGCATGCAATGTGTGGCAGTAATCAACCACATCGACTTCATGCTTATCCCAGGCATCCTGTCCTGATTTCGGATCAGTAGTGCTATACCATGTTATCGGATAACCCGGTTTCTCGGAATGCGAAAAAAC
>CAYZEZ010000388.1:0-3492 GCA_964477295.1 uncultured Bacteroides sp. | reverse complement strand
AACTCTTCAAAATAAGCAATATAAATCGCAATAATGGCCATAAACCAATGGGGACAAGAGAGTTCTATTCATTTAGTAAAGATTATTATAAACTGGTCAGTTTATACCCTCTTTCCCATTAATTGACCAAGCTCCCGAATAAAGCGGTAAAAGATCATTTAATAAGGACTATTTTTTTCACAAAATTGCCTGCTTTAATAATCAGTATACCAGGATTATATGCAGAAAGGTCGATGGTTGCATGTCCCTGTTCGTTCAATTTTACACTTCCAACAATTTGCCCGTTCAGATTATATATTTCTATATTTTGATGCTTATAATCTATGCCGTTGATAGTGATTAATCCTCTTGTTGGATTAGGATACACCGTAAAGGCATCCTGAGAAGCAATGTAAGGTGCAGAAACAATATGGCCCACGGAGTCTGTAGTCCAGCTTTCAGGGAAATGATTATCCAGGCCCGGACTGATCAGTTGGAATACTTCATCATCCAAAAATCCTTTGTTAGGCCACAATCCGTTATTCTCGTACACCAGGAAATCAATCACAATACCATAGTTGTCTTCTAATTGTATGGCTTCCCCGTTATTTGAGAGTGCTCCGCTTTCCCACTGTATAACCTGACCGGTCTGGCTCTGCCAGCCTCTTGCTGACGAATTATTGGTTAAATATAAGGTCTCCCCCGGATTGAGAAAAGTCCCTTCCGGAAGTGTTGCGGCAATGCCTTTTGTGACAGCATAATTTGACAGATCCACCTGTTCAGGTGAAGGATTATATAAACCGATGAATTCAGGGATATCCAGGTTCCCCGCGTTAACAAACATCTGACAGATCATAACAGAAGGCTCAAATTGACCAGGTAAGAGCCGGGTCCCCATATCTACTATTATACCCTCATGATTGCCCGATGAAATCGCGGGTGATCCCGGTAATAACCCAAAATTGAAAAAGGATGGATTTTCAAACAGAGGATTGCCATATATATTGGCTGATTGATCCGGTAACAGGCTGTTATCGAAAAGACTGTAACTTATTTCCGTTGTTGATTTTGAATCAGAATAGATGGGAAGGTCCGACGAATTGGAGAGGATGCAATTTGTTATCCGGGCATTCCCTCCGGCCTGCCCCGGATTCTTTTCAAAACTGGCGACGGCATGCACATTGCTATAAAAGACACATTGATTAATGACTGCTTGTGCGGAATCTTTAATGCCAATTCCCATGTTGCAGTTTATAAAAATACTGTTCTGAACAGTAACAGATGATTGTTGTCCCACCGATACTCCCTTATCTGTTACATTAAAAATAAAAATGCTGTCGATTGATATATTGGTTGCTTTTTCGCCTATATCTATGGCATCACTATTAAAACCGAATAAATCATTGATCTGGCAGTTCCGGATAATTCCATTTTCAATTTCATCATAATCAATAGCATCTAAATCGGGCTGATCATTTCCTGTAAATTGACAGTTCTCTATCCTTGCATGGCCATATTTAACATTGATTAAATCACCGGTAACAGCGGAATGTAATTTGCTGTTTGTTAGCGTTATATCTGAATACCTGGCGGAAATTGGATTACCATTGACGTTCTCAAGTGTAAGGTGGTCGAGGTTTAAATCTGCATAAAATGCTGAAATGCCCCCCCTGTCCAAAACCGGGTCCGGGCCCCTCGAAGCATCTTCAATGGTCAGGTATTTCAGGATGGATTCCTGGCCGGTATTTCGAAATGACATGACACCCCAGCTGCCCTGCTGGTATTCCGGATTAAGCTTTATCATTATCTCTTTATCAGGGGTCCCCACGGCATGCATCGTCCCCATTACAAAAATATTAGCGTTTTCCGGCATCCAGATTTCCACTCCGGGCTCAATGGTGAGTGTGGCATCTTCATCGATAGTAATATCACCTTGTGCCAGATAGGGAGAACAATCAAGGAATAATGTAAGATCCTCTGAAATGAATTCCGGGACAATGCAACTATTGGTCGTACTATACACTGCTGTTAAGAAGAGATCCTCGTCCAAAGTAACTGTATATGTCTTGTTACTTGATACAATTGACTGGCCACCGGATTTATATCCTGCTAATCCAAGATCGAAACTGATATCACTGCTGTTTAATTCAATTTGATGAATTTCAACCGCTAAAATATTCTCTCCTGCGAGAAATAAGCTGTTATCGACCGTATATGAAGTATATGTGGATTCTGAATCCCCGTTAATTGATGCAACTGCTTTGGTTTTATAATTAACATCACCATTTCCCATATTGGCACGCAAAATTTCGACCCCGTTCATATAAACGATTGCTCCGTCATCTTTCAGTAATTCAATGATAAAATGACTGGCATTCTTTTCTTCCTCCGTTATGGTAAACGTTGTTCTGAAGTAGGTAGTAATAAACTTATTTCGACTATCCCCGCCGTAACTGAGAACAGTGTTTTCATCCCCGTCGCCATAACCCAGCTGGGCATAACCTGAACTCCATCCTGTATCATCATAATCAGGCCCGGTCCAGCCAGTTCCCAGGTCCACTCCCGTATCGAGATATTTCCATAACGCCCCTTTGGGAATGATCATTTGTTTTAGCATTCTTACCCATCCCCCAAATTCATAACCGGGTTTGCCCACAGCCTCAAGCTGAATATTGACGTCTTTTAAAAAGGGGCCACTGCAAAACGATCCCGGCACCTTTAATTGATCTATTTTGATAGTGCCGGCATTTTCCGGGAAGGTGGCAAGTATCAGGTTTACAGTGCCGTTAAAGCCGTAAGAAGTTAAATCTTCCAGCAACGCATTGGGCCTCGCTTCAACAAAGGTTTTCAGATTATAAACCTGATTTCTCCAGTAATCCACTGAAGGCATTGCATTGCCATAGGAAGAGGTGGTGCCTTCCCACCTGCTTATATGCTTCGGAATTTCAGATTCAATATCCTGCATATGGCCATCTATCAGCTGCTTCATCCGCTCAGGATGAAACGTGGTGTAAAGCTGAGCGGCAAGCCTTCTGCCAAAATAGTTCTTATAGTATGGGTTCTTCAGAAGTTCTTCTAACAGCAATTCGTCTTTTGAGATGTAGAAACTAATATGGTTGCTTGCTGGATTGAAGAATCCCCGGTCCACATCCATCAATATCCACTTCCATTTACCGGAATCTTTGGGTTTCCAGGCCATCACGTTGTGATCGATGGATGTATTTCCAATGGCCATTTCCGCGATCATGTAATCAGTACAATTCTCAATATCAACTATCATGGCTACTGAATCATAATTGGCATCTATCGAAAGATCCCGGCTGAGCAAGGTAAGAAGGTGGTTGTATGCCACTAAATCACCGGCTTCTGCAAAATTTTCATTTTCAACTAAATCGAAGCTACCAGGTTCCAGGTCATGGTTTTTTTCGATATAGTCATCATCCACTTTTTCCCGGATGTTGTGAATACCCAAATATTCTCCGTTCACATATACAACTGCAGGTCTGAAACCCA
>CAYZEZ010000387.1:0-3498 GCA_964477295.1 uncultured Bacteroides sp. | reverse complement strand
CTTACTCTGAATTTTGCCTTTCTGGAAGTTGATCCCGATTTTCTGGATGTAATGGAAATCAAGCTTGTCGAAGGGCGTTTCTATTCCTGGGGAAGGCCGGGTGAATTATATACCAATAGTGAACCGTCAACAAATAGCAATAGTGAACAGTCAACAAAGATCGTTATTAACGAAACTGCTGTACGTGAATTAGGACTTGAATCACCCCTGGGTTATTTCTTTAAATTTTCAGAAGAAATCCAGTCTGAAATAATAGGTGTCATAAGCGATTTTAATTTTAAATCCCAGCAAAGTAAAATCGGGCCCTGCATGTATGCATGGGATAACTCGCTTGGCACAGCCAGTATAAGAATCATACCAGACGATATTCCGGCAACCCTCAGGTATATAAAGGAACAGTTTGAGGACAGATATCCCGGGCAGTTTTATCAGTATTCATTTCTTGATGAAACCTATGCCCGGCAGTATATCAAAGATGAGAAAACAGCAAAAATCATCAGCAATTTTGCCCTTGTGGCTGTCCTGATCGCCTGCCTGGGTTTGTTCGGGCTGTCCTCTTTTATGGCCGCCCGGCGAACCAAGGAAATTGGTATCCGAAAGACTATGGGTGCTTCAGTACAATCTGTTTTTTTGCTTCTTTCCAGGGAATTTGTCAAGTGGATAATCATCTCTGTTGCTATCGCCTGCCCGGTTGCATGGTTTATCATGAACAAGTGGCTGCAGAGCTTTGCATATCGGACCAGCATTTCCTGGTGGATCTTTGCCCTGGCCATCCTGATCGCTTTCCTGATTGCCTTCGGAACAGTCACCTGGCAATCCCTGAAGACGGCCAGGACAAATCCGGTGGAAGCCTTAAGGTATGAATAAGCAGGGGAGGATTATTCAGACAACCTGAATGCCCCAATCCTTGTTGAATAATTTTCAGTTCCCACCTTAAGGTAATCTCCAACATACCATATGGTCCGATCGTCCGACGGGTCGATGGCGGCCTGGGTGTAATCCTCCCAGCGGTATGTCCTGGTTTGAGGGGCCTGGCCTTCGACCAGGATGGCTTCATCCATGGTCAGGATGCCCGCCTCGTCATCCGCCAGCCGGCCTGCAAACCGCTGGCCAGGGTAATGGCTGGTGCCGCTGAAGGAATAACCGATCCCTATGTTCCCGTCTCCATCCATGGCTGGACTTGCCATCCAGCGGTAGTTGCTGTCAGGGGCATAGGTGCCCTGCTGGTGCAGGACAATGTCGCCATCCTCATTAATACGGAACTCATACCAGCGGACTCCTCCACCTCCAACTGCAGTTTTGACAGAATGTACAGCCACCAGCGATTCCTGGTCGCCAATGCGCCGGTACACCAACCGTGCCATGATCTTGTCGCCCTGGGAATCAAGCCCCATATCCGTCCCGGCCTGGGGAATTTTTTTTGTCAGCTGGCCACCGCCGAGATATTCATAGGGAGCCACAGGGATCTTAACCGGGCCCTCCAGATTTGATTCAGACGGATTATCCCAGTCTACATGACATTTCCAATAGTAGATTCCATCATCTTCAGTAACGCCTTTAAGCTGGGCCCCGCCCGCAGCCATTATAATATTGGGTGCCCCCTCAGGCGGGAGCTGCATACCATCCAGGTCGGAAGTATTCAGGAAATTTACACCATCAATGATGAAACATTGCTCGGTCGCCTCCTCTCCACGCAGCATCCTGTTCCTGTCCGCGATACAGACATGTTTCTGGATGACATGATCGCCTGTGCTCGTCGGCACATAATAGCCATCGGGCCAGACAGCAGGCCTGGGGTAATCCGGGAAAAGCGGTCTTACAAACTCGTACCTGTAATATTCACCCATCGGGTCGGGTGAAGCGCTCACGGCATAACACATGCACCAGGAGGTATCCTGGCTTTTCCTCCAGGGTGGTAGGCGCCTGAATATGGGCATTACAACCAGCCACCGGTCGGCCAGCTGGTCGTAACGGACCACGGCGTCGCCGTTGTTATACTTTTCGCACGGCCCGCCAAAACCCCCGAAGACATGATTGGTTTTTACCGGGCCGAGAAGCACTTTTCCTGTAGTATCATACAGGGTACCTCTTTTAGTGAAAATGGCCATCCGGGAATTGACAGTTTGTACAATGTGGTCGGGACCCACTGCAAGGGAATTGTCGGAAGGATTGCGATGCCTGGATGTCCCCTGGGGGCCCGTAAATCCCTCGCCCAATCCATCAAAGCTTTCAACCAGGACAGGAGGATCTTTGGCTCCGAAAAAATTTTGTTCAATGGATCCTGTTTTTTGTCCATACGTCCATGTGGAAGGGAGCATTCCTGTCACAAGTACCATCGTATACAAATACAGCTTGTTGTGATTCACCCGGATGTTAATTTTTCTATGTTTGCCAAAAATAGAAGAAATTGCGGATAAACCATTTAATTTAATTCTCTTTATCTTGCAGGCGGATATGAGACAGAAAGCAATTATTTTTTTTATATGCACACTTGCCGGAATACAAGCAGGGGCGCAATCCATATTGCCGGAAATTGGATATGTATTTAATGATTCAATAGTTCCCAGGATCGACATACTCATTGATCCAGTTTACCTGGACGAGATACTTTCTCATCCTGACAGCTTTGATGAATACCCGGCCACATTTGTTTTCACCACGCCATCCGCATCAGACACGATAAAAAATATTGGCTTTCGTTTGAGAGGGAACACGTCCCGGAATTCCCGGAAGAAATCATGGAAGGTATCGTTCAATGCTTTTAAAGCGGGGCAAAAATTCTATGGACTGGAAAAAATGAACATCAACGGGGAGCATAATGATCCTTCCATTATGCGTGCAAAGATATGCTGGGATATGATGCGATTTATTGAAGTTCCGGCAGCAAGGGCCAATCATGTGGCACTGTATATCAATAATGACTATTTCGGCCTTTACCTTAATGTGGAACATATCGACGAGGAATTTATCAGGTCAAGGTTTGGTGATATTCATGGCAATTTATATAAATGCCTCTGGCCGGCCGACCTGGTATATATTGATGACAAGGCTGAAAGCTATATGTTCGAAAGTAGTGGCCGGAGGGCATATGATCTGAAGACAAACGTTGAATACGAAGACTACAATGACCTGGCCCGTTTTATTACTGTATTGAATACCACACCTCAGAATGATTTTGCATGTGAAATAGATAAGGTATTTAATGTACCGGTTTTCCTGAAGATACTGGCAGTGGATGTCCTGACCGGCAACTGGGATGATTACAGTTTTTTGATGAATAATTATTACCTCTATCTGAATCCATCCGGCAGGAAGTTTGAGTTTATTCCATATGATATGGATAATACCTTTGGTGTTGACTGGTTTGATATTGATTGGGCCAACCGCGATATTTATCAATGGTCGGGTGAGGAATCGCGGCCCCTGTATGAAGAGATAATGGCCAATCCCTGTTTCAGGGATCAGTTCAGCTATTATCTTAATTTTCTTTTAGAGAAT
>CAYZEZ010000386.1:0-3531 GCA_964477295.1 uncultured Bacteroides sp. | reverse complement strand
TCCTGGTTGTCGGATCTGTTGTCGGAGCCGACTGCAGGGAGATTCAGAGTTCAATCAGCAGCTATTATCACACTGGCATGAGGGATGTTTTTGTCGGTTTTATATGCGCAATCTGTTTGTTTTTATTTGCATACAAAGGGTATGATTATATAGATTCCCTTGCGGGGAGCCTGGCATGCCTGTTTGGATTGGGTGCTGTATTCTTTCCAACATCAATTACAGGCCCTTTGACTCACTGTATTCCTGCTCCCATAGATACCCAGATACTGGGTAGCCTGCATTTTGTATCAGCAGGATTGTTTTTCCTGACCCTTGCCTTTTTCTCATTAATACTGTTTACAAAAGGGAAGAAAAATCCATCAAGAAGAAAACTGAAAAGAAATCTGCTCTATAAAATATGAGGGTATACAATCCTTGGGTGCATTGTAATAATCGCTGTATATTCGTCATGGCTCGACAAGCGATACCCTGTTCTTCAAAACTACGATCCCGTATTCTGGCTTGAAACCATGGCTCTGTGGGCATACGGTATATCATGGTTAACTAAGGGAAAAGCCCTGCTGATCGATGTAGAAATGAAGTAAGGTATTTCCACCCCTACCTTAAAAAATGCATAAACAACGCCACCGGCCGGTAGACGGCATGGGCGAACGGTCACACGCATCCTGCACGAATACACAGAAGACGGCCTGCTCAGCATCGAAGGCAAAGAGATCCGGATCCTGAAAAAAGATATGCTTCAGCGGATCTCGGATGCGGGGTAGTGCAAAAAATCATCTATTTTGATACTCTGTAAGGAAATCCCATTGAGTTTTATATTTTACTCAATATGATGAGTAAAACAAAATTGAATTAATTATTTCCAGGCGTCTGCAAAGAAACAGATGCTAATATAACTCATACATGGATAGGGAATCTGGAACCTGCTCTCTACACTTTAGTATATTTCAGGATTAATCCCTTCAACCGAAACGGCCGGTCTGTCAACTTATAACAGGTCGCATCCGGCCATGCCTATTTTCCATCAATGTTATCCTGGAAACTACCCGGAGATTTCTGCAGCCCTTCCCATTTTACTACCCACCTTCCATTATCCGGGAATCCGGGGGCATTGGATTCGGGACAGCCATCCCAACCTGCTGCCATCATCGCGACTGCTGTCAGCAATCCTCCATTCCCCGGCAGATAAAGGGGCAGGCGAGCTGACTGGTAATTGTGGCCATTTGGCAGGTAGGTGTTCTTTTCCACATCTTTCAGCAATGCGTCCACGGCCATTTCTCCCTCTCCGAGCCGTGCGGCCGTCATCGCCATCATCGGGTAATCCCAACCCCACGTGTCCTCCCAGCGCCAGTTTTTCATCACATGGTCCAGCGTGTTAAGCATGATGTCCCTATCGAGTGATCTGGCAGCAGGAAGCATACCAAATGCCCCCAGCATACAAGGATGACCTCCGTCTGTCACCAGTTGACTCTCCTGCTCTATGTAAACACCATCCACCACCGGCCAGGAAGCCATGTTGCATGCAATCCTCTCCCACTGAGGATCCCCGGGCAAGCCCAATCGCTCCAGCCACAGATTGGCTATTTTCAATCCCCAACTCCAATATGCCAGTTCGTAGGTAGGGTTTTTGTTTGATTCATAGGTGTTGCTGGAAAATTCCCTGGCTGAAATCAGGGGTGGACCAAGTTCAAAACATTCCCGGCTTTCATTCCAGCTTGCAAACGATGCCATGAATCTGGCACTACTTAAAACAATGTCTTTGTACTGTTCCAATGTCTCCGGTGTTGACCGTTGCCTGTAAATCAATTCTGCATAATAGATCGGATGTGGCTGCTGCCAGATAAGCAACGGGCCTATACCGGACGGGGAGTCAACTGCATCCGGTCCCACCATCTTCGGCCAGCGGGCCCCTTCATATCCCTGCCGAAGAGCCATATCCCTGGCTACAGGGAGACTCTCCCGGTACCATCCCATACTTCGCTCAAGCATCTCCAGCCTGTTCCAGAGAGCAAAATGAATCCCATGCCACCAGTGCATCTCCAGGTGGAACTTGCCGTGCCAGCTAAGAGTGGTCAGTCCAGTTTCCGCGGGAGGGTATTTCTGGGCGCATTGAATAGCCGTCAGATATTCAGATAACACAATCCGGCGTTCCAGTTCCTTCCACCTGGGATCAGTGCTTCCCGAAAGATCAATTGCACCACCGGTACTCCAGAATTTTTTCCAGTAATCCTGGCATTCGGTCCTGGCCCCGGGAAGGTCAACATCCGGCTCATTCGATTCATGATCAGACAGGAGCATACAGAATTGCAGCGTATCAGACTGCCCTGAAGGGGTAATCTCAAAGGTGTGGCCGGCCTTTTCAATAAGACTGCATTCCTGAGAATATTTCATAACACAGGAATATTTAAAGTCGTCCATGTACCTCAACAGTTTACTGTACTGAGGATTATCTGCCTTAATCTCCGTACTGTGATTTCCCGGACTGTTCCAGTCAGAAGGATCTCCACCCCATGGGCCCCGGGCAAACGGAAACCTGAGCGAAATCCTGAGCCTGTCCCCGGTGATAAGATCTGAAATCACCCTTACCACTACCATATCCTGCGAGGGATGAACAAAGGTTTCAACCTGTACTTCCATCCCGTCAGCAATAAATCGGCTTTTTATGATCCCTTCCCAGAGACAGAGGGTTTGTACCGGATCGGTAATATCTCCCGGACCAGCTTCCGTTCCATCGGATTTTTCAAGGATCAAACCTAGGCGGGCCAGGTTACACTGATGTGGATTAGACCGAAAATAATCTGCAGCAGGATTTCCGGTTATAATGGGAAGAGGTGACACCCTGCCGGAAGTACCTGCTTCAACAAAGGTGTCTTCATATTTATAACCGTTGATATTGGGTGCTTTATGCCACCCCCATTCTGACATCGTGGTCAGCGGTATACCCGCCTGATATATGTCGGGAAATGTCTGTAACCCGGTCAGGTCAACCGTAAAGGCAAACCTGCCATTGCCTGCAGACAGCGGAGATAGGCTATCGAAAGCATTCAGTGTAATATGGTGCCTGTTCACCAGTGAATAACGGTCAATCTGGCCCTCAAGATCATTCGCCACAAAAATCGAATGAGCCTGGATGATGACAACCAAAAGGACAATACCATAATAACTTTTTCCTATGTTCATTTCTGAGTGATAAATTAACTCAATGCTGATCAGCCTGTGGAAAATTCAGGATGCAACAATTACTGATCAAAAAAGAGACTGTCTTATTAAGGCAGTCTCTTTAATATTCTATCTAAAGTGCATTCTTATTTTTCGTCCGGAATGTCTTCCTCAGGCAATTCAGGCTCATCTGGCAAATCAGGCTCATCAGGCGGGGGGGGTACCGGGCGATCTTCGGGTGGCGAAGGTTTACCTTTTGCTTTCTTTCCGGGCTTCTTCTCCTCCGCAACATCTGCCTGAACCTTTTTCTCTGTGGATGAACCCTTCAGGTAATCAGGAAGGCTCATACCCGCCTGCTGGAACAGGTCTTCA
>CAYZEZ010000385.1:0-3537 GCA_964477295.1 uncultured Bacteroides sp. | reverse complement strand
TTGAAAACCTCAATCTGAACCTTACTTATTCCTTTATCGATATGAAAAGTCCGGTATACGCCACTCCGAAACATCACCTGTTCTTAAGCGGGAACTATCGTATTGATAAATTTCAGTTCATGTCGTCATTACAGTATGTAAACCATCTCGATTCAGATCCGTCAGCAAACACCAGTTACCAGACGTATATGCTGTTAAATTCCAAAATAACTTATAGTATATGGAAATTTGCAGAATTATTTATCAGCGCTGAAAATATCCTAAATCAGAAATATGAAAATAACATTTATTATACCATGCCGGGGATAACAGCATTCGCGGGAGTTAAAATAAAACTTTGAAATTGTACAGAGATTTTCAGGCTGAAATATCTTTATTTATCGGATTAAACACCTCTTTTATTATACAAAAAGGATTACCGAAAAACATAGGAACCATTTTAGAGTATTCTTTATATTCGTTCCCAAATTTCTGCAGGCATTCCTTTTCTTCAATAAATATTACGAAAAGAAAAACCACAACCATTGAGTGATGGTAATAATGATAAAGGTAAAGGGGTATCCTGCCAACAAGCCCAGGAAGGTCATGAATAGGCCGACCCCAAGGTGATGAGGATGCCTGACACATTTATATACATTTATTATAATTAACCTGGTTGACCATCCCCAAAGTTCACATTTACCAAATAACCTTAGTAATTTTCCGGTTCTTTTTAAAAGGAAATGCGTAAAAAATACTCCGATAAGTCCGATAATCCTGATAGTTAAGGAAAAACTATTTGTTCCGATAAGGAATAAATCCAGAATCAGACCAATACCTATACTTAATATTGTAAGGCTTATCCATAAGATCAGTCGTTTACGGCATTTGCTGCAGATAGCCATTTCATAATAAATTAAGAGTTACAGATGAATTTTAATTACGACGGATTAAAAATTATAAATATTACCCGTTTTAACCAATGTCATGCCAAAACTTTCGTAAAAAGCCGATAAAGCAGGAAGTTCCGTGCAGTGTGATGGATATACATGAATTGTTTTATTCTCTTTCAGGTATCGGATAGTCTCCTGTGTCTGACGATTAATTTCTTTCAGGTGAAATCCTCCCATTATTCCAAAGAGCTTATTTATGCCGGTCACTCTCTTTGCATGCTCCAGTGTATTGACAATTCCTGCATGCCCGCAACCGGTAACCACAAATAAGCCTTCGGGTAACATAAACGCGACTGCGCTATCGTCTGTGACATAATCAGGGATTCGATCCTTAAAAACGAATGAAGTTGTTCCTGACTCAAAATCTGTCAGACGCGGAATCTCTCCCAGGAAAATGCTCTTTTCACTAATCTTATAAGGTTTTGCAGAAGTCTCTATACTGAATTTCTTTCCTATTTCCTCTTTTGTATTTTTCAGCCCGATGAAAGAATTGTCAGCTTTCCTGTAACGCTTCACAAAACAATCCGGATGACAAATTAACCGGCCTCCCGATAAATACATCAAACCATCACCATGATCAAAATGGCCATGGCTTAATATAACCATATCAATATTTGTCATATCGATCCTCATTGCCTCAGCATTTCTTAAAAAAAGATCACTTTGCCCGGTATCAAAGAGTAATTTTCTCCCATCAAATTCAATAAGATATGACAAGCCGTGTTCGGATGGTGTACGCACCCCAGGATGGTTATCTGTGAGAACAGAAATTGTCATAGGATATTTTTATTCAAAATTAGTCTAAATAATTTTCTAATGAGCAAATGTTCATTTAAATTTACTTTGTTTTTCAAACGCAGCTTTAGATCCCATTACCAGGATTCAGGGACCTGAAATGAGTTATGGAAGAGTAATTTCCAGAGTATTCAGTACCTGTAAAAATGAATGAAATTATCTACAAACCGATAGGCATTATTCACACTCCCTATCATAACATACAGAATATGCCCATCCAGCCTGTGGCTGCAAGGGGGATACCGGGAACAGTAGAAATTTTTCCTGAATATGCGGCTGGATTAAAAGATATTACCGGATTTTCCCATATCATTCTTATTTATCATTTTCATTTGTCGGATGGGTACCGGCTGGAAGTCAAACCTTTCCTGGATGATGATACACATGGCGTATTTGCCACCCGTGCCCCGAACAGGCCAAATCAAATAGGCTTATCAGTTGTGAAACTTATTAAACTCATTGACGATATCATACACATTGAGAATGTTGACATTGTTGACTGCACTCCCTTGCTGGACATTAAACCCTTTGTTCCTGATTTTAACGAGGCAAAAGATGTTAAAATCGGCTGGCTTTTAAAATCAAAGAAGGATTTTTCAATCAAGAAATCGGATAACAGATTTGATGTTGATTTTTAAGAAAGCATAAAGCTGTTAAACAATGCACATTCATAAAGATCAAGCCTGGAAAATAAAAAAGTCATAGCTTTACAGCTTTCAATAGCCTTACATATCGTTTAAGGTGGAGATGCTCGCTGAAATTTCCGAAATCATAATTCTCCAGGGTTTTTTTCCAGTCGTGCTTTATAAAGTCAAATGCATAAACACATTCAAACTTTTTAAATATAAAGCGGTGAGTCAACGGCATTTCATCCATATCGAACTCGGCATAGTCGAGTATTAAGAGACTTCCTCCCGGCTTGAGGTGATTATATGCATTTTTAATTATGGCGTCCCTTACTTCATGCGGGAAACCATGAATAACGAAGCTCATGAAGACCTTGTCGTATTTCCTTTGCAGATCAAAAGGCTGGTCAATACGCCTGTTTATGAAATCAACCCGCTTGTCACTGCTGAATCTTTTTCGAAACTGTTTTTCCATGTGTTCAGAGATATCCAGTCCTGTAATGCTGCCATTTGCGTTCAGATATGAACACATCAGGGAGGCATTTCTTCCTGTACCGCAACCCATGTCCAGGATGCTATCTTCAGGCATGATATCCATTTCCCGGATCACCTTCCTGATAAAGCTCCTGTACATACCGAGCGAACCAATATTCATTACCTTATCATAGTGTTTTGCGGTAAACGGGGTAAGTTCAATGCCCGATTCGGGATATATCTTTGCACTCATAACTCTTCCTGCAGGCTTTTTAAAGTATGATGTTGCAGTCTCCTGTCCTTTACAACCAGCGGTGTTACAGGGGCTTTTGACCTGGAATTAAAGATCATATCATGACCAAGGCACAATCCCATCATTATATTCAGTTCAGTTTCTTTATCTTCGAGATATTTAGCCTGGCCTGCCGGATTACATGACACTCCCCTGTATCCGGGCAACAAATCGTTGAAAGGGACCCTGCCATATTTACAGTTTACCTTTTCCACTTCAAAGCCAGACTCCAGTAATCTTCTTTCCAACTGGTCCGCTTCCCTGTTGAATGTGGTACAATTGGCTATACCTATTCGTTGCAAATTAGCTTCTTTTGCGTACATAATTATTTCCTGCACCCTGTCAATGCGCGGATCCAGGGAATCCTCAGCAAGCTTCAGGACCTTTTTGTCCTCCTCACTGTAAATACTTTTGAAAT
>CAYZEZ010000384.1:0-3567 GCA_964477295.1 uncultured Bacteroides sp. | reverse complement strand
TCTATCCAACCCCATTCATTTTCAACAAGTACAGCATCATCAATTCTAAAAGGCTGAGTAATTGCAATTTGAATTCCAGCTAATAATGACCCAACAACTTTCTGGGCGGATAAACCAATAATAATTCCAGCCACACCTGCAGAAGCAAATAGTCCAATCCCAATCTTCCTGATACTTTCAAAGGATAACAGCACTATTCCTGTTGCAAAAAGAATAATAATAAATATGAGCACTTTTTCGAGAATATCTATCTGGGTATATACTTTTCGGGATGCAAGATTGTCTGCTGTGGAAATATCAAATTTCTTCAAAAAGGCAGTTTTCAATGTCCTTGTCAGAGTAATTAAAAACCACGAAACACCAATTGTCACAAGAATTTGACTTTGATTATATAGTATTGATAATAAACCATTTGCATGGTCAGTGAAAAGGTCAAGAATTGGTTTTATTAGAAAGAATATAATCGTAAAAAAGATACTTAGGGGGAGTCTATAATATTTTTTCATTTAAGCAATATTTTATTTCCTGTCATTGAAAAGAGCTGTATAATAGAACATTGTCAGCTATACTTGTAACTATTTTATAAAGGTAAGCAATTGCCTCTAGTTATGCTATGTCAAATGGAAACCTCTCTCACTAAGAGCCACGTCTACAGTGCAAAAGTGAGCCATTTTACCAATCACTGATATTACTTTATTTATAAGATATACTGCATCTTACGTCATTCCTCTCATTAAGTTTAATGGTTCAAAGCAAAACCCTTCAGCCGCCTGCGGCATCTGTCGGGTCTTTTATTTTCAGCCCTCACCTGTGAGCACAGCTCGGGCTGAAAAAAAACCCCGGCGCAATCGCGTCAGGGCTTTTCTTTGTAGCAGGGACAGGACTATTTTATTGAGTGAATACATTGATAATTTATCTACGATTTTCCAGCACTTTTCCCCGAAACAGGCATTTTTCCACCAGCCTCAGGTTCTGGATCCTTTCGTTCATCATGATTCTATGGAATCACGTTAAGCACAACTTTTTTCCACCACAGATAAATGCTATAAACCTGACAGCTTATTGTGAAAAACAGCAATTATTTCCCCAGATTCATTATGTTTATCTGGCATTGAATCCTAACCTAAACTGCTTCTGAAACGACCAGGCTTACTCGCCGTAATCACCGCACTTTTTGCTCAGGTATCCATCGATGTATCCGATATTATTCAACCCTGCCTGTGATCGTACGACTTTTCTCTGGAGACAATACCATTGAAGTTCCGGTGGCGGATAATATCAAGGACTGGAGAAAGGATGTGGTCGCATTGATGAAAGAGCTGGAAAGCCCTGTTTACATGTGGCCCGGGGGAAATTTTGTGAGCGGGTACAACTGGCGTGATGGCATTTGGGACTGCGATAAAAAGCCCCCGAGGAAGAATCCGGAAGTCACCATCGTTGAATCAGCCTGCACGATGAAAAAGCACAGGTTCGAGGTTCCATCCTATACCATATTATTGCTTATATTTGAAATTTGATCCCATTCAGAAATTCAGGATGAAATCGAGTATCTGTTTACGAATTTTCCCGTTCACCATGCTTTGTCTTTTCGGAACAACCGGTGTCCCTGCCCAGGATGTTACCATCACTATCAGCTCACCACAGGACAAAAAGGAAATTTCACCGAACATTTACGGCAGGAACAACACGTTTGACAAACCTCCTTCATTCTATAAAGACGCCGGCCTGCGTTTTGTCCGTATGAACGGAGGCAACAATTCAACCAAATACAACTGGCGGAAAAAGATCACAAGCCACCCCGACTGGTACAACAACGTTTATGCTAATAACTGGGATGAAAAATCGGAATATATTGCTGCCAATCATCCGGAAATGCAGGTTATGTGGGCGTTCCAATTGCTCGGAAGGGTGGCTTCGGACAACTCCCATAATTTCAATGACTGGGAGTTTAATAGTTCCCATTGGTGGCAGGGAGTAGGCCAGAACCTGGCAGGAGGGGGTGTTCCCAATACGGATGATCCGGGAGGCAAAGCTTTGGTTGAAGGTGATATCGACCTGTATACCGTGGAGTGGCCTGCCGACTCAACCGTGAAGATTCTTAACCACTGGTTCGGAGAGAACGGTCTCGGTTTAAACAAAAACCAGTTCGCCTACTGGAACATGGATAATGAACCGGATATCTGGAACGGGACCCATGATGATGTGATGGACACCCTGCTTTCAGCTTCGGAATTTGTGGACCGGTTTATCGAGGTGGCTGAAAAGGCACGGGCCCTGTTCCCGGAGATTAAGATCTGTGGCCCTGTAACCACCAGTGAATGGCAGTGGTACATATGGGGTGATGAAAGGATCCGGATCGATGGGAAATACTACTGCTGGCTTGAATATTTCCTGAAACGGATCGCCGACGAGGAGAAGGCGAGCGGCACCCGGCTACTCGATGTGGTGGATCTGCACAACTATCCGTATGCACCAACCACATCCGATGCCCTCCAGGTACACCGTATGTATTACGATAAAAGCTATGTGTATCCCGGTGCAAACGGAGTAAAAACCATTAATGGGGGATGGGATAACTCCCAGACAAAGGAATACATATTCCAGCGGATCGAAGACTGGCTGACGGAATATTTCGGTGAGAACCATGGAATCACCCTTGGTTTAAGTGAATGGGGACCCTCCGCAAGTGATCCGAATGTCTGTTCTGTAGTATATGGATCACTGCTCGGCACTTTTGCCAACAAAGGCGTTGAATATCTTACACCATGGAACTGGGAGAAAGGAATGTGGGAAACCCTGCATCTCTTCAGCAGATACAGCCATGGATACAGTGTCTCAAGTATATCTTCGTTTGAAAATACCGTCTCGGCCTACACTACGGTCAATTTATCGGTCGACTCGATGACAGTAATCATTGTGAACCGGGAAATGAATAACTCTTGCAATGTGACTGTAAACCTCGACAACTTTATGGTGGAACACAGAAACTACACGACCTTGCAAATCTCCTCTTTACCTTCTTCCGAAACTTTTATTTCCCACACAGAAAATGCACTGGAAAAAAATACGGTTGTGGTGAATTCCAATTCTTTTACACTAACCGTACCTGCTCTTTCAACTACAGCTGTAATACTGCAGGGGAAAGTCACAGGGATCCCTTTGAATGGGAATCTGTCCGATGGAATTAAGGTTTTTCCCAATCCTGCTTCGGATAAGATGTTTGTGGAAGTCAGTGCGGTCGCAGGGGAACTGGTAAAATTAAAATTATATGACCTCGGTGGTCGCATGATACAGTCTGTCTGGTGTGAATATTACGAAATGTCGCCCTTTTCTATTGATGTATCGGAGGTACCTGTTGGATTCTATACATTATCCGTGGAGAAATCCGGCACCATCTCATTCAGACCAATCATTGTGATCCGATAATCAGAGAAATCATGAAATATCATATACCTGGATTGATTTTATGTATATATGCCATTTGTCTGAGCTGCAACCGTGCTGAACCTCCTGAGCCTTTCGGGCCGGTACCTTCGGAAAATCAGATGAGGTGGCAGGAAATGGAAT
>CAYZEZ010000383.1:0-3597 GCA_964477295.1 uncultured Bacteroides sp. | reverse complement strand
ACGTAAGCGGAAGCATCCATATAAACGAGCAGCCGAAGGGCACCGGCCCTTAATCCAACTACCCTTTCAACCTGCTTTGGGATACGGATATCCCTGCCCAGCATATCCCTGACAAGGCGTGTTTCTCCATGGGATATGCCGGAATGATTGGAACAACCCTTACAGAAGATCGCTCCGGCCAGTATAACCATTGATATCATGCCATGGATTCTCTGCATGCTTTCAGAATTTAACGGATATCCTTCCGTTGATCAGTCTTCCGGGAGAAACATATTCCCAGGTCTCCATGTGTTCATTGTCCAGCAGATCCTGTATGGCCAGGGATACCATCAGGTGATCCCCGATAAAGCCCCGTGATAGCTGCAGGTCAGCTGTAGTATAGTGCTTTATAAACCGTGTGTTCATGTCATCGGTAAATTGCGTGTCTTTATACAGCAGGCTGACGCCGAGGTTGACATATTTGTTCATCCATAATAATCCTGCTGAAGCCCTGTTGATTGGGGTGAATTTCAATTGCTTCCCGGCCAGTTCGGGACTCTTCTCAAAGGCATCGATTTCGGATTTATTATAGGTATAGTTAACCCTGACCATGAGATTGGCATTGATCTGGAAACGGGCATCTGCTTCAACACCCGTTATGTTTACCCGGGTTACATTTTCGCGCCTGTATACGGGCCTGCCGAAGAGTGAGTCAGCGGTGGCCACATAGTATAAAAAGTCGTTTCCAACGGAGTGATAAATAGTAGGTTCGAGTGTTATTTTTTCGAATAACCGGATGTTCATGCCCAGTTCAAGATTATCGAGGTATTCGGGGCCCAGCTGCGGATTGGCAATCTTGGGACCGATCCACATATAGCCTGACCTGCACAGATCGTCCAGTATGGAAGCCCTGAATCCCCTTGACCAGGATGCATAGGAACTGATCTTTTCAGAAAAGGAATAACGGGCAGCCAGCCTTGGGCTGACGGCATACCAGGTATGGTTCACCAGGTCAGGGCTGTATTGTTCCCAGTAATCCACCCCTGCGCCAGTGGCCAGGTATTCTCCATCATAGAACTGCACCTGGTCCAGGCGAACACCGGCGATCAGCTTTAATTTTTCCGTGAATAATGCGATTTCATCCTGTGCATAGAGGGAGAGGGACCTGAGAGATCCTTTGTTGGTCACCTGGTCGTCAGATGTTTGATAGTAATCTCCACCATCCACTTTTCCCTGCTTGAGTTCGATGCCCCCTGTGACCTGCTGGCTGGTCGACAGCACATAATTGGTATTGAAGATGGCTCCGTAATCGTCGCGGTCAGATCTGACATTAAACCTGGAATAATTGCCCCCTCTCATTCGCTCATCGATCCTGAAGTAGTGTTCACGCTGAAAATACATGGCCAGATCGTAATGCCATTTATCTTTTGACCCGGACAATCTGATCCGGGAAAAGTGGGTCATGAAATTGCGGTATTCGCCATCGGGTGCCTGTATCTTTTCACCTTCACCCCGTTTATCTTTATAAAAATCGTATTGCCATTCAATATTCAGGAGATCGCTCAGAGAATAACCCATGCTGGCAGAAATACTTCCTTCCTTCAGGTACCTGGCAATGGAATAATCCGGATTCGTCCGTAAAGTGTCGGGTATGTTGTTATATCCGTCACTTCCCTGGTAAAAACCGGATAAAGAGTAGGTTATTCCGTTGTTTAACCGGCCGCCGATATATCCTTCAGGTTTACAGGTATTGTATGTGCCGTAGGACATGCCCACCATTCCTTCTATAGGACTGACCGGCTTGCGCGTAATGATGTTGATCACTCCGCCCATGGCATTGTTACCGTATAATGAAGACCCGGGGCCTTTAAAGATTTCCACTTTCTGAATGTTACTGGGATTGATCCGGTTCCAGTTGACGCCACCTTCATCGGAAGTATTCAATGGAATGCCATTCATCAGGACCAGTGTTCTTCCCTGCTCATCACCGCTGATGCCGCGAATTGTGACCGAAGGCCGAATCGAATAGATTCCGGTATTCCTGGTCACGTTGATACCGGAAACCAAACGCAGTAAGTCATCCATTTTCTGTGCAGGGAAGTTTTCAATCTGTTTCAGGTTGATCATATCTGCCTTGCCTGGGATATCTTCCAGCAGCCGTTCGGTTTTAGTCGCAGTGATGATTACCTCCCTGATGTTGAGAGTATCTGTAAGCTGCTGTGCTTTTCCCTGGTAGAAAATCATCTCGCATAGTAGTGCAGCTACCGTAATTACTAATCCTCTTTTCATCGCTTTTTATTCAATCTGACAGGTTAGGTGTATATTATTATATCTGGTTAGGTTATCAATGGGCCTTTGCCTCTTAATCGGCCTTACTCATGGTGAGTTTCCCATGGATGATGCCTTTCACGGCAATCAGTTTCTCAGCCAGTTCAGTCAGCACAGATGCTTTCCCTTTCACTGCCACAATTTCCAGGCAATGGTCATGATCGAGGTGAAAGTGCTGGGTAGAGAGAATTTCTTTATGAAAATGGTGCTGGATATCAGTCAGCTGGTTTAGCAGGTCGTTTTTATGATGGTCATATATTAAGGTAATGGATCCGGCCACAATATGGTTGCATTTCCATTTTTTTTCTACCAGGTTATTGTTGATTAAGTGCCTGATGGCCTGTGACCTGTTGGTCAGCTGGTTCTCTAACACGAAGGTATCGAGCGCTTCCAGCAGTTTGTTTTCGAGCGATACCCCGAATCGTACGACGGACATAGTGTTACTTTTTTAGAAAACGTGATACTGAATACGAAAGTAGGAAGATATTTATTAAGAATGGGTCTATATTGGGAAGAAGAAGACAGTAGACTGTATGGCAATGCACAACGCTCTGTTCCCTTACCCTCGGTTCACCGTTCTTGTTCACCGACGATTTCCAAAGTCCCAGGCCAAGCGCATAAACTTTTTTACCTCCTCATTTATATCTTCTTTCCGGTAAATTCTCAGGTAATGCTGGAAATATTTTGAACCGGGGACCTCTCCAATCCGGTAAAAGCAATAATTGTCATAATAGGGTTTGTCAAAGGTCAGGGCAATGTCAACAAAATCCCTGCCGAGCCTGTTGATGTACCCAAACCGGATCTGACCTGCCAACCCTATTCTATACCTGGCAGGGTGGAGCTTAAGATCACATATCTTCCTGTACTCATTAACAAAATGATTAAACAGTTCAGCTGTATGGTCGGATTTTCCCTTCAGAAAATCTTCAACTGTCCTCTCATTACAGGAATGAGAATGATTCCGGTTCACAAATTGTTGACTACATTTTGGACAGGTCCACATGAGAGATAGAAAGAATTTACGATTAATGATTAACGATTATTGATTTATGAAATTGAACTCCAGTCGAATTTGCTCTTCGATAATTTTTTTAATTGTACAGGTAAGACAGCGTTTTTCGGATTTTCCAGCAAAGGATCTTCTTCCAGGATATTTAATACAGTATCCCTGGCATATTGCAGGATCTGGCTATCGCGTCCCAGGTTAGCTATTTTCAATTCAAAGGGTATCCCGCTCTGTTGTGTCCCTTCAATATCACCCGGTCCGCGCAGTTTCAGGTCAGCCTCGGC
>CAYZEZ010000382.1:0-3628 GCA_964477295.1 uncultured Bacteroides sp. | reverse complement strand
CTACTACCAACCGTAATGGATCCGTCATACCATGAATTAATGATATCTACGTTCAAATTATTTTTGTAAATGGCGGTATCCATTTGCTCAGCTCCAAAATCCCAAACATCAATCTTACCGGATTTTATGATTTCAGCATTATTTTCAAAGGTTAAAACATGGATGTAATTTTCGGCTGTTGGATTTTTAGCACTCATTAATGCACCGGTTAGCAACAGGGTGAAAATGGATAGAAGCATTCTCTTTTTCATTTGAAAAAATATTAGTTAAATATTTAATTATCAGTTGTCTAATTGACCAGGGCATATCAATTTACCCGTTACCTTTCAGTGTTTCCCGGCAGGATCCTGTTATTGCGATTATGCAGGCAAGGATCAGAAGTTTGAATTTAATTGAATCTTGCGAGCGCATTGGCTTCGCCGTCCGGCTTCGCCGTCTGGCTTCGCCGTTTGGCTTCGCCGTCTGGCTTCGCCGTTTGGCTTCGCCATTTGGCTTCGCCGTCTGGCTTCGCCGTTTGGCTTCGCCGTTTGGCTTTGTCGTCTGGCTTCGCCATTTGGCTTTGTCGTCTGGCTTCGCCATTTGGCTTCGCCGTCTGGCTTCGCCGTTTGGCTTTGTCGTCTGGCTTCGCCGAACTCGGGAACTCGTTTCCCCGCAGCTTGCTGCAAGGAGAGTCAATTCTTTAAAATATCCCTGAATAATGATCAATAATAAATAATAGTATACAACCAAGGGTGTAGAAAGTATCATTTCATGGTAGACAAATTATCACATGAGTGTATTTCTGACGTATGGATATTTTTTTTATTAATTTGTAGTCTTGAAATACATATCCTTGGAGCAATTGAAACGGATGAATTATATTAATAGAAAAATTGGAATCTGTTTCCAGATCATTTGGATTTCTTTATTTCCTTTAATACTACAAGCACAGGGTATTGAAATCGAGCGTTTTGAGCATCTGGATACCCGGAATGGATTATCTGAAAACCAAGTCCTGAGCGTGTATTGTGATAATGCGGGATTTCTCTGGTTCGGGACATTCAACGGGCTCAACCGGTTTGATGGCTATGATTTTAAGATTTATAAATCCGAACCGGGCAAAAGCAATGTGCTTACTTCGAATAAAATAAATGAGATATGGGAAGATGATCTGAATTTCCTGTGGGTAAAAACCTATGATGGATACTATCATTACCTTGACCGGTCGAGCAACAGGTTTTACACGTTTCCAAGATTCATGAATTCCGTAGAGGAGAGGAATAGCCTGATAACCTGCTTTGTTCAAAGCTCTGACACTGAAATCTGGCTTGGAACAAACAATACAGGGATTTATTATTTACGGTACGACAGCATTTCAGGAATCTATTCATCAATACATTTTGTTTCAAGAGGAATCAGCAACATAACAAACAATCATATTAACTATATCCATGTCGATCCATCCGGTAATGTCTGGATTGGAACTTCCAATGGATTAAATTTTCTCTCAATCGATGAAATTTCTAACAAAGAACCTCGTTTCCAGCATTTTTTAGTAAGTACTGATTTTGTTGCCTGTGCTTCAAGCGGTTACCAATCCTGGCATGGAACTTCAACGGGTGAAATAATCATTATCGATACTGAAACAAAACAGATACTGGAAGGAGACCCTCTTGATTTAAGCACCAGGATCGGTGCAATTTCACTACTACATCAAAGCAAATCGGGACAAATCGTTATCGGTACAACCGATGATGGTTTGTATATCTGTAATCCTGTATTGAAAACTACCACTCATTACCTTCTAAATGGCTCACATGTTAATTCAGTTTTTGAGGATTATCTTGGAATTTTTTGGGTGACTACTGAAAATTTTGGTGTTAACAAGATTGATCCTGTTTCGGGCTCAAACCAATATTTCGTTATGACACCCGAGAGTATCCAGCCAACGGTTGACGATGAGCGGCTCTCTTTTTATGAGGACAGTAATTTTAATCTGTGGATTTGTTCCCATGGAGGGGGATTGGCCCTCTATAACAGAAGAATAAACCAATTTAAGTTTTACAGAAATGACCCTGAAAATTCTAAAACCATCTGTTCCAATTTTGTTCATTGCATTACAGAAGATAATTCCGGATTGCTCTGGGTGGGTACCGGGCAGTTTAATGGGGGAATTAACAAAGTAGTTAAGGTTAATCCATCATTTAAACAAATAATTCCGGCAAAGGCGATCAGGGATATATCTGAAAATGTCATCAGGTGTGTATTTGAAGATTCAAACGGAAGCATTTGGATGGCTACAAAATCAGGCGATCTATACATATATTCATCTGACTTTACATTCCAGTATAAAATAGATCACATCCCATTGAGGACAGGTAATGTTCCCGGACAAAACATTTATACAATTATCCAGGATAGGGATGGATTTCTATGGCTGGGTTCAAAAGGAGGTGGTATTTTTGTCAGTACAGTACCGCTGAATCAATTGAAAGGGCAGTACGAGAACCTGAGATTCCACTCATATCAGTTTGATGAGAATGATACCACTTCCCTGAGTAATAACATGGTTTATTCCATCAACCAGGATAACCACCAGAGAGTATGGATTGGAACATATGGCGGTGGATTGAACCTGGTCATGCAGCGTAAAAACAATTCAATGATTTGTAGACGGATCAATAAGGAAAACAGCAATTTAAGCTCAGATTTCATAAGGCAGGTTTATGAAGATTCAAATGGAAGGTTGTGGATCGGATCCACTTTTGGTTTGCATTTGTTGAAAGATGTTTCCTTACAAGATTCAATAATGTTCAATGTCTATAACTATGATCCTCAGAATGAGAATAGCATCAGCTACAATGATGTGATCCATATACACGAGGACGCCAATAAGGATATCTGGATTGGCACTTATGGTGGGGGGGTAAACAGGCTGGCAGGATTTGAAGGTGGGCAGGCTGTTTTTGAAAATTTCAATAGGACCAATGGATTGGCCAATGACGCTGTTTTTGGGATACTTCATGATAAAGACGGATTCCTTTGGTTCAGTACCGAGAATGGTATATCCAGATTTGATCCTGTGAATATGAAGATGGAGAGCTTCAATGAGAATGATGGATTGATCTCCGGCAAGTTTAATGAAAATACATGCTACCGGACACAAAAAGATCAGTTGATCTTTGGGACAATGAATGGTGTGCTCATAATTAATCCCGGAAAAATATCCAAGCAACAATATCTTCCGCCGGTTGTTTTAACAAACTTTCAGTTATCTAACAGGGATGTGAATATCCAGGATGAGAATTCACCACTTAAAACAACAATTGAAACAACAAAAGAACTGGTACTGAAATATAATCAGTCGAGTTTCAGCCTGGAGTATTCCGCCTTAAATTACCTGGATCCTGATAACAATCAATACGCTTTTATCCTTGAAAACTTCGACGATACCTGGAATTATGTTAAAACACAAAGGAAAGCAACATATACTAACCTTCCCCCTGGTCAATATATATTCAGGGTTATGGCCTCTGATCGGAATGGCAACTGGGGGGATGCCAGTACAGATATTGAAATCGAGATTTTGTCACCATGGTGGAAGACAAAACATGCCTATATTATCTATGGTCTGCTGTTAATTGTCATT
>CAYZEZ010000381.1:0-3640 GCA_964477295.1 uncultured Bacteroides sp. | reverse complement strand
GGCAGATCCTGACCTTTTAAAAATACATAATCCCCTTCTTTTATTTCAGGATCAAGCTTTTTTTTCACTCCGGCCGGAGCCGGTTCAAGCTGCCCAAAACGTTTCCTTCGCTCTTTCACCCTGTTTGCTTCCTCTCTGATCTCCTCAATTTTCTTATTCAGCCTGGCCTGCTCTTCATCTGGCTGAACCGCCTCTTCACGATATGAATTAAAGGCCTCACGGACATTCTTTGTCCTGTCCTTCTCAGCCTGGGCCTCCTTGATTTCCCTGATGGTTTTTTCAATCCGGCTGTTGGCAGACTTCAACAACTCTTCTGCTTCCTTTTTGGCTTTAGAAATAATCTCTTTCCTGGCCCTTTCGGTAACTTCCAGCTCATTCCCGTACTGCTCCAGTGTCTTCTGCAGGCGCTTTTCGGCCTTCCGGATACTATCCCGCTTCGATTCCCAGTATTTTTTATCGCGTATGATCTCTTTCAGGTGTTTATCAAACTGCACCTGCTCCTCCCCGATCCGTCCTGTCGCTTCTTTAATAATTTGATCCGGGACCCCTATTTTCCTTGCAATTTCAAATGCAAAGGAACTGCCTGGCTGTCCGGTTGCCAGCTTAAAGAGTGGTTGCATTTTGTGCGCATCAAACAGCATGGCTGCATTCTCAACACCTTCAGCCGAAGCAGCAAAATGCTTCAGGTTGCTGTAGTGGGTGGTTAACACTCCAAAAACCATGTTATTATTGAGGTTTTCAAGAAAAGCCTCGGCAATGGCGCCACCCAGGTTAGGCTCAGTACCTGTCCCAAATTCATCGATCAGTATCAATGTATTGTTATCAGCATGCCTGGTAAAGTACTTCATATTAACCAGGTGGGAACTGTATGTACTCAGATCATTCTCGATGGATTGTTCATCACCAATATCAATAAACATATGTTCAAAAATTCCCGACTCTGAATTTTCATCCATCGGGACCAGACAGCCGCACTGGATCATGTATTGAACTAATCCGACTGTTTTCAGGCAAACCGATTTTCCTCCGGCATTGGGTCCCGAAATCAACAGGATCCTTTGTTTAGCATTGAGCTGGATATCAAGGGGAACAACCGACCTGTTTTCTTTCCGCAGAGACAGCAGCAATAAGGGATGTTTGGCCTGGTTCCAGGATATTGTCCCCGACTCTTTAAGAATCGGCCGGATACCATCTGTATCGCGGGCAAAAATGGCCTTGGCCCTGATCATATCCATCCTGCCCAGGAATTCCATCGAACCGATCAGGTCGCCGGCATATGGACGAATATCATCAGTAAACAAAAGTAAAATCCTGTGGATTTCCCTTCTCTCGGCATATTCCAGTTCCTTGATCTCATTGTTCAGTTCAACGATCTCGGATGGCTCAATAAACGATGTTTTTCCTGTGGCAGATTCATCATGCACAATCCCTTTGATCCTCCGTTTCAAGGATGAATTCACCGGGATGACCGGCCGCCCGTTCCGTATGGATGGGGATGCATCCTCATCCACAATTCCCTGGTCCCGGGCCTCCTTAAGAATAGCGTTCATCATCTTTGCCACTCCTTTGTTTTTCTGCTGCATCTGTTGCTTAATATGCAGCAGGTCAGGCGACGCGTTGTCCCGGATCTGGCCGTTTTTCGTCAGTATCTTATCGATCCGGCTGATAATATAGGGATAATAATTAATCCGGGCACATGCACTGCTAAGTACCGGATATTTATCCGATTTATCCTTTTTAAAGAAATTAAGGACCCCCCTTAGCGCATCCAGAGATTTTCTCAATTCTACCACCTCGAATAATTCAAATGAGGTACCCTCAATGCCAATTTTTTCCAGTGATTCGGTAAGGTCGGAGAATCTATCCGGTGCAAAATCTTCATACCGGATGATCTGAAGAAATTCGTCAGTCTCCTTCAGCCATGTGCTTATTTCATCAAATCTTGATGAGAACCGGATTTCAGAGACATAATTCCTGCCGAGGTCCGACTGGCATCTCTTGCTTATGCCTTCACGGATCTTGTCAAATTCAATTTTCTGTTCAAAATTTTCCGGATATATCACGGCACTGATCATTATTGGCTACACAAAATTAAACTTTTATGCATTTATTCGAAATCTGGCTGGGAACAAGTCTTATTTATTTCTGTCATAAATAATACAACAAAATATTCCCTTTCCAAACTAATCCCTGTTCAGAATTTCGATAGTTTTTTTAAATTTACGAAATAGGCAATTATTAAAACCTTCAAAATTTAATTATGAAAGTAAAACAATTACCCCTGGCGATCATCGCCGTAATCCTGATGTTCTCAGCCTGCAAAAAACCCCCTGAAGCATCCTTTACTCATAGTTCAGATAGTTACGAAGTCTGGGATACCATTAATTTTGCAAGTACCTCAACAGATGCTGCTGATCTGGATTGGGATTTTGGAGACGGAAGTATTTCCACAGAAGAAGCTCCATTTCATATTTACGATGAGACCGGAACATTTGAGGTCAAGCTAACCGCAACCAATGATGATGGCTCAGATGAGACCAGTGAATCGATAACAATCAAGGATCCTACAATTCTGGGCTTTTGGGTAACTGAGGGATCAAGTGAAACATCCATCCCTAATTGTACTGTAATGATTTTCGAGAATCAGTCTGATTGGGAAAACTTTGAAAATATTGCAGATGCCGGATATACAGATACTAATGGAGAAATCTACTTCTATCACGTGAAGGGACAAGTGTATTTCGTGTGGGCCATAAAAGAAGTTAGCAATGGAACCTGGGGCTTTGGAGGATCAACCGGGGCAAATACTTTGAATGATATCAACTTATGGGTAATTCCTTGTGAATTTGCGACAACCAAGAAATCCGACAGACAACTTCCACCTGAGGAGATCAAAACTCTCAAGAGAATCGGAGATTAGTTTTCCGCAATAAATACCTAAAATGAAATTTATCTATATAAAATTTAAATCGTATTCAGGTATTTTGAATTTTTTATTGCTTTTTCTGGTTTTCCTCTCTTCTTGTGAAACCGATCCCGATGCAATAGACCCATTCACTCTCAACAAATGGACCAATTACTCAACGAATAGTGGCCTGTCCGATAACTTTATTTATACAATCTTCAAAGATAACTCCGGATATCTGTGGGTAGGAACAGATAAGGGTGGGGTAAATCGGTATGATGGTACAGGCTGGACATCCTACACAGTGAACGATGGACTATTAAGTAACCGGGTTTATGCCATAGGGCAGGATAAGGACGGGGACATCTGGTTTGGTACAAGTGGGGGTGCAAATATCCTGTTCGAAGGTGAAATCTACTATTACGAATACCTGGAAGGCACACCCATTTATTGTTTTTTAAAAGGTAAAGATGATATTTTCTGGATTGGTACGGGAGGCTCCGGTATTGTCCTTTATGATTACCTGCAATTTGTTCCTCTTACCTTTGAAAATCCTGATTATAATTATATTAATTCAATGTTGCTTGATAGGTCAGGTACCGTCTGGATTGGCACTGATGGTGGAGCATTTTATTATTTCGGTGAAGTTTTTAATATATATGATGAATCATCCGGATTAAATAATAATAAGGTTACGAACATTCTTGAAGATTCCTGGGGAGATATTTGGTTTTC
>CAYZEZ010000380.1:0-3642 GCA_964477295.1 uncultured Bacteroides sp. | reverse complement strand
ATTATTGGTTAATGTGTCATGCTGAACTTGTTTCAGAATCTACCAGATCCCGATCCCGAGTACTCCCCCCCGAGTGCTCGGGGGGGCACGGCGGAACGGGATGACTATATGTCAATTATATTATGAATCTCAGTTTCTGAGTTCTGTGCTTCAGGATGACGTTATAGATCCTGAAACAAGTACAGAAGGACTACAATGCAAATTCTCTTTAAAAATAGCAGATTAAAGTGAAAACCAATAATTCAGTTTGATAAAAAATACATTGGTCGGATAAACATCCCATAAATTTTCGAGATTGTAGGCAATACCCGGATTTGTTTCACTCTCATAGCTGGTCCGTGCATGGGTCCAGACAAGATAAAAAATGGAACCAGGCCGGTATTCCCAGCGGGCAACCAGGTTTGATCTGAACTGCCTGAAATTAAAGTCGGGATTTTCAAAGGAATAATCGGTTACTTCATTGCCGGTCTCATCGATGAGGTAGATGTTATCATCTGGATTAAAGGAGATCTCATCTGCAGTAAAGCTGTGGTAGCGGTCAAAATAATCGCCTGCCCTGCTGTCTGTAATTTTCTTGAAATCACTGTATTGCCCGGAAGAGATATACGGGCTGCCGTAGTACTGGATAGTCAGGTCAGGTGTGATGCCATAATCGGCTCTCAACGTGAGACCCATGGTTTTCCTGTCGAGGAAGGCCATTACATACCGGTAATCCTCATCTATTTCCAGTATATCTAAATATTGCAGGTTCTCCTTTTCAATATCATAATTAAATGAGCTGCTTAATTCTATATTGTTTCCAACCCTGAAGGTGAGTGATGGACGGAATTGCAACTCCCTGGTAATATCATCGTCTGAGAATTCGGAATCGAACATAAACCGGAAGGCTACATTTTTACTGTAATCTGAGTAAATACTAATCTCTGGGCTCCATCCCCCGGCATCCAGAAAAGCAGGACCACCGCGCAACTTACGGGTACTTAATCCTTCAAATTCCCTTCTGACACCAAGAAAAGTTCTCCATAAATTACTAAACTGGAGGGAGGCCGAAGAGCTGATATCTGAAGAGAGGTAATATCCGCCTAAATTCCAGTAATTTCCTTGCCTTACTGAGAACATACAGCTTCTGAAAACACTGAAGGGATCGGTTATAACATATTCTACCTGGGTGCTCTGGCTGACCATATCGGATGTACGGTTAAATCCCACATCATTCAGTTCGAGTTGGGGTGACTGGTAACTCAGGCTGAGCCTGTAACGCCATCTGCCGTTTCCTGCTTTGCCGATATCGAAGTCAAGCCCGGTTCCTGTAAGCGAAGTCCGGTTTGTGTCAACACCAAGGTGTTTAAAATCAGGTCGTTGTAAATACCTGGTCGAGGAATGTTGCAATTCTGTGATGGCTTCAGTATCTCCTGTAACATGACTCAAAACAGATTTCAGTGAGACAAAATAGGTTTTTTCTTTCCACTGATGAAGGAAATCCAATCCACCCGTGTAAGCACCCTTATTCATGAAACTCAAATGATCTTCAACCAGGTTACGGTTTGTGGAGGTTATCATACCACCCATGATTGTGTTGGCATTATTCATGTCTTTCTGTATGCGGCTGACAAAGTAACTGGTCAATGGCTCAGCAGTTACTTTACTGGATTGGTCTTCACCGGAACTGATCTCTGCAAATTCCCTGGCTGTGAAGCTTTGCATAATCCCGACCGATAAACCGTGCTGGTTTTTACCGGTGACTTTCAGGGCTGAGAGAATCCTTGTGTTATCAGGCACAAATACATATTCATCGTCTTCGGTTTCGGGATAGTAGCTGGGTTGTGATCCAATACGCCTGGAATAAAACAGAATGTCATGTCCCAATTCAAAATCGAGTATGTTTTTGCCTTCGAGAAAGAAAGGGCGCTTTTCCTCATAGAAAGTTTCATATGCCGATAAATTCAATACGGAGGGGTCGGCTTCCACCTGCCCAAAATCCGGATTAACAGTAAAATCCATGGTGAAATTACTGGTTAAGCCAACCTTTCCATCCAAACCACCGGTAAAATTAAAATCGCTGCCTGTAGCAAAAGGATTTCCCTGTTCTTTCTCTGAACGGGTCCATTTGCCCACGGCATATGGCATTAATTCGAGCCTCCTTGATTTCTTTAGTTCTTTCAATCCTGTGAGCGTACCGAATTCGTTGACCCGTGCAGGCGTGTCCCTGGGTATCAATTGCCACTGGACTTCCTCCTGGTTGCGGCTGATCCAGCGCCACGCATGCAATCCCCAGGTTTGCTCGGATTGTCCGCTGTAGCGAAGCTGGCTGAGGGGTATTTTCATCTCGGCAGTCCAGGCAGAATCCTCGATAGAGGTTTTTCCTTCCCACACTGCATTCCAATCTGTATCGAAATGATTATTCATCGTGATCAGGTCGACTTTGGCCCCGGATGCTGTCAGGTTGAATTCAAAAGCGGTTCGCTGATCATAATAGCTATCAAATGCGACGCCTACAATATCTCCGGAGAAGTCATCCCGCTTGGCCGGACGAAAGTCGATTTTACCGGGCTCCCTGTCATATGCCCTAATGGCAACATAGATATATTCCTGGTCATATAATATTTTAAATTCTGTTTTCTGGGATGGAACTCCTCCTTCAACCGGCCTTTCCTGGATGAAATTTCCTTCCCATTCCCCATCCCTTAACCAGCAGTCATCATTGAGTATACCATCAATTTTCGGAAGGGGGTGTATTATGGGATCTGTTTGATATTCCCTTTTTGATCTTTTATTAATGATCCGGGTGGAATCTTTCTTACTGGTGAAGGTACCTGGTCCCGCAAGCACAGTAGCGGTTATAAGAATTAAAAAGAAATGGAAAAATAATACCCTAAATCCCATGAGTTGTTAATACTCGATCATTGCAAATGAAAAAACCGATGCAAATATACGAATCTCATGATGCGAAAAAATAACTTTTATCAGATTCTGCATATATAATAGAAAGTTTAACTGTAAATCCTGTATTTGGCCTACAGACACCTGTAATTATGAAGAAGATTTGAAATTGAGTCAGGGTATCTTCCCCTGAGATACCCGCTTAAAATTTAACTTTCAAATTATTTACCCCAACACCCTGGTGTTCAAAGGTCAGGTAGACAGACTCTTCCACCTTCGCAGTATTGTAAACAATATCCTTGTTGTTTAACTGGACACTGGCAGGTGCTTTACCTTCGGGGAGAATTATTTTAATATCGAATATCTCTGCATTTCCGGTAAAATCAACGACGAGTTCCTTGTTTGTATCGTTGTACAGGTAGTCATAACTTACATAACCTCCTGAAGCCTCATACTTAATGTTTGTTTTAACCTTGTTTACCCCGGCTTTGATCCACCTGGGAGCCAGTTGCGCTTTCCGGAATGCCACACTCTCGTCCTTCACGCCCGCTAATCCTTCAACGAGAGCATAAACCACAGCTGCGGCACCCCAGTTGTCGGGCGCTCCGTATGATTCGATACCCGGCATAAAAAATACCCGATGGTCGGAGAGGGTAAGTCCGGTGATCATCCATTTATGTCCTCCCAGGGATACATTGAAGGTAAGTGAATCGATTATTTTATCGGGATGAGGATTATTCAAACCATAGATATACATTCCAA
>CAYZEZ010000379.1:0-3650 GCA_964477295.1 uncultured Bacteroides sp. | reverse complement strand
GCAAAATTTTTACATACGATCAGGATATTATTGCGGATGGTATTCATCGAAGCTTCTATCGTCGTAAATAACAATGATTTTCTCAATAGACTTCTTTTTTTGTGCAGTATCTGATTCCTTATCATTACCAGCCTCTGATGCCTGGTTTATAGGCTGGCCATGCTTCTCAGCTCCATTTTCTCCAACAGATCCAAAACCATTTCTCTGCTCAATAAATAATTCATCAGACCTTCTTTTTTCCTCTTTAAGCATTGATCCAATGCCGGTTATTAACCATTCAGCAGAAATATCTGGAAAAACACCTATGATTTTCTGGATAAAATCAAATCCTGGTTTATTTCTTCCGGTAAGTACATGTGAGACACTCGAACGCTGTACACCAATCTCATCAGCAAATTGTGTTGAGCTTAAATTATAGTGCCTCAAAATTCTATTAATTCTCTCTTCCATGTTGTATACAAATGTAATAATAAATAAGTTTACAATTGTAATTTAATGTATCGTTAGTGAGTTACATTTGTAAATCTTATATAAACTATTATACTTGCTTTTTAACGTGCAATCAAGCCTTTAAATTCATTTGTCCATTATTGTTAAAATCTACTCTAAACCATTATAATATTTGACTTTACATAAGATATTGTTAAAGTATAAAACTGCGCGATGGCCAGATTTTAACAAAATTTCTGAGTATGTTGAATGTTTACTAAAGGTATATTCCTTATTTTACTGGTAAAGAGATATTTATATATGCAAAACAATGCAAATATGTCAAATTAGTTACATTTGTAATATTATTCTTGAATCACTGCATAATATAATTTTTTATAATCACTGGTTTATAACAAGTTATATCGTAATATTCACAAACCTTTATTCCAGGTATTCAAAGCGCATACCGGGAAGCTGATATGTGTACATATGTATTCTTTATTCCTGTCAAATTTTCAGGTTTGTATACTTTTGTAAATCACTCCCTCCTCTCCTGCTATGTTGAATTTCTTGGGGATCATTGGATGAAACCGTTGAATCAAAATATTATGTAAACGACCGCTACGGGTCGAATGTATCTGTTTTAATGAAATGCTACGATTAATCTTCAGGGCTTATAATTTTGATATTTCTGTACTTCTACCCTTTCGTGAATGAAATATTCAATTCTCAGGGACTTTTATTTTCTATTGTGATCTTTCATCATACTTCCTTAGAATTTTACTATTTTCGGCAACAGCATATTTTTCATCTCAGTCACAGGCTTAAAAATGAAAAAACTAAAACTTCACTGGCAAATATTAATTGCGCTCGTCCTGGCGATAACATTTGGTATTATTTTTCCAACTCAATATCTGTTAACTGAAAAATCATTTAAAGAGCTCAGGAAGGATGGCGTTAGTGAAGCTATCATCACTAAATTGCAATCCATCGAGGGAGAAAACTTTGAATCCCAGTCTGCATTCAGGAAAGAAATCAGTTCAATACTGCCTGACGGGATCGTAGAGCAATATGAGCCGGCCCTGCTTTCGGCTGCTTATAACAACAAACCTGTAAATGCCGTTGGATGGATGGGGGATATTTTTCTGCGAGCGCTGAAAATGATTATCATTCCCCTGATCCTGAGCTCTTTGATTTCGGGTGTAACAAATATCGGCAGTGGCAGTAGCCTTGGAAGGCTGGGACTTAAAACCTTCAGTTACTATGTTCTTACCAGCACTCTGGCGATAGTCACTGGTCTGATCCTGGTGAACCTGATCAGGCCTGGAATTGGAGCCGATCTGAATTTCAGCATGGAAGTTAAGGGACTTGATGAAAAGCAATTATCCCTTGGTGACACATTGATCCATATTGTTCCTGATAATATTTTCCACTCTTTCAGCAACGGCCAAATGTTGTCGATAATATTTTTTGCCGTTTTTTTCGGTTTTTTTATTACCAGAATATCCGATACCTACCGCCTGGCATTAACCAAAGCCTTTAATGCCATTTTTGAGGTTATGATGAAGATCACCCTGTTTGTTATCAGGTTCACTCCGCTGGGCATTTTTGGAATTGTTGCCAAGGTGGTGGCTGACCAGGATGATCTGGTCAACCTGATGGCCAGAATGGGATTATATATGGGAACTGTTGTGGCAGCACTATCTATTCACTTTTTTATAACCCTACCCCTTATTGTGAAGTTTATTGGTAAGTCAAAGCCATTCCGCCACCTGGCCAATATGTCTACCCCTCTGCTTACTGCATTTTCAACCTCCTCTTCAGGGGCCACCCTGCCGCTGACCATAACTGCCGTTGAAGAGAATAGTGGTGTCTCCAATAAGATCAGCAGTTTCACACTGCCCCTGGGAGCAACCATAAATATGGATGGGACGGCACTTTACGAATGTGTGGCGGCCATGTTTATCGCCCAGGCTTATGGTGTGGACATGACTGTAATTCAGCAACTTATAATCATCTTAACAGCATTACTGGCATCTATTGGTGCAGCGGCTATACCGATGGCAGGATTGGTAATGATAACGGTTATCCTTACCGCTGTAGGGCTCCCGTTAGAAGGAGTAGGTTTGATTCTTGCCGTCGACAGGATCCTGGATATGTTCAGGACATGCACTAATGTCTGGAGCGACAGTTGCGGGGCAGTGGTAATTGCCAAATCGGAAGGTGAAGTGTTAAAAGTCTAGATAAGAGCTAATCAATCAGTGCATTATACAATACCTCTATCGGGTGCAATGCTTCACGCCGCGTTCCATCCGAAATCTGATGCCTGCAACTGGTTCCCGGTGCGGCAATCAGGGACTTATCAGATGCCTTTCTGATAGCCGGGAACAATACCAGCTCCCCGACCTTCATTGAAAGTCCATAGTGCTCCTTCTCAAATCCGAATGATCCTGCCATACCACAACAGCCGGACGGAATTTCCTCAGCCGTATAATTTTCGGGAAATGAAAGCACATAACTTGTGGGAGATGTTGATGCTATAGCTTTCTGCTGGCAATGGCCATGGAAAAGAACATGACGGGATTCACCGGTAAATTGTTCCTTTTTAATCATTCCTCTCTCCATCTGATGCATGAGAAATTCTTCAGTAGTGAGAGCATACTGTGAAAGTTTCTGTGCATCCTGCCTGAGTTCCGGATCAACCAGTTCAGGATACTCATCCCGGAAAGCCAGTATGGCTGATGGTTCCAAGCCAACCAGGGGTACCTCTTCACTTACCAGGTCCTTAAAAACCTCCACATTCCGTGCAGCATGTTTTTTGGCTGTTCTGAGCAGGCCCTTCGATAGAAAGGTCCGGCCACTCACTGCATGATCGGCAATAAAAACTTTGTATTTCAGCCTTGTTAAAAGGTTAATGGCAGTAATTCCAACGGGCGTGTCGGTATAATTGGTAAACTCATCCACGAAAAAGTATACGGCGCCCCTTTCTTCATCAATTGAGTCATTGAGTGATCCAAGGTTTTTGTCACACCATTTCCTGAGTGTTACTTTGTGCAATCGAGGGATACTCCTTTCTCGGGCAAAGCCAATGACATATTTATATAATCCCGATATTAACCTGTTCCGTATCACGAAATTGAATAGACCGGGTACCAGGGCACCCAGGGATTGGATCTTTGAAATATATGCTACTAACTTGGCTCTCAAGGGAATACCAT
>CAYZEZ010000378.1:0-3668 GCA_964477295.1 uncultured Bacteroides sp. | reverse complement strand
AAAATCTGTTCCGGAAGCCAGGATGCCCCAAAAATTATCAGAGATTGAGAATCAAGCCATCATTAAAGCCATCCAGGAATCCAGGGGAAATTATTCGAAGGCTGCCCGGATCCTTGATATATCCAGGACCACACTTTATGCTAAAATGAAAAGTTATGGGATTTAACCGGTTTTACATCAGTGTGAGTATTCATGTGATTTTGATTACTCTGACCATTTTTGGACTGTTGCATTTTGCCTACCTCGAACACCAGTGGGCTACAGCTATGCTATTTGGCCTGGTCTCATTATTAGTTACCGGTAAATTGATCTACTATGTAAATAAAACAAACCGTTTGCTTGGGAATTTCCTCATATATATGAGTGAAGAAAATCCAACAATAACTTTTGTACCGGACCATTCAAGGATTCAAAGGACGTTTCGCGGACTTTCATTGAGTTTTCAGCAAATCATTGATAGTATAAAGGAAAAAAGGATTGATAAGGAACTGCAGGCCCAATATCTCAATACAATTGTTGAGAATATAAATACAGGTATAATTACTTATGACCATTCCGGGTCGGTGAGATTGTACAATAAGGCAGCAAAACAATTTCTCGGGATAAGGGAAGCTAATGACCTTAAGGATATCGCAAAATATCAGCCTGAATTTGCGGAGAAATTAAAGTGCCTGAGTCCTGGTGACCATTTCATTGAAAAAATCCATTCCAAAGATCAGCTGCACCAGTTATCGGTGAAAGCATCATTCATTAAAAGCATGGGAGATCAATACATTATCGTTGCGATGAATGATATTAAAAGTGAGATGGAGGAACAGGAGATAGAATCGTGGAAGAAACTGATCCGGATCATTACTCACGAAATAATGAATTCAATTACACCTATAACCACCCTGACTACGGCCATTAGAAGAAAGCTGGAAACAACCGGCAGGGAATGCGGAGCAACGGATATGGTTTTACACAATATTAAGGATGCAGTCACCAGTACAGAAATCATTGAGGAGCGGAGTAATGGTCTCATCCACTTTATTGATCAGTACAAGCGACTTACCAAACTCCCTCCGCTGAGGCTGACAAAGATTGATATCCAGGCTCTCTTTGACCGGATGGAATACCTTTTTCATGAACAGCTTAATGAAAAAGGTATAAGACTTGACACTTCTGTCATTGCGGCCAGGGAATTCCTGGGTGATCAGCAAATGATAGAGCAGGTATTGATTAATCTGATCAAGAATGCCATAGAAGCCCTGGAGGGCTGGAAAGATCCAGGCATTGAACTAAAATCATTCGCCGATGGGGAAGGACGGGTCATCGTCAGGGTAGCAGATAACGGACCTGGTATTCCCGCAAACCACCTCGACCAGGTGTTTATTCCTTTTTTTACCACAAAAGAGAAAGGTTCAGGTATCGGTTTAAGCCTGAGCAAGCAAATCATCCGCCTTCACAAAGGCGAGATCCATCTGCAGACCGATGAGGGAAAGGGAACTTCATTTTTTCTAAAATTATAGTTATCATTTATTGCAGATTCGAAGACTGGAAGACAGACTGGAAGACTTTCCCTTGCCGGCTGGCGGCTCTCGAAATAATTTGTCTTATATAGTAAAAATGAGTAATTTTGTGCCCTCAAAAATGCGGATGTGGCGGAATTGGTAGACGCGCTAGACTTAGGATCTAGTGTCTTACGACGTGGGGGTTCGAGTCCCTTCATCCGCACTTTATCTGAGCCGCCAAAACATAGGTTTGCTAAGTTTGGCGGTTTTTTAAGAATTGTTGGGTTGCAGGTTACAGGCTATATGTTGCCGGTGATTAGTTAATTGGTTGAAACCTCGCTCCCGGATAATATAAATAAATAATACATGAACATCACAAAAGAAAACATTGACGAACTTAATGCTCTCCTGAAGATCAGGCTGGAAGAGGAGGATTATTCAGAGCGGGTGGAGAAAGTGCTGAAAGATTACCGTAAAACGGCTACCATGCACGGCTTCCGTCCCGGAAAAGTTCCGGCCGGCCTTATTAAGAAACTGTATGGTACCCCGGTGCTGGTTGAAGAGATCAATAAGATTGTCTCTGAATCTATCACCAGATACCTGACCGACGAAAAATTGAATATACTTGGTGAGCCCCTTCCCAATAAAGAAATGAATAAGGAATTCGACTGGGATAAGCAGAAAGAATTTGAATTTGTTTTCGACCTTGGATTATCACCCGAGTTAGACCTTACAGTTACACAGAAGGACAAGGTGCCCTTCTACATCATAGATGTGGATAATAAGATGATCGAATCCACCAGGGAGAACTATGCTCAGCGCATGGGTACACTTGAGCCTGCCGTTAAGATCGAAGGAAATGAACTGCTCAAAGGTCATTTCGTACAGGTGGATGAGACGCATAATGAAATGGAGGACGGGATTACAAGTGAAGACTCAACCATGTCACTCGAAGTGATGAAAGATGAACAAATTAAGAAAAGCTTCGAAGGAAAAAGCGTGGATGACTCCCTGATTATAGATGTTAAGAAGGCGTATCCGAATGATTCCGAACTGGCATCTATTCTTAAAATTGATAAAGAACATATCCCGGGAATTTCTCCCCTCTTTAAGTTCACTATTAAGGAGATATCACGATTTAAAAAAGCAGAAATCAACCAGGAGCTTTATGACAGGCTGTATGGAAAAGACAAGGTGAAAACCGAAAAAGAGTTTACTGAAAAAATAGTTGAAGAGTTGAAGCATAACTTGTTGCACGATAGCGAATACCGGTTTAAACTCGATGCAAAGGACATGCTCATGAAGAAGATGAAATTCGATCTTCCGGTTGAGTTTTTAAAGCGATGGTTACTGGAGGCCAATAAAGACAAGATCACCGAGGATAAGCTGGCAGAAGAATTTCCTGCATTTGAAGAAAACCTGAAATGGCAATTAATAAGGGATAAGCTGTTCACGGATAATGAATTAGAAGTGAAGGAGGAGGAGGTCAATGGATTTGCCCGCGATTATGCCCTGATGCAGTTCCGTCAGTATGGCATGAGTGATGTGCCGGAAGAGAACCTGAACCGTTATGCCAACGATATTTTGAACAACGAGGAGGAGCGGAAACGAATCTATGAAAAACTTTATGAGGATAAAGTGTTTGATCATGTGCGGGAAACCGTGAAAGTGGAAGAAAAGAAGGTATCACACGAAAAGTTCAATAAATTGTTTGAGAAATAACTAACTTTGAAGTATTAAAACTATAAATATTATGGACCAATCAAGTGAATTTTACAGATATGCTACCCGTCATATGGGGATTTCCAGTATGACCCTTCAAAGGTATGATTCTGTATGGGGGAATTACATTTCACCGACGATTATTGAAGAAAGGCAACTGAATATAGCTAGCATGGATGTTTTTTCCCGGTTAATGATGGACCGCATCATTTTTCTTGGATTACCCATCGATGATTATGTAGCCAATATCATCCAGGCACAACTGCTTTTCCTCGATTCTTCGGACCCGACAAAAGACATTCATGTTTATTTTAATACACCTGGCGGATCCGTTCATGCAGGACTGGGTATTAATGATACCATGCAATATATCTCATCCGAAGTGGCCACAATTTGTTTCTGAACATTATACAGGTCGTTGACGGTAAACTGGTCAATGGGCGGCAGGTTCAG